>DAOUAS010000067.1:0-3281 GCA_034433295.1 Anaerolineales bacterium | reverse complement strand
CAATATCGTCTTGGGATTACAGAAGAGAGACATCTTGAGACGATAACAGCAATTTCTGATGATTTATCCCATCATTTTGTTTGCTCGCTTGTTGATGGACGCCTGCGTATTGGAACTGTTCAAAAAGCGCTCAATCTGTACATAAAGTTTATGTGGTGTCTGGAGCAAAATTGGAATACGCCCCCACATTGTCCGATTGACAGGATTGTTCTTCAATCTGTGAACATCAATGAAGCCTGGACAAAACTCGACTCGATAAAATTGTATAGCGAGTGGATTTCGGTGATCCGGAAAGAGGCTGAAGCAACTAAAGCAACAAGCATTGCCGAATGGGAATTGAATTTATGGGGTGTCGTTAGACAACAATCGAACTAACCCCCCTTTTTTTTTCAATGGCACTTTTATATCTTCGGGATTATGATTGATAAAAATTTTGGAGGTCCCCCCATGCGAGATTTGACGAATGAAATCCTCGAGTTGATCCGTCGCACGTCATCCAGCCTGCCGCCGGATGTGGAAAAACGCCTGCGGGCATCGATTGAAAAGGAGGAGCCCGGTTCCGCTGCTCGTGGCGCGCTGGAGACTATCCTCAAGAATATCGATCTCTCCCGCGAGAAGTCCACGCCGATTTGCCAGGACACCGGCACGCCGATCTTCTATGTCCATTATCCCGTGGGCTGGTCCACGAAGAAACTCAAGGAGCAGATTCGCTCCGCGCTGGCAGAGGCAACCAAACGTTCGTACATGCGTCCCAACGCCGTGGACGCGATTTACGACAAGAATACAGGGAACAACCTCGGCGGCGACGATTTCCCCTACATCCATTTCGAAGAAGTCGAAGGCGATGACCTGACCATCGAGTTGATGCTCAAGGGCGGGGGATGCGAGAACGTCGGGCGGCAGTATTCCATGCCCGATAGTTCGGTCGGCGCGGGACGTGATCTCGCTGGAGTCCGCAAGGTGGTTTTGGACGCCGTCCACAAGGCACAGGGACAGGGCTGCGCACCAGGCATTTTGGGCGTTGCCATCGGCGGAGATCGCGGCACTTCGTACATCAAATCCAAGGAAGTCTTGTTCAGCGAGATGGGCACGCGCAACGCGGACCCCAAACTGGCTGAATTGGAAGAACAATTGACGAAGGAAGCCAACGAGATGGGGATCGGTCCCATGGGCTTTGGCGGCAAGACCACCGTGCTGGATACCAAGATCGTTGGCTTGAGCCGCCTGCCCGCTTCATACTTCGTCTCGGTCTCGTACATGTGCTGGGCATATCGCCGCCGCAAGATGACGGTGAGGGGCGAGGAAGTGATTTACGATTAACATTCGCGCTGAGCGAAGTCGAAGCGCGGACTGTCCTTCGACTTCGCTCAGGACGGATAAAGGAAGCCAACCATGAAACAAATAACCACTCCAATCTCTGATGATGTAATCCGTGATTTGAAAGTCGGCGACGCGGTTGAACTGACTGGCATGATGATCACCGGGCGTGACACCGCCCACAAGTGGATGATGGAAACCTTCATCAAAAAGACCCGCACCCCGCAAGGCGATGATTTGCAGGTGTACGAAGAATTGAAGAAGATTCTGAACGGCTCGCTAATCTATCATTGCGGGCCTGTCGTTTCGGGACTCGACACGAAAGACTATAAATTCGTCGCTGCTGGACCCACCACCTCCATTCGCGAGGAGCCGTATCAGGCGGACGTGATGAAGCACTTCGACCTCAAGGGCGTCATCGGCAAGGGCGGCATGGGCGCCAAGACCCTCAAAGGCTGTCAGGAGACTCCCGCTGTTTACTTCCACGCCATCGGCGGCGCGGCTTCATACATCGCCCAGACCGTGGTCAAGGTGCATGGCGTTTATAAATATGAATTCGGTGTTCCCGAAGCCATCTGGATCATCGAAGTCAAGGACTTCCCCGTCGTCGTCACGATGGACTCACATGGCGGCAGTCAGCACGCGGCGATTGAAGAGTCATCAAAGAAGGTGCTGGACGAACTGCTGGTGAGATAGATGTAACCAACTCCATACCTGACAGGTTTCACCAAGAGGCGACTTGTTCCAATAGAGCCATGTGGAAACCTGTCAGGTCTTTTTTATAAGGGAACCATCTTCCCTATTGGGGCGTCATGGTGCTGACATATCCCCTAAAGGAGGGCTGCGGTCATGACTGAGAATAAAAAGAAATTGGGTAACAAAACGCTGGCGTTTGTGATTTTGGGGATTCTTTTGCTGGTATGCACAGGCGGAGCGGCGCTGTTTCTGCGCTCGCATTCCACAGGGGGAGTCCTGCCGCCAATCGGCGCAACCACCACACCCGCCCCTGATGTGACGACAACAGGAGGAACCGCGATGCCAGATGACAAATATTCCCTGCAAGTCGAATTGAGTGAAGGCGAGGAACAAGCCGAGACTGTGGAAGTCTTGCCTCCGCAGGAAGGCGAGCCGCTTTCGGCGGAGGAAATCGCCGCGATTGCCGCCCGCCTACCTGACCTTCCGCCTGATTCGGATTCGCAGACCGAGTTCAACCGCCCCGTGGAATCTTTGCCGCCGCCGCGACCTGGTCAAACCGTCGAGGAGCAGTTTCCGCCTCAGGAAACCGTGTCCGCTCCGAGCGTGGAAACGGGACCCGTTCAGGTGCTGCGATTCGCTCCCGAAGGCGACGTCCCGCTTGCGCCGTTCATCAGTGTCACATTCAACCAGCCAATGGTTCCGCTTGGGACTTTGGGCGATCTGGCGGATATCAATGTTCCCGTCAAAGTCGAGCCGTCTCTGCCTGGGACATGGCGCTGGCTTGGAACTCGCACCTTGACCTTCCAATCCGATTCAAAATTATTTGATCGCCTGCCGATGGCGACGGAATACCATGTGACGGTTCCGGCGGGGACAAAATCCGCCAGCGGACAGACCCTTGCCGAAGAAGTCTCGTGGACGTTCAAGACCCCGCCGCCCACCGTGGTGACGACTTACCCATACAGCGATACCCCGCAGCCGCTCAAGCCGCTGTTTTTCGTTTCCTTCGACCAGCGCATTGACCCCGCCGCCGTGTTGGAGAAGATTCAAGTCACGGCGGGAAGTGAGCAAGTCAGCCTCGTTTTGGCGACTCAGGAGGAGATCGACGCCGACAAGCAAGTGAGCCAATTGGTGAAAAATGCCGAGGAAGGACGTTGGCTTGCCTTCCGCGCGACGCAGCCTTTCAAGCCCGCCACCAGCATTTCGGTGAACATCCCCGAAGGGACGCCCTCCGCCGAAGGTCCGTTGACCACCACTGCGGCGCAGAG
>DAOUAS010000066.1:0-5563 GCA_034433295.1 Anaerolineales bacterium | reverse complement strand
TGCGAGATTTGCGAATCGCCCAAACGCGACGGCTCGCTCATCTGCGTCGTCGAAGAAGCGCTGGATGTGCTGGCGCTCGAACGCACAGGCGGATTCCACGGCAAGTATCACGTCTTGCAGGGAGTTTTGTCGCCCATCGAAGGCATTGGTCCCGATGATTTGAAGATCAAGCAGCTTATCTTCCGCGTTGCGAGTGGGGGAGTGAAGGAAATCATCCTCGCCACCAACCCCAGCATGGAAGGCGACGCCACCGCCCAATATTTGCAGGGACAGTTGAAGCAGTTCGACATCCACGTCACCCGCCTCGCGCGCGGACTCCCCGTCGGCGGCGACCTGGAATACGCCGATCAAAACACCCTGCTGAGAGCGCTGTCTGGCAGGCAGGAAATGAATTAGAACACCGCCCCGAACGATTTTCTCAAATTCGCCTGTCAAGACATAACATTTGCCAAGAAACCCCCAACTAACCCTCCGCTTTATCACCAGGGTATTAAACTGTGTTCATGAAACAGACACAGGAATGTACCCCATGACCCCGCTTCTCGCTCCGTAAAAATAGAACAAAGGCGCGGTGATTGCGCCCTTGTTGACATGCGCCGCGGCTCGCTACGTTTTCCCCGCCACGATAAAACACTCCCGCACCGGACGGACTAACAAATCTTCCTGTTCGATAATTCGAAAGCCCGCATCCGTAATCGACGCCGTCAAACTGGAGCCGCTGAAAAAGTTAATCGGGGGAAGAATCCCCGTTTTGGATAAAAGAAAAATGGGGACACTCATCAGGACGCCAGGGAATGTCCCCTCTCCCAAACAGGGCGTCGCAGAGATGAATACGCCCCCAGGCATCAACAACCGATTGATCCTGTCCATCACCTGCGCGGGATTCTCCGCCAAATGCAAGACACTCAAAGACAGGATTAGGTCGAACGCTGCTTCTCCCAAACGTTCATCGAATATCGTCGCTTTTGTGAAGGCGATATTTTTTATTCCGCGTTCATCGGCTTTCCTTTTTGCAATCTCGATCATGTTCGAGGATATGTCAATTCCGCGGACTTCTTTTGCCATGCCTGCGATTTCAAGGGCAATGGACCCTGTTGCGCAGCCGTAGTCCAGGATGATACTGCTGACGTTGAGATATTTCTTCGCCCTTTCGATAATTTTGAGATCGTTCTCTCCGAGGCTCACGCCCGGCGTATCCCAATTTTTTGCCAACTTATTCCACATTGTTTCTGATTTCATGTTTCACCTGCCAACATCGTAGGGGCGGACGGCCGTCCGCCCCTACTTTCGTATCATGGAATTGCGATAACCACATTCCCCTGCTTGTGACCGCCCTCCATGTGCCTGTGCGCTTCGGCTGCCTGCTCCATCGGGAAGGATTTATCGACAATGGCTTTTACCTTTCCTTCTTCGACCAGCTTTTTGACAAACTCCAAACTTTCGGTTGTCTCGTTTGCAAAGGCGCAGATGACTTTTTGTTTGCTGCCCGTGAGCGAAGTCCACAGCATTTGGAGCAGCGCCTTCATTTTGAAACTGGCTAAAAGATAAATCCCGTCTGGCTTGAGCGAGCGCCTGACCCGCGAAAACGAACTCCTGCCGAGGATATCGAAAATCAGGTCGTAGGTCTCGCCGTTTTGGGTGAAGTCCTCTTGGGTGTAGTCGATGACCTTGTCTGCGCCGAGGGATTTCACGAACCCCAATCGCGGCGTGCCGCAGACCCCAGTCACTTCCGCGCCGAGATGTTTGGCGAGTTGGACAGCCATCGAGCCAATTCCGCCCGAAGCGCCGTTGATGAGGACCTTTTGTCCGCGCTGGAGGTTTGCCTTCCCCAGCAGGCTCACAGCCATGACCGCTCCGTAAGGCAGGGTGGCAGCTTCTTCGTAAGTCAAGTTGGCGGGTTTGAGCGTCACAGTCCCAGTTTCGGGGATGCAGACATATTCGGCATTAGCTCCCATGTTCATTCCAAGATACGCAAAGACCCGGTCACCCGTTTTGAACTTCGTCACAGCCTTGCCGACCGCTTCGACCTCCCCTGCCAGTTCGCTTCCCAAAATGTTGATCTTGGGCTTGCTCCATCCAAACGCCATGCGCGAAGGGAGATACAGCGGCGCTGGCATATTGAACTCGCGGGGCGTGATATTGCCAAAATTTCGCGCCATCAGGTCCCCGAAGTTGACAGAGGTCGCATGGACTTTGACCAAAACTTCATTGTCCCTTGGCGCGGGCTTCGTAGTCTCTTTGATTTTCAAAACATCGGGCGAACCGTATTCGGTAAAAGTAATTGCTTTCATGATAATGCTCTCCAATTCTCTATGCCATCGCTTTTACAGCGGACGGATCGAAGCCCTTGACGATCAGCCAGACTCCCATGACCATTTCCTGCGGCGCCAGCGCCATTTGCAGATAAAAACCAATGCCGTTATCCGTGTGGAAGAAATGCAACAGGGCGTAAGCCATATAGGGAACCACGCCGATCAAGCCCCAGACAGACAACCAGCGGGGGATCAGCCGGGTGCGGTAGAAGGAGATATATAAACATGCGGCCCCGATGAGAAAAATGATGGCGCCGACCGGGGCTTCGACGTCCAGAAATTTATACAAGACATTGCCCATGGACTGCAAAGCAGCCGAATCCGCTCCGCTGACAATGTATTCGTTGCCGAGCGCGATCAGCGACAAAATGCCCAGGGTCGCAACAAAATAGTGGGTTCCTTCCAACGCCCCACGGAAAATGACCATCCCCATCGCCAGTTCTTTGCTGTCTTTTCTAAAGATCGGGTAGAGGAAAACCGTCATTGCCACCAGCGAAATCCCCATCATGAGGGTAAAAAATGCGCCCCCGGTAAGACGGGACGAATTGGCGGCAACCAATCCCAACATATCCACACCGACAAGCGGTTTGCTGGAAACGATCGAGCTAAGCACTTCGCCGCCAATGACCGCGCCCGAAATCCCAAAGACTGTCCCCAGGAAGTAGAGGGCGCCTGCCATCACTGCATTTATTCTATATGTATTCATTTTTCATTTCCTTCAAGTTCATACGAAAACACTTCTTGTAACGGTACGCCGAAAACGAGGGCAATCTTGAAAGCCAGTTCGAGGGAGGGGGCGTACTTTCCGCCTTCGATGGCGATGATAGTCTGCCGCGTCACGCCGACTTTTTCCGCCAGTTGTTCCTGTGTCATTTCGTCATGATTGAATCTCAACTTCCGAACGTTGTTTTTGACCTTGTGTTTATCCATCTTAGAATCCCTTTCGATAGATGTACAATTGCGACAGGTCGCCGATGATTTCGGCAAGGATGGACGAGAGAATCAGCAGGCTGAACATCACCAGCGGCGGTTGGCCGAAGGCGAAGGTCAGCATGGCGATCAACACCCCAATCGAAAACGAAATGTAGGAAACCCGGTCGCCTTTCAGACCAATCAGGTGATCCCGTTCGTCCTCGACGTACTTTTCCACATGTTCCGACCCCGTTTTGATCGCATGGACAATGCTGAGCAAAATGTGGGTGAGGATGTTGCCGATGATGTTCACCACAATAGTTGCCACGATGACGACTGCCCACAGGCTGAAAACCTTCGCCGCGACCAGTCCGCCTGCCTGCTGCATTTGGAACAAGCGAGATAGGTAGTAGACCCCAATCAGCAGATGGCTGACTAAAGAAACCGTGATATTTTTCTCTTGATATGACATTTTGACCTCTTTTTGTATGGTTTTGATTACTTTCTGTATTGTTTTAGTTACTTTTAGTAATTTTATATATACATATAGTAATTCATAAATTACATAATGTCAAGTCTATTTTACATTCAGTTTTGGCAATAAAAAACGGCTGACACCGCAACCGTTCAGGGCGAATTTGGACTTTCCCCTCCGTCATCCCGCCATTGTTATGATGATTTTGCCGCTTGACTGGCATCGATGGTTACGCCCCCCTCGTCGGGTTGGATGTTGCCATGTCGGAGAAAAGTTTTCTGGCCTACGAACTGCGCGGACAACCTATTCCCATCCTGCATGGATTCCCGGTGCGGGCGGCTTTTCCAGTCCAACTGGGCGCTTATTGGGTGAAGTGGTTGATCAAGATGGAAGTCAAGTAAGGAGCTTACTTTTCCATCAGCGGAAGGGTAACGATAAACGTGCTTCCCTCGCCCACTTTGCTCTCCAATTGAATTTGACCCCCCATCAATTTGACCAATTGTTTGGTGATGGACAACCCCAGTCCCGCGCCGCGATTCTCATGAATAATTGCGGTGTTGACCAGGCGGAATGCGCCAAAGATGTATGTCTGGGCTTCTTCGGAAATGCCGGGACCGGTATCCGAAACCCTGATTGCCCATTTATCGGCGGCGGGTCTATGGATGCTTAAATCCACCCGGCCTTTGGCGGTGAATTTTATGGCATTGCTCACAAGGTTGTTGAGGATTTGAGTCAAACGTCGTTCATCGCCATATAATAATTTTGGCAGTTCAGGGGCGAGGCTGGTACTGAAAACCAGACCTTTTTCTTGCGCCTGCCCGGACACATCCTCCCTTACTTTCTGTAAAAGGTCGCTCAACGAAAATGGAGCATGGTTTAAGATCAACGCGTCGGATTCAAGCTGCGCTTCGTCGAGCAGTTCGTTGATGATCCCGTCGAGGTAGGTGGCGCTTTCGATGATCTGTCCCGTGGCGGACTTTTGGCGTTCGTCCAGTGTGCCAAAGGAATTCATCTGCAGCAACTCGGCAAATCCGAGAATGCCGCCCAGTGGTGTGCGCAGTTCGTGGCTGACCCTTGCCAGCAGTTGACTTTTCAACCGGCTGGCCTCACGCGCCTTCTCGAGCGCGTCCGATAGCGCGTTCTCCATTTCCTTGCGGGTGGTGATATCGCGCATGACGATTACCCGGCCAAGAAACTTTGTGCGACGGTCATGCAAAGGGGAAATCTGCAACTCCAACCAGATCGGGGAAACATCGCGGAAAATGGAAATCTCCTCCAGCACATCGGTGGACTGGCTGTAGCGCTCGACAAGATCCGGCCAACGCGCCAAAACCTCAGCGGCCGGTTTCCCGATCACCTGTGAAGCGGAAAACCCGATCATGCGTTCGGCCGACAGGTTGATATCCGCAATGCGGTTTTCGGCATCCAGCACGATCATCCCATCTTTCATTTCCTCCACGATCTGGTCGCGGGCAACCGGCGCAAGTTCAACCAGGCGAAATCCAAGAATGGCCCAGGTCAGCGCAAAGACGGTAATCGTGAAAGCAAAGGGGGTCAGGTCAAGGTAGGGAATCGGGTTGAACCCGGAAAAGTAAAGGATGTTCCCAAGCCAGGGTGTCAACACCGCAACGATCAGGGCAACCGCCTGCCTGCGCAGCAATCCCTTCGAGCGGCGGACTGCGCGAAAAACAACGATGGTGCCGGCTAAAATCAACAAATAGGAATAAGCGAGATGGATCCAATACCAGGGACCATAGGTCACGCTGAAATCCGAAAAGTTTATCCCGTAAGTTGGTTGGGGATTGCTCCAAAACAACCCATGCCATTCGGTGGTCACGGCCAAAATGCTGGTGGACAGGGGAAT
>DAOUAS010000065.1:0-44929 GCA_034433295.1 Anaerolineales bacterium | reverse complement strand
AATTCTTGACACGGTATAATGCTTTTGGGCGTGAGTGTGTTGTTGTAAGTTTAGGCATAAACCCAAAGTTACATACTCACGCCTCTTTTGTCAAATCTTTACGCACCAATGCCTTACGAAAATGGTAAATAATTATGGAGAAGAATCATGGCAACAGATGACGCGAACAACACAGCCAATCGCAAACGGATATTGATTACCCAAAACGGACCGTATGTGGTCGAGGGCGATATTCCTTTGGTGCGCAAAACGCAGGTGGTCTCCGAGCATGGCGAGCCGCTGACCTGGCGCAAGGACGGCGGGATTCCCGTCAGCAGGGAAGGGTATCGCCTCTGCCGCTGCGGACAATCGGGCAACAAACCTTTTTGCGACGACGCCCACGAACAAGTCGAGTTCGACGGCACGGAAGATGCAGACTCCAGCGCGGCTGGTTCGCGCAGGTCGGAGATTTCGCGCGGCACGGGCATCATCGTCGAAAAGGACGCCCCCCTGTGCATGTTGTCTGGCTATTGTGAATTTAGCGATGTGGGACTGTCCCGCATGGTGGCTTCCACGCAGGACACCAAGATGCGCGCGCTGGTCATGGCGATGGTCGAGCGTTGTCCGGCCGGGGCATTGACCTATCGTATCGAAGCCGATGGACCGGATATCGAGCCTGACTTGCCCCAACAAATTGCCGTCACCACCGAGATTACATCGTTTGGTCCGATTGACGGTCCGCTCTGGGTGACGGGCGGCATCGAGATCGTTCGTTCCGATGGACAGCCGTTCATGACGCGCAACCGCGTCACCCTCTGCAATTGCGGGCACTCGTATAACAAGCCGCTTTGCGACGGCAGGCATCGGGACAAGGCGCAGGAAGAGGAATGGCGCCGCCGCCGCGCCGAAGGATAAAAATATGAGCGACTATAACCGCGCTACACGGGAATGTTCCGTCAGTCAATTACAACCTGATTTGCGGCGGGCAATCCAAAACTATTTTCGGGAACAAAATCTGGGAGACCCTGAGACCGAAAACCTGCTCTGCTGTGAGACTGTCTCCACAAGGAAAAGTTCAGGCTGGCTGGGTTCCCTGTTGACCAGCAACGAGGATGCAACCATTCATACCGGGATGCTGCTTACCGCCGGGTTGTTGATCTGGGCTCGGAAAGGGGATCAGTCCCCCCCGGTAGTGACTGCCGCAGACCTCAAGGAAATCCAGGTCAAGGCTCATGCATCTCTCGTTGACAGGGATCGTGGTTTGGAAATCAGCGGCTTCGTCAGAGATTCCAAAAATCGCGTCCGCGGGTATGTTGGGATGGGATCGGAACCAGCCGCACAGAAGTTTTGCGAGGAAGTCGAAAAGGCAGTCGCCAGTCTCAAGCCGCCGGCCGAAAAAGGCTTTGCCAGATGGTGGCGGGGTGGATGAATTGATTTCAGAGGAGCAGCCATGAAGAAACGTTTCTATATTCTGGATGTCTTTGCCGAGAAAAAATATGCGGGCAATCAACTGGCTGTTTTTCGGAGCGCGGCAGACATCTCCAGCGGGGAAATGCAGAAACTCGCGCGTGAAATCAACTTCTCCGAGACCACCTTCATCCTCTCCGACGAGCAGGTCAACGGCGGATTCGACGCGCGCATCTTCACCCCCAACGAGGAAGTCCCTTTTGCGGGACACCCGACGATTGGGACGGCTCATATCATCCGCAACGAGATTTTGGGCGGGAACGTCGAAAGCGTGACCCTCAACCTGAAGGTGGGACAAATTCCCGTCACCTTCAGCGCGGACGGCTACTCCTGGATGAGGCAGGTCGAGCCGACGTTTGGTCGACAACACAAGGCTGAAGTCCTCGCCGATATTTTGGGATTGGACATAGGCGACATGGATGACCGCTTCCCGATCGAAGAGGTTTCGACCGGACTGCCGTTCTTCATCGTCCCGTTGAAAAACATCGCAGCTTTGAAAGAGGCAAAGGTCAACAAAGACAGGTATTTTGCTCTAATTCAAAACACGGTGGCAAAGGGGATTCTGATCTTTTGCCCTGAAACTCACGAACCACAGAACGACATCAGTGTGCGGGTCTTTGTAGATTACTATGGTGTCCCCGAAGACCCGGCAACGGGCAGCGGCAACGGATGCCTGGCTGGGTATCTGGCGAAACATCATTACTTCGGGCGCGAAAATGTGGACGTCCGCAGCGAGCAGGGATACGAAATCGGCAGGCCGTCGCTGTTGTTGTTGAAGGCGGAGCAAAGAGGAACGAAAATCAACATCTTTGTCGGCGGCAAAAGCGTGCTCATGGCGCAGGGCGAGTTTGCTTGACGATTCGCCATTTGTCTGCCTTTTGGGTGAACCGATGGAGCGCCTGTGAATCCCAAAACCAATCTCATGCTGACAACCGTCGCCGCCCTGCCACCCGTTCCTTATTTCCTCCTTTCCATCCATGCTGGTTCTGATAGACAACTACGACTCCTTTACCTACAACCTCGTCCAATACTTTGGGGAAAGCGGCGCGGATATTCGCGTTTATCGTAACGACCGGATCACCCTCGATAAACTGATCGCCCTCCGCCCCGGCCATCTTGTCATCTCACCCGGGCCTGGCCGACCCATCGCGGACAGCGGCATCTCACCCGAAGCGATCGAATACTTTACGGGCAGAATCCCGGTGCTTGGAGTCTGTCTCGGACACCAATGCCTCGCCGCAATCCATGGCGGCCGGGTGGACCGAGCGCCGCGTCTCATGCATGGTAAAACATCGACTGTCATTCACGACGGACAGGGGATATTCAAAGACATTCCAAATCCCTTCGAAGCCATGCGCTATCATTCGCTGATCGTTTACGAACCCATCCCCGCAGACCTGAAAGTCATTGCCCGCACCGATGAAGGCGAAATCATGGGGATCAAACACCGTCAGCACCCAACCTACGGCGTGCAATTTCACCCTGAATCGATCCTCACCGAGCATGGCGGGCAACTTCTCAGGAACTTCCTCGACCTTTCGTCCGCGCAGTAAGCTTCGATTTTCACCAGCCGGATGTCCGGCGCGGAGCGGTCAAGGCCTGTGGAAAGGGCAATCAGTTTGCGGCGGAGTCGTGAAACGGCTGGTCGAATTGCAAAAACCAATCAGATGGTCAGTTCGCCGCGCAGGTCCGTTTGCATCAGTCTTTTGATTTCTTCGACAGGCAAATTTTGGCTGAATAAATAGGATAGTTTTGCCAGCGCGGCTTCGGCGGTCATGTCGAAGCCGCTGATGACTCCGGCGCGGGCGAGGGCAGAACCTGTTGCATAGTCTCCGAGGTGGACGCTGCCACGCAGACATTGTGTGCAATCCACAATCACGACGCCGCGTTGCGTGGCTTCTTCCAAGGCGGCGAGAAAATCCGCATTGTTGGTGGGTCCATTCCCGACGCCGTAGGCTCTGAAGATCAATCCTTGCAGCGGCGTCTGGAGAAAGTTGCGGACGACCTGCGCGGGGATGCCCGGCCATAAAGGCAGTGCTCCCACGTTGACCTGTTTCAGTTCTTGCACTTGCAGCGTGCTTCCTTCGGACGGAGCAGGCAACACCAACTCGCGGTGAATGCGGATGTCCACCCCGATGTCGCCGAGCGGCGGCAAGTTAGGGGAGGCGAATGCGTCCAGCCCGTCGGTGCTGACTTTGACCGAGCGGCAGCCGCGCAACAGTTGGTTTCCAAAACACAAACACACTTCCGGGATGTCGAAATTGGCGGCGATGGTCAAGGCGGTAATGATGTTGGCGCGCGCGTCGTTGCGGACTTCGCAGAGCGGGATTTGCGAACCAGTCAACACAACAGGCTTCCCCAACCCTTGCAGCATAAATGGCAGCGCGGATGCGGTGTATGCCATCGTATCCGTGCCGTGCAGAATGATGAAACCGTCGAAATTATTATAGTTCGCGCCAATATCGCGGGCGATCTTGTGCCAGTCTTCGGGTGTCATGTTCGCCGAGTCGAGCAGCGGATCATATTCCTGAATCTCCACCTCGGGCATCAAGTCGCTTTGCAATTCCGGCATAGCTAGAATCTGCGCCGCCAGATAACCTGGGGCGGGCGCATACCCTTCGGGCGTGGGTTGCATCCCGATGGTCCCGCCTGTGTAGACAATGTAGACTCGTTTTTTCATAGAAACATTACCATTATCCATGTACTAGTTGCCAGTAAACATTACCCTCTTTTTCATCCAAACCTTTGTATTGCATTGACCAAATCAGCCACATTTTCCCAAAATCATTATCTTTATCTTTCCAAACAGGAGCCAAGACTACTGGAACGATCTCGGTCTCTGTAAACTTTCTCAAATCGAAACTTAATCTATGAATGGTTTTGCTTAGTTGTCGCATTTCAATTGAATTTATATTCACTTCATCTACTTTAATTCCTTTCTTGGATCGCAATGACAGTTTGGAGCGTTGGAAGGACTGTTGCTGCACTCCATAGAGATATTGAGAATGGACAACTTTATTTCTCATTTCATTAACTTCTGTTAGCCTTTTTACAAGCACATCTAAATCTTTTTCCAGTGATCGTCGAATGCGCGACTTCAATCTATGTAAAACGAGTGCGTTAAATAAATCGACTAATGCAGAATAGGCTTTACCTGCGGTGATAACTCGTCCAGTTTCTGGGTCGATTGGATCAACAAGTAAAGCAATACATAGCGCCAAATCACTCTCAAGATGGTTGAAATCATGCACTACCCCTCCCAAAGCATAAATTAGGTCATGAGCTTCTTGGTTTACTTCTTCACGCATGAGAGTTTATCTCCTGACTTGAAAAAAAATCCTACCCAATAACTATTTTCGATCTGCGTAGACTTATTCAATATCGTCAAACTTGCTCAAATACTCCTCATCTGACTCGTCTTTTGCCCCCAGGTATTCCTTTTCGTATTCTTGAAGCAACTTCTTCAACACAGCCAGTGCTTCATCCCGCCCATTGACGACCCTGCCATATTTTCGAATTGCGTTGAAGACTTCATAATGGATGCCGCTGTACCCCGCCCCTGTCCCACCGGACTGGACCCGATCCCACGCATCGGAGCACAGTTGTGATAACTGGTAGTATTCATCCGATGATGTTATGCAGTTCTTTTTCTGTGATGAGTTCTGCGACACGGTCTTCCTCCAACTTTTCGAGGTTCTTCATCAAGTTGATTTTCAGGCGCTTGACCTCATCCTTTAATTGTTCCAACGTTGCGGGGCGAATGTCGGCGTCAAAATGAATTTCAGGGAAATTGCGCTGGAAGATGTTCTTCACCAGCAGCACCTGATAAACCGTCCGCCCGCTTTCCATTTTGCCGATGTCTTTCAGCACACCTGTGTAAATCAACTTGTCATCGATGTACAAACCAATATAGTCACCGGGTTTCATATCGAACTCCTTTGCGCTTTCAAAGGATTCTATCACAGCCAAATTACGAGGTCACAATCACGTGGATTTCCTTCGGTCCATGCACGCCGATGGTCAGCGTCATTTCGATGTCGGCGGTGCGTGAAGGTCCCGTGATGAAGACCGCCGCGCCCGAATTCTTCACCAATGGCATGGCGTCAGGCAAAGAGGGATAAATATCGGCTGACCTGAGGATGGCGATGTGGACTTCGGGCAGGAGCGACGCTTTGAGCGGATTCCCCTTCCCGTCCGTGACCAAGACTGAACCCGTGTCTGCCAGCCCGCAAACGGCCTTTGTCACACCGACGAGGATTTGCGGATCAGGCTCCTGCGTGAATTCGATTCCCGCCGCGTGCAAAAGGTCTTCATCCAATGTGCCCGGCTCGAGGTGGATTCTATCCACGCCGCGCGATTTCAATATCTCGATCACTGCCAGCGTCGGGTTATGAGTCGATAGGATGTGTCCGCCAAGCGCGGTGAATTCAGCCGTGAATTGGATGTTGGAAAGCGGAACCGTGTTGGATTGAATGTTGGCAAATTGGGGTTTGACCACTTTCGTGTGTCTTCGATCCCCCGGTTTTTTATCCTCTGGCTCACTCTGATATCTCTCCCGAAACGTCTTCCCGGCAAAGCGCGGGAAGTCCTTGCTATAGCCCCAACCGGTCAACGCAGGCAGGCGAACCCAACTCGAACGCGGCGCAAGCAGAAAAGTTCCCAGCGAGGCAAATTTTTGGGAAAGAGCAAACAGCATCGGGTTGGACGCGGCGCGGGCAAATATTTTCAGGAAAAGTTTGGTCGAGAGGGAGAGTCCGGCTCCGGTATTCTTTTCTGACAATTGACCTGCTGATAACTGATCGCTGACTGCCGCCCCCGCCCTGACGCGCGTCAACAACTTCGGCAGGTCAATGTCAACGGGACAGACTTCCTTGCACGCGCCGCACAGTGACGAGGCTTGCGCAAGTTGGACATAGTTTTTGCCGAGCAAGCCGGGCGAGACCACCGAGCCAATGGGACCGGGATACGGCGCGATGGACAGGTCACTGCCGATGTAGGCGTGGCCGCTGAGTTCGCGGAAAACAGGGCAGACATTCAAACATGCGCCGCAGCGGATGCAATACAGGGCTTCCTTGAGCGGGGATTTTCGCAGGCGGGCGCGGCCGTTGTCGAGCAGAATCAGATGACGCTGCTGGTCCGGGAACGGTTTGTGAAGCAGTTGGGTGTAGACTGTGAGTTTTTGTCCCGTGGCGGAACGCGGTAAAAGGGACAGCATGAGCGCGAGGTCATCGAGGTTCGGCACGAGTCGTTCCATGCCCATGAGTGCAATGTGAACGGGCGGAAGGGTGGTAACCATGCGGGCATTGCCTTCGTTGGTGACGATGCACATGCCGCCCGTCTCTGCCACCCCGAAGTTGACTCCGCTCAAACCGATATCGGCGGTGAGAAAGACTTCTCGTAAGACCTTACGCGCGGTGGCGGTCAACGTGGGGATGTCCACTGTGTAGGGAATGCCGAGTTTCTCCTGGAAGAGTTCTGCCACCTGTTCCCTGGTCAAATGCGCGGCGGGTGTGATGATGTGACTTGGTTTCTCGTGGCGCAATTGCACGATGTATTCGCCGAGGTCGGTCTCGACGACTTCGATGCCTGCTTTTTCCAACGCATGGTTGAGTTCGATTTCCTCCGAAACCATTGATTTCGATTTGGCAACCAGCTTTCCATTTTTCCCTATGATTTGCAAAATGGCTTTTATCGCCTCTGCCGCATCCTTCACCCGGTGGACGATGACGCCGTTCTCTTCGTTCCTGGCAATGAACTGTTCGAGATATTTGTCGAGGTGATCGATCACATCGGCGCGGATGGCATGCGCGCACTGGCGTCTCTCCTCCAGATTGGGAATGGATTGCATGGCAATGGCGCGTCCCTTCGAACGGCGCTCGGCATTGTTATCCAGCGCGGTCTGGAGGATTTCATTTTCAATGGATTTGCGAATTCGATCACGGAAGGACAGGGAACTCATCTTTGTTCATCTCCGTTTATCTGTGGTTTAACACTTCCGCAATGTGCATCACCCGTTGAGGTTTCTTCTGGCGATGCAGTCCGCCCGCGATGTGCATGAGACAACCCGCGTCAGTCACGACCAGGGTCGGTGCATTTGTCTCTTCCAGATTCTTGATCTTGCGCTTCAACCACTCCGCCGAGAGTTCGGGATGCTCCACCGACATGATGCCGCCGAAGCCACAGCACTCGTCCGCGTGAGGCAATTCGATAAGGGTCGCGCCCTTCACACTTGACAGCAGGACGCGCGGCTGCCTGTCCACCTGGATTCCGCGCAGGGTATGACAGGACGAATGATAGGTCAACCTGCCATACCACTTTGCACCGAGGTCGGTCACGCCGAGTTTGTCTACAAGATATTCGGTGAATTCGTACGTCCGCCCGGCAAGGGATTTCGCTCGCGGAAGCCATGCCGAATCCCCATCGAACAGTTCAAGGTAGTTATGACGGAACATGTGCGCGCATGACCCGGAAGGCGTAACAATGTCCCCTTCGGTTTTCTCGAACACCTTGATGGTATGCTCGGCAATCGCGCGCGCATCCTTGCGGAGTCCTGCATTGAAGGTCGGTTGTCCGCAGCAGGTTTGCTCGCGGGGAAATCCCACACGGATGCCGAGGCGGTGGAAAATATCCACGACCGCTTCACCCGTTTGAGGGAAGAATGAATCAATGAGACAGGTGACAAAGAGTTGAACGGTGGTCATGACTGCATTGTATCCCAAAACAAAACGCGCCCGACTTTAAGTCAGGCGCGCGGGTTCCAGGTTTTATCCGAACGAAATTCCCAAATCGAGGGCGGTCATGACAATGTCCGAATCCATCGGCACCTTCTTCATCCTGCCTTTTGCCTCCTCGATCGGCACGTACTTGACGTACGGCGGGTCGAGCGCGACCATCACGCCGGCGTGGCCTTCCTCCAAGCCGCGAACGGCGGCAGCCCCAAAACGCAGGGCGATCACACGGTCAAAGGAAGTGGGAGAACCGCCGCGCAACAAATGTCCAAGCACGACCACGCGGGTTTCCTTGCCTGAAATCTCGTTGATTTCGGCAGCCACCTTCTCGCCAATACCGCCCAACCGTTCAGCGCGCCCCGCTTCATGCTCCAGCACCGAGAGGCCGCCGCCCTTTGGCGTGGCGCCTTCCGCCACCACCACGATGGTGAATTTATTTCCGTGTTCTTCGCGTTCCTTGATCTTTTCAACGACTTGATTGATATCGTAGGGATTTTCGGGAATGAGGATCACATCCGCCGAAGCGGCTACACCTGCGTGAAGCGCGATCCAGCCGGCGTAACGTCCCATCACCTCCACGACCATCACGCGTCCGTGGGAAGCCGCGGTCGAATGCAGGCGGTCGAGCGCTTCGGTCGCAAAGCCGACGGCAGTATCAAAGCCAAAGGTAACGTCCGTCTTATCGAGGTCATTGTCGATTGTCTTTGGCACCGAGATCAGACGCAATCCTTTCTTGGCGAGGACGCTTGCAATCGCCAGAGAACCGTCGCCGCCGACTGTGATCAACGCGTCGATGTGGTGCAGTCCAAAGCCGCGGACGATTTCGTCGCTGCGATCCACTTCCTCGATGGTCCCATCGGGATGTTTGATCGGATAGCGAAGCGGATTATTGCGGTTGCTCGTTCCCAGAATGGTCCCGCCCAAGTGGGTGATACCGCGCACCCTGTCTCGCGTCAGGGGGATCAAGCCGCCGCCGGGATATTGTTCCGGCAGAATGAGTCCGTTGAAACCGTCGAGCACGCCGTACACCTCCCAGCCACGTTTGATGGCGGAAAGCGTTGCCGCGCGAATCACGGCATTCAGTCCGGGTGCGTCACCGCCGCCGGTGCTGATCGCGATTTTTTTGATTTGTTGCACACTTTTTTTGACTGGCATAAGAATACTCCATTATTTTTTATGGCTCATGAATAAGTTCCACGCTGTAAAGCCGACAATCAGCCGCCCTCGCGCGTGTGAGCATTTTCCAATTTTCAGGCTGGATTATATTACCAAAACCGGCATAAGCCGTTAACAACGGCCCGCGAAATTCCCCGCCGGATTTGGTTTCCCCTTTTGCGCCGCAAATTTCGTTTACAATAAATCCGTGACATGTCAGGCGATTTTTGCACTCGAATTTTTGGAACGCGCTTTTGGACTTATAATTTCACGATGCGCAAAATAATATCCATCGCCGTATTTCTGCCGTCCGCCATCTTTCCACTATCAACCCTGGCCATCGGACTGCGAAATCCATCTATTTTCGAGGCTCCTTCCCTTGTAAAGAACTCGCCGCTCACCGCAATCTTGTTCTTCCTTGCCGCAGGAGCGATCCCGATAGTTTCACGAAAATCCGCCGGATGGAAGAATAATTTTGGAGGGTTGGTGTTGCTATTCTGTTTTACGTCGGGTTATTTCCTTACCGCCAGCATCCTGAATAAAACCGGAGTGAATACCAACAACCTGTATTTTTCATCCGACAGCGCGTCCTGGTATCTTCGCATGGCGGGAGAAGAAGGCTGGGATCTTGTCACGCGCGCCGTCCACCCCCTGGCACCTCTGCTTTTTCGCCCAGCGATTACATTTCTTTCGTTTTTTACCAATGGCGACCGTTTTCATGCCGCCTTAATTCTCCTTGCAATGGCAGGGGGCGGGTGCGTATTTTTGACCTGGAAAATCATCAAACTGCTTACCGCGAACCGGTCGTATGCGGTTTTAGGCGCTTCGCTGCTGGGGCTTTCCGCATCTCACATGATATTTGCCAGCGTACTCGAAACATACATTTTTTCGGCATTTTGTCTGCTCTGTTTCATCTGGCTCATATTGAGCCACAAGACAAATTTCGTATTAATCGCAACAGGTGTTGTCACTCTTGGCATTACGCTCACGAATGTCACGCAACAGGCGTTGACCTTTCTCTTCATCCGCCAAAGCATCAAGCGGACCGCTTTAGTGTTCAGTCTGGTATTGTTTTTCGGCATTTGCCTGAATATCGTCACCAAATCCATCTATCCCACTACGGAATATTTTTTCATCCCGCAAAACCTTGCGGGAGAGCAAAGGTTTTCCAGGGAGGTCAACCTCAAGCGGATCGAAC
Source organism: Anaerolineales bacterium (assembly GCA_034433295.1). GTDB lineage: Bacteria > Chloroflexota > Anaerolineae > Anaerolineales > Villigracilaceae > Villigracilis. The sequence goes on along the minus strand of DAOUAS010000065.1, from coordinate 34,402 downwards.
TGGTTGCAAAAAACCTTCTCATCTATAACATGGTTGCACCCCAGCCGTATTTCAGCACACGAAAGGAGATGCCCAGGTTTAACTTTCTGAGCGATTCGATCGAAAACTATGTCTGGTTTGGCTGGGCTGCAGTTGTTCCATGGGGAAGTATGCTGGGCTGTTCGTTAATATACTTGCTCGGTCGGAAATATCCGCTAAAAGACAGCAAAATCTTGCTTTCGATGTTGGCTTGTCTACTATTTAATTTTCTATTGCATATAGGTTATGGAATCGAGCCATTTCTCTACTCCACCGGCTGGACATATGCGCTGGTTCTCATCGTTGCAATCGTTTTCCAGGATGCGGCGCGACGTGATATATTCATGATCGCGGGGCTGGTTTTGGTCATTCTATTAATGCTGAACAACCTATGGCTCCTTTATCTCATCATCGGGCGGTCGGGCGCATATCTTGCCTGAAGAAACACAATGCGCGCCATCTTCCGCCCCCGACTCAAATTGCAGAAGCAAAAGGCCGAATGCCAGCAAAAAATTATAATCAGACATCCATGAACAAAGAAGAAAAAAATCCAAACATTGCCAGTCGTTGTTTTGCCGTTTTTCTTACCGGTATTCTCCTGCTGGTTTCCTGCCAATTGCCGGGCACGATGGAGCCGCGCGCAACGGCCTCCCCTGAAATTCCGGAACTCTCTTCACCGCCTGCGCTTCCCCCGGTTTACCGGTCCTCCCGCCTCAATCCGCTCGACACTCCCCACACTTACATAAACGATACATGCAGGTATCTGAAGAATAAGTGGAATCCCATCAATGCGGAGCCGGGCACGGCGGTGATGATTATTTTAATCAAAAACATCAACAGGGGAACGGTGGCGCTTACGGATAGCATTAGTGTGGGGGAATTCAGGAGGTTGATGGACCAACTCAAGGAACAGGGGTTCGAGGCAATCACCGTCAAGCAGCTTCTTGCGTTTATGGAACGTAACACTAAAATTGGCCCGCGCTCGGTGCTTTTCATTCAATCCGATAACCATGACCGCGAGTACTACGAGAATATCTTTCGGGATTATCACGAAGATTGGGGGCTGACTGTCACCAATGGATGGGTCAGCGATCCCGATCTGGAAGAATTGCTTGTGCGGGAGAATGTCGACATGGAGCGGCAGGGACTGGTGGATCACCAGGCGCAGGGCGTTATTTTGGGAACGACCCTTTCCGACGACTCATCCAAGGTGGTCATTGCCCGCGAGTTACAAGGCTCGGTGAACGGGATCACCAGGGATTTTGCAAAGAACCCCATCGCAATCATCTGGCCCGGCGGTGGGTTTGGTTTTCGTCCTGTGGAGGTGGCGCGTCGGTTACGCTTCAAACTTGGCTTTACATCCAACCAGCGCGGACCGGTCCTGTACAATTGGGTCCCGCTTGCAAACGATTTCGATCCGCAGCGCCCCACCCTCACCCCTGAGGGACAAATCAATGATCCTCTCATGACCCTGCCTGTCTATTCGCCGCAGGAAGCGCTCAACTCCATAGACCTTGTCCGCAAAATTGGCGGGGAGGCCAAAGCGTATGCAGGGGAAAACAAGGCGATGGAAGTCGAATACTACGAAAGCATTTGTGTTCCCACACACGGTACGATGCCATAATCCGGAGTCTCCATGAATGATTGTCTCTTTTGCAAGATCATCGCTGGCGAACTTTCCAGTGTGAATGTATTCCGCGATGAACAAGTGACGGCCTTTCGCGATATTCACCCCGCCGCGCCGACCCACATCCTGATCGTTCCCAACAAACACATTGATTCGGTCAACATGCTTGCCGTCGAAGACGAACCATTGCTCGGACACCTTTTTACGGTCGCAAAACAAATCGCCGCGAAGGAAGGGATTGCCGAAAGCGGCTACCGTCTCGTCACCAATACGAACGCGCACGGCGGGCAGACGGTCTTCCACATCCACATGCATCTGCTTGGCGGCGCTAGAATGAAAGGACTGGCAGGATAAACATGCCGAAACGAGAAATCTACCTGTTGTCACCCCGCGCTCTCAGCCCGGAAACCATTGCGGTTGCGTTTGCCAAAACGTCGCGCGCGCCTGAATCCTTCCGTGAGATTGCCGCCGAGTTGAGCGACGAAAAATCGTCCCAGTTCCACGAAAAATGGGTCGTGGGATACGGTCACGCCTCGGTGGCGGAACATGCGGTGCTTCATCTGGCTTTCGAGAATGTCTCGCGCATTGCCGTGGAAGCCATCGAAAGCAGTCGTCTCGCTTCGTATACAGAAAAATCCACACGCTACCAAAAGTGGGGACAGGATGACTTCACCATCCCGCCCGAATTGTGCGAAGCGGGACATCCCCTGTGCGACGAGTTCATTCAAACCGTGAAGCTCCTTTTCTCGACCTATACTGAGTCGCTCGACCCGGCCAAGAATCTCATCCTCAGCCGTTCCCCGCGTCGCGAGAATGAAGGCGAAGAGGCTTATGATCGCCGCATTCGCTCGCAATATGTGGACGGCTGCCGTTTCATCCTGCCAGCCGCCGCCAATGCCAACGTCGGCATGACCGCCAATGCGCGCGTGATCGAAATGGTCATCCGCAAAATGCTTTCGCACCCGCTTGCAGAAGTGCGGCAGATCGGCGAGACGGTGAAGGAAGTGGCAAAAGCGGAAACCCCAACACTGGTGAAATATGCAGATGCAAACGCGTATGTGGTGGAGACTGTTAAGGAAATTGATGATTGGAAATTGGAAATTGGGAATCCAAGCTCGGATTGGTGCAACTTAATTCATTACGACAAAGACGGTGAAAACAAAATTCTTGCCGCCGCCTTGTATCGCTTCAATGAAATTCCCTTTTCAGACGCGCTGGCATATATCAAATCATTGAAAAGGAAAGAGCGCACTGAACTGGCAGACATGCTGCTCAAGCGGCTGAACCGTTACGATATCCCTCTGCGCGAACTGGAATACTCAACTTACACCTTCGACCTGGTGCTGGATCAGGGCGCGTATGCCGAGTTCAAACGTCACCGCATGATGACGCAGACCCCGCAGAGACTTTCCACAAGGCTTGGGTATGCGATTCCGCGTCTCGTGACCGAATCAGGTTTCGGGTCGAAGTATGAGGCGGCGATGGAGTCCGCTGCCAGAATGTATGAAAAACTATACGAGTTCGACCCAAACGTCGCCCAGTATATTGTCCCCAATGGATTCAATCGCCGCGTGCTGGCTCAATTCAACCTGCGGGAGGCGTTCGCCTTTTGCCAGTTGAGGAGTGCGCCCAATGCGCATTTCTCCATCCGCCGGGTGGCACAACGGATATATGAGGAGATGGGGCGCGTTCATCCGTTGTTGACAAAGTATATGAAACTCGGCGATGAAACCTGGCAAGATGTCGAAAGACATTATTTTACAAGAGCCTGATTGGGATTCGATTGAGGGCAAACTCAAAAACTGTCAGGTAACTGCAAGGTCGTCAGGACAAATGATTCTCTAAAAAAACCGTTACAATATAGGAGTCGAATTTCGATTTTAATCAGACTTGGAGGATCAAATGAAAGCAAAACTGCCTCTTCGCAAAACCGGATTGATATTGATGGTGGTGGCAAGCCTGTCGCTGATAACAAGCGTGACCGCCTATGCCCAGAATGAGAAACCCATTGTGGAAATGGTGCGTCTTGGCGGCACCTTTGTGGGTTTCAAAATCACTTTTCCGAACGATATTAGCGGGAATTTCTTTGGAACAGTGGCCGGCAAGGGGCTCGATTGCACGACCACCCCACCCAATGTGGTCTACTGTATTGGTCCTTTCCAAAAAGGCGCCGGACCGTCCACTCTTACCCTGATCAATCGGGATACCGATGAGGTGGTGTTCAAAAAGATTGTCGCCCCTCCGAGACCGAAAAGCGGGAATGAAAAACCCATTTGTGAAGAACCTCCGCACTCTACTTCAAGTAGCGAAGAAGATCCCTGTATAAAAATAATTCCGGAATAAGATCATTGGAAACAAAAACTGAAGCCGCACGGCTTCAGTTTTTGTTTGCTTGTCTTTTCGTGGATTCGGGCTACGTATGTATCGCCTGACCCGTTGCCGCGTGCGCCGCTTCCATGATCGCCTCTGACAGCGTCGGGTGGGCGTGGATGTTGCGGGCGATCTCGTGCGGAGTCAGTTCCATCATCCGTGCCAGGGTCAATTCCGGGAGGAGTTCGGTCACTTCGGGACCGATCATCGAAGCGCCCAGCAGTTCGCCGTATTTCTCATCCACAACGATCTTGACGAATCCGACATAATCGCCCATGCCAAGCGCCTTGCCGTTCGGCTGGAAGGGGAAACGTCCCACTTTGACGGCATAACCGCGCTCCTTCGCCTGCGCCTCAGTGAGACCAAACGACGCGATTTGCGGCTGAGCGTAGGTGGCGCGCGGCATCATTTCATAATCCAACGTGACGGTTTCGTGCCCCGCGATGTGTTCGGCACAGACGATACCCATTGCCGAGCCGACATGTGCCAGCATCAGTTTGCCGGTCACGTCACCGATTGCCCAAATGCCTGGGACATTGGTCTGCATCTTCTCGTTGACTTCGACGAAGCCGCGCTCGCTGATCTTGACTCCGACCTCTTCGAGTCCCAGACCCTTCGAGTTGGGGCGGAAACCAATCGCGACCAAAGCCTGATCCGTTTCGAGGACGGTTTGTTTACCATCGGCGCTGACCGCCACTTTGACGCCGGTCTGGACTGCTTCGACAGACTCGACTTTATGTCCAACCAACATCTTGATCTTGCGCTTCTTGAATTCCTTTTCGAGTTCCTTCGAGATTTCCTCATCTTCGAGCGGGACGATACGTGGCAGCATTTCGACGATGGTTACATCCACGCCATAGGAACTCCAGACGGTGGCGAACTCCACGCCGATGGCTCCCGACCCGATAATCACCACGCTCTTGGGAAGTTTATCCTGCAGGATGGCTTCCCAATAAGTTAGGACTTTTTCTCCGTCCACCTTCCATGCGGCGGGGACAGCCGCCGAAGCGCCCGTCGCAACGATAATGTTTTTGGCAGACAACTCTGTCACCTTGCCGTCTTTATCGGTAACAGAGACAACTGTCGGCTTGGTCAGTCTGGCTTCGCCGATGAAGACGGTGATGTTGTTCTTCTTCATCAGGAAGGCGACGCCCTTGGTCAGGCGGTCTGAATTTTGGCGCGAGCGTTTGACCGCCACGCCGTAATCGAGTTTGAGATTCTCGAAGGAGAAGCCGAATTCCTTGCCGCGCTCGCGCAGGGTGTGGGCAACTTCCGCGTTCTTGAGCAGGGACTTGGATGGGATGCAACCCACGTTGAGACACACGCCGCCGAGCCATTGCTTGTCCACAATGGCGACCCGCGCCGCGTGGTTGAGTTGCGAGGCGCGGATGGCGGCAACATAGCCGGCAGGTCCGGCACCGATGACAACGACATCAAAATTTTCTGACATGAAACACACTCCAAAGCGTTAGGTTGAGAATGAACGGTTGCGGCAATTGTACTATGTCCGCGTTATCCTTGTTTTGATGAAGAGGAAAGCCCAAGGTTACAGGTTCCTCCTCAAAAATTCGTATGTCCGCGACCAAGCCAACAGAGCGGACGCCTGGTTAAATTCGGGGCGATCTTCTTCCACGAACCAGTGGGAAACTCCCGGATAAATATGAAGTGTTGTATCCACGCCCGCAGCCTCGAGCGCAGCGAACGTTTTTTCGACATATTCGTTCGGTTCCCACTCATCATTGTCGCTGTAATGTCCCATCACCTTTGACGTGATCTTTCCATAGTCAGCGTGATCATTGCCATAGAAAAGAACCGTCGCCGCAATTTGGTCGGGCATATTCGAGGCAAGAGTCAGCGCCCAGGCGGCGCCCATCGAGAAGCCAACCAGACCGATCCTGCCATCGACGATGCTTCGCAGGTGATCCTTTGCCATCATGACTGTATCGCTGACAAATTGACTGTCGCTTTTTTCCATCAAGGCTTTGGCTTCGTCGATGGTCGTTGCGATTCGCCCGTCCCGCAGATCCGGCGCGAGGACGGTAAATCCCTGCCCGGCAATGCGGTCACAGGCCTGCTTGAAGAAGGGCTTCAATCCCCACCAGGCATGGAGGAGCAGAACCCCCGGTCCGCCGTTTTCCGGCGCAGCAAGATATGCGTTGACATTTTTGCCGTTCACCTTCAACTGAATTTCGGATGTTCGAATAGGCATGGAAATCTCCTCTCAATTTGCCTTGCGAGCGGTCAACAAAAACACGGGGAATGTTTTCCTCGCTCCGCCGATGTCTTTTTTGATTTCGTATGCGGTTGAAAATCGCACGCCCGAAAAACCCGCCTCCTCGACCCATTTCTGGAGTTCGCCACGTTCGAAGCCCAGGTGGACATCTGTCGTGCCGTCGGTGTGGAAGGTGCCATCCTCCTTGTCAAGGTCGGAGACGCACAGCCAGCCGCCGGGTTTTAGAAGGGCATGGAATTTTTCGAGGATGCCTCTTGCATCATCGATGTGATGCAGGGTCATCAGCGAATAAGTCAGGTCGAAGGGTTGGACAGGCAGCGGATCGATGGACAGGTTGAGGCGGAGGGGTGTCATGTCGGTGACGCCCGAAGCGGAGATTTTCTCCGTCAGCACATCCAGCATCCCTTGCGACGTATCGGCAAGGGTGATCGATCCGAGATGAGGCTGCAAGGCAAAACTCAGCAAGCCCGTGCCGCATCCATATTCCAGTGCGGACATCACCGCCGTGAGCGGAACTGCTTTGCGGATGGCATCCGCCACCGATTGTGCGCGTTCCACTTTCATGGGGTCAGAGTCCCAATCTCTTGCCCGTTCGTCGAAATTGGTCATGTTCTTCCTTTCCTGGAAGGTCAAAAACGAATAACAGACCTTGCTACGCTGTCGTCCCGCGGCCTTTTCGGCGCAGGATGACCAGCGAAAGACCCTGGATCACCAGCGCAGCCAGGATTGCGGCTCCAAACGAAGAGGCCAGACTCACCCGTTCGATCAACAAAATCAGCGTGAGGAAAAAGCCGATGAAGGCAAACAACCCATAGAGCAATCCACGCAAGACATGCGCCGCCGCGGCCGGACCCTGGTTTCGATGGGCAAAAATCGTCAGGATGGTGACATACAGCGGGATGGTCGTCAGCAAACCGGTAAGGCGCGAGCCAATGTGCGGAGCAATCCCCGTCAACAACAGGATGAAACTGGTGCCGATGAAAATGCGCGCGGGAATATCCCAGCGGCCGAGTTTGCTCTCGCCTTCCGTTTCGACCTCATCCTTCGGCATGAGTCGCAATCCCAGGATAACCGCGGCGCTGACCATGAGAAGAATGGGCAAAAAAGGAAGGATATGATTTTGCAGCAGCAAGGTGCTGGCCCAAAAAACAAGCAGGCTGCCGGTGATGGCAACCGGCCAACGGAATTTAACCGCCAGCCAGGAATAAGTGAGGGCATACGCCACGAGTGACAGCCCACCGCTGAGAACGCCCAAAGCGGAGGTTGCCGCGAAGGCTTTCCCGTTGCTGAGGGCTACAAAAAACATGACGGGGCCGGAAGTGATCGGCATTCCGACAATCCAGCCGCTGACAGCGGGACCCCATTTGCGTCCGGCCAAACTTGCGGAGCCGATGATGAGAGGAGCGAGAATCAATTTCAGGGCAAGTATGTTCATTTCAAATACACATCCAACGAATAACCGTCAAGATGGAAAAATCGGCGATCATGTGACCCGACACCGCCGCAAGCAGGCCTTCATCCAGACGGGAGATTTGACGCCACAGCCAACCGGCGGAAACAAGCACAGCCACGGCAAACAGAATCGAGAGCGGGTGGACCCTGCCCCACAGGACAAGGGCATGATAACCCGCGTAAAGAAAATCAAAAGGATGCAGATGCCTTGCGGCGCCCCCCAATACGCCGCGCCAGAAGTATTCCTCAAAAAACGGATTGACCAGCGAAAAATACGCGATGAAACCCGGCCAGGTGGATGGATTGAGTCCAAGCGATTGCAGTTGAGCGGACAGGTCGGGCGCAATACCGAACACATCCCACAGGAGAAACAGTCCCAGTCCGCTGGTACTGCAAAATAGAATACTGAACACAACCCACTTCGGTCCTTTGCTTTTGAAAAGCGTGTCGATGGGAAGGCTCGGATGCGCAAACGCAAGCGCGATCAAAATGGCAACATGAAACCCGACAAGCGTAACCCACGCGTTCTCGAAGAAAAACAATCCCGCCCACACGGCAAGATAGGGAAGGATGGGGATGCGCCATTTTTTGTCGGGCATGAGATCATATCACACTGGAAGCGTGACCTGCTTGATTTCGGTGACAATCGCGCGTTTTGCGCCGGCAGACAACACCGCCTCCGCAATGGACTCCGCCCGGGCCTGATCGACCAATGCGATCATGTTGCCGCCCCGCCCGCTGCCGCTAAGTTTTGCGCCCAATGCCCCGGCCTGGCGCGCCCGCTCGACAAGATGATCCAGCTCGGGACAGGAGACGGTAAGTTGTTGCAAATACGCATGGTTTTGATCCATGAGCTCGCCAAGCAATTCGGGCTTGCCGCTTTCGATGGCGCGCCTGCCGATCAATGAGATTTGCGCAATCTCGTTGAAAACGTTTTCGATGTTGTACTGATCGCGCATCCACAGACGGCGCACATCACCGACGGCTTGTTTTGTGGGAGCGGGAATCCCTGTGTTGCCGATGACGACGGTGAAAGGCTTGCCCATTTTGAATGTTTCGATGGGTTTGCCTTTGATGAAATATACGGGCTTGCCATAGGTGATGACGGTATTGTCGATTCCCGAGGGCGTGCCGTGATGGAGTTTTTCGACTTCATAGGAAATCTGGTTGACATCTTCATCAGCCAGTGGGTGATCGAGGTGTTTCGAGAGGGCGCGGACGATGGCAACGGAGACCGCCGCGCCGGAGCCGAGTCCAGCCGCGACGGGGATGGTCGAGGAAATGGAAATCTCCAACCCGGGCGGGACCGAAATATCCAGGCGGTGAAAAACTTTCCGAATGACGGAACCAATTGGATGGTCGGAGGGAAGGGAATTCAGTTCGGCGCGCAGGTCGATCTCCGGAGCGTGAATCCAAATCCCCTGGACGGATGAATCCAACACTTCCACATCCGCATGAATCTGTGTCACGGGAACTGCGAGCGCGGGGCGGTTGTACACTGCCGCGTGTTCGCCAAAGAGGATGATCTTGCCGGGCGCGGATGCTTTCACGAGAGATAGAAAATCGCCAATACGCTGGCCGCCCAAAGGAGCATGGCAATTTGGAAGGGACGGTCGGAGAGCAGAATTTCCTCCGGCGCGCCGCCCGCGTGTTTGACCTCGATGAGATAAAGATAGCGGAAGATGGTGTACACCACAAAGGGAATGGTGAGCATCATGCTGTGGTTGTCGGGAAGATTGGGCGCGGAGAAGGTGTAGAGCGAGTAGGCGACGATGGTCGTGCCGGAGACGATCATGATGTATTGGTCGAGAAGTGGAAGGGTGTAGCCATCCAGCACTTTGCGGTGTGAGCCCGCCCCCTGCGCCAGCAAAGCCAACTCGGCGCGGCGTTTGCCGAAACCGAGGAAGAGCGAAAGCAGGGTCATGACCACGTAGAGCCAGGGGGAGAAGCGCTCCACTTCGATGAGCGTGACGCCCGCGCCGACGCGCAAGACAAATCCCGCCGAAATGATCAGCACATCGAGAATGGCGATATGTTTCAACCACTTTGAATATGCCAGATTGAGCAGGAAATAAAATCCAATCACGTATCCAAAGGATGGGGCGAGCAGATAGCCGGCAGTGAGGGTGATGACAGTCAACAGGATGCCCGCCGCCCATGCGACGGGTAAGGGCAGTCTGCCCGATGCGATGGGGCGGTTCTTCTTTTCGGGATGCTGGCGATCCGCCTCCAGGTCGGCAAGGTCGTTGAAGATATACACGCTGGAGGAAATCAGGCAGAACAGGGCAAACCCCGCCAGGGTGCGCAGGAAGGAATCAACGACGAATAATTGCTTGTCGAACACGAGCGCGGCAAAAATGAAGATGTTTTTTGTCGCCCATTGTTTGGGACGCATGGTTTTGATCAGGGCTTTTAGCATGGGGATATTTTACCTGATACAATGCCCTCATGCCGAAGATTCGTTTGGATGTTTTACTCCTCGAGCGCGGACTGGCCGAGTCGCGGGCGAAGGCGCAGGCCTTGGTCATGGCGGGGCAGGTGCGGGTGAACGATCAGGTTGTCCTGAAGCCCGCCACTGCCATCGACCCCAAATCGACGCTGACGGTTGATTCCGGCCCGCGATTCGTCTCACGCGGCGGCGAAAAACTGGAAGCCGCATTGGAGGCGTTTGGCGTCGAAGTCAAAGGACTGGCGTGCGCGGACGTGGGCGCATCCACCGGCGGCTTTACCGACTGCCTGTTACAGCGCGGCGCGGAAAAGGTTTACGCGATTGACGTGGGCAAGGGAATTCTGCATTGGAAACTGCGAAACCATCCGCGCGTGGCGGTGATGGAGGAGACCAATGCGCGTTTTGTCGAGTCACTGCCTGAACCAGTTTCACTCGTCACCGTGGATGCTTCTTTTATCTCGTTGAAGATTTTGCTGCCGGTTATCAAAAACTGGTTCGCACCCCCCTCCACCTCCCCCCATTTCTCTGAAATGGGGGGAGAGCCAGAGAGGGGGGTCGTTGCCTTGATCAAACCCCAGTTCGAGGCGGGGAAAAAGGATGTGGCTCGCGGTGACGGCGTGATCCGCGATCCCGAAATCCACCGGCAGGTTTTGTTGGATGTGCTTTCGTTTGCAAAGGAATCAGGTTTTGGCTTGCGCGGGTTGGTCAAATCACCGCTGCTGGGACCGAAGGGAAACGCGGAGTTTCTGGCCTGGCTCGATTTCGCTCCTCCCGGCTTCGAATCGGAGGAACTGATTGACGGGCTAAAATTGCAATAGCCGAAAAACCAATTTCGAAACATATTTGTCTTATTTTTTCAACGAGATTATTATGCGCATGGGATGATACGGCAGTATAATGAACTCATGTGGCATCTAGTGGTGGAAGCACTCAACATCCCCCAAAGACGGTTGACCCTCAAACCGGGGATTACACGCATCGGACGCGCCTCCGCAAATGAAATTGTGGTGGATGACAGCGCCGCATCGCGTTTTCACGCCTGCATCGAATATAAACCGGAATCCAACTCGCTTACCCTTGCCGACCTCAAAAGCACAAACGGCACCTATCTAAACCGCGAACGCATATCGAGGCAAACCCCTCTCAAAAACAAGGATACCATCCGCATCGGGCAGGTGCTCCTGCATCTGGAAAACGAGAGCGAGCCGCGTCCAATGGCGCTGAATACCCAGCGCTTCACCCGCGCGCTTGTATTGGAGTCGGTGGATAACCATTCTCTGTTGCTTTTCGAGGTGGCGCAAAAACTCAACACCATCATGGACCTTCCGACCGCGCTTGTGGAAACGGCAAATCTCATCAAACAATACATGAACGCCGAACAGTGCAGCGTGATTCTGGCGGAGGATTTCGAGCGCCTGATTCCCCGGCAATTCGATCCGGAACTTGCGCGCAAGGCCGTTCGGGATAAATCCGCCGAAATCCGCGTCGACACCATCTGTGTGCCGATCATGGCCGGAGAAGACCTGCTCGGGCTGATCTGCATGATGCGCCCGCGCACTGTCACCCGCACATTCGTCCAGCGCGACCTGCAAATCGCCGTAGCCATCAGTCATCAGGCGGCGCTCACCATTCAGCGGATGCGTCTGATGGGGCTGGTGCGGTCGCAGGAGCAAATCCACAGCCTGCTCATGAAGTTTGTATCCCCCGCAGAGGCAAACAACCTGTTCAGTTTTTATTTCCAAAACGGACGCCTGCCCGACTTGAAGGAGGAAAAGGTTACGGTGCTTTTTTCGGGGATCGCAAACTGCAACACCGTCGCCGAACATCTCAACCCGGCGGAATTTGCCCACGTCTTGGATTCGTTCTACCGTACCGCGGCCAAATGTGTCTTCAAAAATGGCGGGACGATCAAATACCTTGCCACCGGCATCATGGCCGTTTTCTCCAACGAAGCCATGACCGATGCTGAACAAAAGGCAATTCAAACCGGCAGGGAACTGATCATGCGCACGAAACCTACAGGCTCTCTGGATGAATCGCGCGCCAACATTATCATTGGCGTGTCCATCAATACAGGCAAGGCTGTCACCGGGTACATTGGCGGCGGGGAGCGGCTGGATTTCAATGCAGTGGGCGATATGGTGAATGTGGCAAACCAACTACAGGAATACAGCCGTCCCTTCAAGATCATTGCCGGCTCTGAAACGGTCACAGCCCTCGGCGAAACCTATCCGCGCAAATTTGTCAGCACGGTATACTTGCGCGGGCGCGAAGGACCGATTACCATTTACGAAGTGCTGCCCGAATAAAATGAACTGTCCAAAATGCAATACCGGCCTGGTGAAAAAATACTATAAAGGTATGATCGAAGTGGATTCATGTCCCGGCTGCCGCGGCATGTGGCTGGACTTCAACGAGTTGGACAAGCTCGAAGATGTGGCCTTCGACGACGACACGCACAAGGGTTCGCTGGTGCATTTCCAGTCGAAGACGAATTATCCCTGTCCGCAGTGCGGCACAGGAATGGATGAATTCCAATATCGGCTGTATGACCTGCGGCTGGATACCTGCTCGGAAAACGGCCATGGCTTCTGGCTGGATGCGGGAGAGGATGAGCGGGTGATTGGGCTGATGCGCCAGCGGGCGGCGGATATCCAACGCAAACTGGACGCCGAATCCTCGTGGAAACAAACGCTAAAAGGGATGCGTCTGTTTTTGAAAGGGAAGAAACAGTAGGATTCCGGGTGTTCCCAAAAGCTCGATCATCTCCAAAGCTGGAAAGATAACATTGTATCAAAGTTGCTATTCAACAGGCTCCCCTGCTGTAAAACGGTCGAAGACGGCAATCATGGGAACCTCTTCGAATGAGGAGGCGTTAAATCCGATCTTGCCTTCGGTCAGCCCGTAACGGCTGACATCCAGCTTGCGAAACAACTTCCCGTTGATGTGCGGGAACAGGGTGCCATCCCGACAGATCAGCCCAATCTCGTAGTCGAGTTTCCCAGCCTTGAGATATTCTGAATCCGCGACCGCAATGGGGGTGTATTGCGCAATTCCCTGCGCCAGCCATTGTCCGAAAAGAATGCTGTATTTCCCGTCACTGGCAATGTTGAACTCAAGCCAACCTTTCGACTCGTTGTAGTTGCAGACGATTCCGAGCGAGCCTGCGGGTGTGCCGGAAAACTTCGCGCTGACGAAAACGGTCGAATAATCGTGCGCGTTGTGGATGGCGTAATACCAGGTGTTTGGCGTCGTGAAATCGATTCGCAGGAAGTCATTTTCGAGTTTGACGGATGGCGCTCCGCTTCCGCCGGTTTGGAAGGATACCCATGCCCCCAGGTCCGAGTTGAACTCGTCAGTAAAAAAGAGCGGCATTGGAGTTGGCGTCAAAGTTGGGGTGGGAGTAAGAGTTGCAGTGGCAGTTTCAGGCGCAGGTGGGGGCTGAGTTTGGGTGGCTGTCATCGGTGTGACAGGGGCGCTTTGGCAGGCAGTCAACATAAGGCATCCGATCAACAGAAAAAGTTTTTTCATGGGTTCTCCAATTAAAAGAATTCGACCAGCAGTATGACCTGCTGATCGAACGGCTGTGGAGATGGCGGGAATTGAACCCGCGTCCGAAAGATTCGACCCTCGGAAATCTACGAGCGTAGTCTGCCGATATTAGTCATCACAGGCATCTCGGCTGACAGGTAAGCCTGTGACCATCCGCTGGTCTTGGGCGCATGTAGCGGAGTCATGCGCGGCATCCGGCCTTTGTCTCGCCCGCTCCGGCACCCGGCAGGATTCGGTGACGGCGGACGCAGCCTCATCTGTGGAGGCTGACTGTTACGCGCTCACCTAGGCGGCGAGGGGCATAGCAGCATATGAAGTGCGGTTGGCACTTAATGTTTGCGCTGATTTTACGAGTTCGGCGCGCGCTCGGCTCGCATTCCGGAACCAGCCTCTCCCGTCGAAGCCTGTCATCCCCAGAAGGCACGGAAAGTTTTCCGGTGCAATTTCATTATAGCATAACTATTTCGACGTTGTTCGCCGCAGGCATAATTGCAAATGCCCGTGGTTTATAATTCGCTCATTATGGACAGCAAGACTCTCAACGTTCTCGAATATCCAAAAATCCTCGACCGCCTGGCGGGATTCTGCGACTTCTCCGCTTCGATGGAATTGGCTCGCTCACTGGAGCCGACCTCTTCTTTTGAGTTGGCAACTGCCCGCCTTGCTGAAACCAGCGAAGCCTGCAAATTGCTTTCGATTCAAGGTATGGGAGTCGGCGCGGCGCACGACATCCGTCCGCAGGCTGATCTTGCCGCTCGCGGCGGCGTGCTCGACCCGCAGGCGTTACTCGATGTGAAGTCCACGCTGATTTCGTGCCGCGAACTCAAAAAGGCATTCGAAAAGCGGACAGAGGAATATCCGCGCCTGACGCAAACTGCGTTGGGCTTGCCTGACACACACGGGCTGGTGGATTCGATTTCGCGCATCCTCTCGGAGCGTGGCGAGATTTTGGATTCCGCCTCGACCAAACTCGCCGATATCCGCCGCGAACTGAAAGTAGCGCAAGACCGCTTGATGAGTCGCCTGCAAAAGTATGTCACCGATTCCAAAACGGTTTCCATGTTGCAGGAGCCAATCGTCACCCAGCGTGACGGGCGCTATGTGATTCCGCTGCGCTCGGAGTTCAAGGGCAAGATCAAAGCCATCATCCACGATTCATCGTCCAGCGGCGCGACGCTTTTCATCGAGCCGTTGCCTGTCGTCGAAGCCAACAACCAACTGCGCGAGTTGCAACTCGCCGAACGCGATGAAGAACGCCGCATTCTGGCAGAAGTCTCCCGTCAAATTGGCGAACATGCGACAGAGTTGAAGTATGGCGTGGAAAATCTCGCTGCCCTTGACTTGGCTTTTGCGAAAGCGAAGTATGCGGAAGAACTGCGGGCGAATGCGCCGGTCTTGCGCGAGTTGAACGTTAAACGTTCAACGTCAAACGCTCAACGCTTGAACCTGCTCCACGCTCGCCACCCGCTTCTTGACCCCGCCACCGTTGTCCCGATTGACGTGGATCCCGCGCCGGGTACGCAAGCCATCGTCATCACGGGACCCAATACAGGCGGCAAGACGGTCTCGCTCAAGACAGTCGGGTTGCTGGCGTTGATGGCGCAAAGCGGACTCCACATCCCCGCCCAAAGCGGTTCGGAACTGCCGTGCTTCCACTCGGTCTGGGCGGACATCGGCGATGAGCAATCCATCGAGCAGTCGCTTTCCACGTTCAGTGGACACATCACCAACATCATCCGCATTTTGAAAAAGATCGACAACCGCTCGCTGGTCATCTTCGACGAACTGGGCGCAGGCACCGACCCGCAGGAAGGCGCGGCAATTGCGCGCGCAATTCTGAGTCACCTGCTCGAATCGGGCGCAATGACTTTGGTTGCCACGCATTACCCTGAACTCAAGACTTTCGCGCACAGCACCGAGGGCGTAGTCAATGCCTCGCTGGAATTCGACATCAAGACCCTGCGTCCAACCTACAAGTTGACTCTTGGTTTGCCAGGACGATCAAATGCTTTGTTGATTGCTCAGAAACTTGGGCTTCCGCAGCCCATCATCGACTCGGCGCGGGCGGAGATCAATCCGCTGGATTTGCGCGCCGACAAACTGTTGGACGACATCCGCAAGGAACGCAACCGCACGTCGCGCGAGCGCGAGAAGTTGGAAAAGGCGCGGGCGAAACTCGAAGCCGAAACCCGCGAACTGGAGAAACGCCTCGAAAAGATCGAGGACGAACGCCGTGAGACATTGGCGAAAGCCCGCGCCGAAGGCGAGCTCGAAGTGGCTGTACTAAAACGAAATATCGATTCGCTGAAAGCGCAACTGAAGAAAGCCAGTCAGCCCTTGCAAGCCATCAAAGCCATCGAGGAGAAGATGGAAAAGATGGAAGAGCAGGCGGAGCAACCCGTCGAGCGGAAGATGTTGAGCGTTGAACGTTTAACGTTGAACGAGATGAAACTGGGAGAGCGAGTCGTCGTTAGGTCGTTGAATGCCGAGGGTGTGGTGACAGCCTTGGGCGAGTCCGATGCGGAAGTCCAAATCGGCACGGTGCGGATGCGGGCGAGATTGTCCGACTTGATTCGCAAATTCAGCGGGCAAGCCGTCGAAGATAAGAAGCAAGTTGTCGAAAGCCGCTCGTCGTCTGTTGTTCGTAGTCCATCGTCTTCCCCCGGTATGGAAGTTGACCTGCGCGGGTTGATGGCGGACGATGCGCTGGACAAGATGGAACGCTATCTCGAGCAGGCTTTCCTTGCGGGTCTGCCCTGGGTGCGAATCATCCATGGCAAGGGAACGGGACGGCTGCGGCAGGCAGTGCGCGAGGCGCTGCGCGGACACGAGTACGTCAAGTCGTTCGAGGAAGGCGGCGACAAGGAAGGCGGCGAGGGTGTGACCGTGGCGAAGTTGAAAAGCGGATAGCGCCTTACGAGAGAGTCTATTACCCTTCGCCGGCGTTTCGGAAGTTTTTTCACGGGTCGATTATCGTCTCACACTTGGAGAAGGTATCGTTACCAAGACCGCCAAAACAGACGTCACCGCCATTATTGCCTTGAATATCATCGTTTCCATCGCCTCCCAGAATACAATCCCGGCCGCCGCGTCCCCGGATGATGTCGTTGCCGGTGGTCCCAATGATTAACTCATTGACATTTCCATTGGCTCCGTCGCAATTTCCCCCTGTGCAATAAACGATCGCAGTCAGTGTCATTGTGCATGCCGCCGGCTTTTTGGTGTTTACGGTAAGAACGGTGTTTTGCTCGTCTAGGTAGCTTTGAGGAATCGTATTGCCTGCCGCAATCGCATTGACGGCGCTCAATATGACAAGAGCGCCTAACACGACGGCTAGAAGGCGCGGAATAAGCCTGGTGGACATTGTCTTTCTCCTCATTAACCTTTAAAGGATGTCTGTCTGATCGGGGTCCTTATCGAGGATGTACCGATAAGTCGAAATCTCCGCCTGTACATAATAGATATGGGAGGCGTTTTCCTGCCTTTCGTGCAGGATCATTGTGTTGTGGCGTTCGGCCAGTTTTCCCAGGTCCTCGATGGAGGAAACGTCAATCAGCGATTTGGAAGCCCCAAATTTTGTCTTTTGAACGTCTACCAGCAACACGCCGAATTGGGTTCTGATGAATTCGACCCGATTCTTTTTCGAGAGGCTTTGCATGTGCCGCCATAGAAGGAACATTCCAGCGAGCGCGCCTGCAAGACCGATTACGGAGATCATCCTCAAGGCGGGTATTTCGACTTTCAGCCCAAAAAGCGAAAGGGTGTCAGCCTCGATGCGATCCCGTCCCAATGCCCCCGTCTTGGCTGGGTTGAAAGGGTCGTTTTCCGCATCCTGAATGACGTAGAATTGGTTGCGGTCATACTTGAATTTCAGCCCGGCATTGAATGTATCCCGAAGTTCGCGTCCTTCGATGACGGCGGATATGGAAATTTGCGGGTGGAGGGTTAATTCATAATATCCAGGGTTGGATGAGGAATTTTCCTCGAAGGATTCGACCAGCGAGGCGATTTTGCACAGATCAAGTCTGGCAGTGGTTATGGTCGATGTCTCGGCGAATTGTGCCGGCTCTTCCAACGGGAGAGTCCTTTTCCAGCCGCTGACGGGGTCGGTGATGACGGCGATTAACTGGCGGGTGCCGGAAAAACCTTCCACCCCGTCTGCGAGCAGAATATACTGAAAGCCGACCTCCACCTTGCAGGTTAACCCCGGAAAGATCGGATCCCCAGTCTTTACTTTGTTCTCATCATAAACCCCCTGCGGGGCGGCGGTGGAATAGGAAAAAGCGCCCAGATGACTGTAACCAATCGCATCCTTGACGGTATCAAATGCGGGGCGGGAAAAAGATACAATGGCAAGTATAAAAGAGGAAAATGAGATGATGCCCAGCACAAAGAAGATAAACTCCGGCGTGTTTCCGGAATTATGGGATGTCTGATTGGATTTTTTCCCGGGCGGCGGAATTGCGTGACGATGTTCCGCCAGACGGATTATCGCTTTTTTGATAAACCCGGTCACGCTTGCGCGAATCGAAGTAAATTTCATTTTATTTTTTCCTTTCATGCGTTCAGGGAAAAAACCTGTTGCCAGTAAAAATCCCAACACACTCACGCTCACAGCCATTCCAATTGGAGTGCGCGCCCTTTCGAGCGCCTTGCCGCCTCGGGGAATGTGAAACCATAACTTGCCGATTATCTCCTCTTTGGCGGGTTGATAGGAGTCAACCCATGAGTTGTTGTCTCCCTGGAGGATATATCGGCCGGCGTTAACTTCGATGATGCGGTGGAAAACGTTTTTTCCTCCCATCCCCTGGTTCCGGTAGACGACAGCATCCCCGATATTGTATTGTGACGATGGGCTGACAATGATCAGGTCGCCAAGCCGGAAGTTTGGTTCCATGCTGACGCCGTTTACGATGATGTATGCGGCACTGCCTCCCATTTGAAGGGGCGCAAACGCGGCCCATAAGGCCGCGGCCAATACAAGCCATAGCGCCGAGGAAAGTGAGACAGACCAGCGTCGGTAAATCATCATGGCGTTTTCACGCTTGGGAAAAATGAGCCTGCGTCCAAGAGTCCCTGTCGAATCCGTGGGACGTCGCTGGCGCAGGCTCATTTTTATCCGGCGGTGTCGAAAATCATTGCGACCCTGCAACACCCGCGCGATACGGGGAACGATTAGTCAGAGGCGACAACGCGCAGCCTGTCCGCGCTTTGAACAGACACGTTAACGGGGCAACGGGCGTGTGTGCCACCAGCGGTGAGGGCGCCGCAGTCGGTCAAAGTTGCGCCAGTAACGAGACTGACGCCGGCTTTTGCGGCAGCGGGGGAGATGTCGAAATCGACGAAGGTAATCATGGAGGGGTTCGCTGTGCTATACGTATAAGTAACGTTGGTGACAGTGTAGCCGCCGATGACAGCGCTTCCTTCACCGGCATTGCTGGCAGGAACCGTGTTGCTGGCGGCAAAGGCATATGCCATTGTCGCAAGGGCCATGATTACCAGTACGACTGCGAACATTTTGGTAGAGCGAAAACGAAACATAAATTATTTGACTCCTTTTGAAAAACTGATTTTGAATTTTGTTTACTTACGCCCCAACTATATCAACAGGGAATTTTTTTGTCAGTAGAAATACTTATTTCAAGCAAACATTTCTGAAAGCTAACGGATCTGAAAAAAATATTGCATTATCATGATTAAAGATTTTTCCCCCGCCGTTTTGTGGTTGACGCGTGACCTTTTCGAGTCGCGCAGGGATCATTGTTTTTGAACTTCCTGACAATCAGGGTATTGCAACGACTCTCAGGTAAATTGGGTCGCCGAATGCGATTCCATCGGGACCGTAAGCCTGCCACGTGCTTTCGTATGTGCCTTCCATTGTCGGGGCGGTAAGAAGGATACGCAGATTTGCTTGCTTGCCGGCCCGGACGGGGTGGAGAAACTGCTCCTGGTCCGCGCCCATCGGGTCGCCGCCGATCCACTTCAGGCGGTAGGTCGAGTCCCAGTTACAGGTTCCGTTGTTATCCACCAGCCACTGCTTGTCGATGGTCGAGCCAATCGAAACCGTCGTTCCATCAGGGATGGTGACATCCGAGACGAATTTAAGGTTGTTCAGGCACGGACCCTCCGTTGGAGTGGTTGTAATAGTGGATGTGGACAGGGCGGGAAGGATGGCTGGCGTGAGAGTCGCGCCAGCGGCAGGGGGGAGGTCAGTGGGCGGCGGGAGTGTGGGCGGGCGGAATGGCGTGCTGGCTCCCTGGGAAGCGCAGGCTGAGGCGAAGGTCAAAAGCAGGAGAAGAGCTATCAGGTTTGGGCGGGGTCGAAGCATGGCTCGATTAAAACACAAAACTTCCGAAGCCAGTCGTTTTCCTTTGCTTCGGAAGTCTGTGTCAGGTTATCTTACAATTCCTCTTCTGCCGGGCCTGCTTCCATCGAATTTGCGCCGTCATTGCCCATATCGAGCGGGAGGGAAATTTCGCCGCTGAGCGACTTCTGGCGAATGACGGTTTCGATTTCCGCCATCAGATCGGGATTGGAACGCAGGTAATCCTTGGCGTTTTCGCGTCCCTGACCGATGCGGATGTCGCCGTAGGAAAAGAACGCGCCGCGTTTGGCAATGACCTCGAACTTGGTCGCCAGGTCGAGTACGTCGCCGGCCTTCGAGATGCCTTCATTGAACATGATGTCGAATTCTGCGGTGCGGAAGGGCGGCGCGACCTTGTTCTTGACCACCTTGACGCGGGTGCGGTTACCGATGACTTCTTCACCGACCTTGATGGATTGGATGCGGCGCACGTCGAGACGCACGGAGGCGTAGAACTTGAGCGCCTGTCCGCCGGTGGTGGTTTCGGGGTTGCCGAACATCACGCCGATCTTCTGGCGAAGCTGGTTGGTGAAGATGACCGAGGTCTTGGTTTGGTTGATTGCGCCGGAAAGTTTGCGAAGCGCCTGCGACATGAGGCGGGCTTGCACGCCCATGGTGGCGTCGCCCATGTCGCCTTCGATTTCAGAGCGGGGGACAAGCGCGGCAACCGAGTCCACGACCACCACATCCACCGCGCCGGAGCGCACGAGGGTTTCTGCAATTTCGAGGGCCTGTTCGCCGGTGTCGGGTTGTGAAACGAGCAGGTTGTCGATGTCCACGCCGACCTTTGCGGCATAGCTGGGATCGAGCGCATGTTCCATATCGATAAATGCAGCGGTGCCGCCCATGCGCTGTGCCTCTGCGACAATATGCTGACAGAGTGTGGTTTTGCCCGATGACTCGGGTCCGTAGATTTCGATGACACGCCCGCGCGGGATGCCGCCGACACCCAAGGCAATATCCAGTGAGAGCGAGCCGGTGGGAATGGACTCAGTCACCATGCTTTGGGCTTCGCCAAGACGCATGATCGAACCGTCGCCGTAGCGTTTGAGGATGTCTTGAACCGCCTTGCCGAGTACCGCCTGTTTGGCGTTATCGATGTTTTGATTTTGTGCGGGGGCTTCCACTGCGCGGGATTTTCTTGCCATGGTTGATTTCTCCAATATCAAGTGTAAATGGTTGATTATGTGGGCGAGAGTATAGCACAGATGTTCAGTAAGTCAAGGAGAGCGGAACATCGAAAATATGGCTTATTCAAGGTCGAGAAAAAGGGGTAGTCAGCAAGGCAAATGTCTTTGTCGGGTGAGTGTCAAATTATCTTCTTGCTTGAGCGGCATTGTGGAAGTTCGTCTGTCGAATTAAGGCTAAGACCAAATTGATGGAAGCCATTACCTTACTGGTGTTGCCAACCGCCATGCGGGTGATGTCTTCATGCAAAGTCACATCGCGGCGGTGGTGCAAGCCTGTTTCAATTCCCCAATGCGCGCGGCGAATTTGAAGCAAGCGCGCGGGTGAGGCTTCTTGACTGGTAAGGCTGTTAATCCCATATTCGATTTGGTAAGAATTGCGACAACAATGCCCGTTACGCCACCATTGGAATTGACGTTCCAGGCGTAACCACTCAACGATTTGCTTTGCATGGTTTTTCCCCCAATCTGTGACTGCTGCGGGCGTATCTGCTCCATATAACTTCGCCAGCACGATAATCATCAACACTGTTTCCTGGCGGTATAACTTACCTTGCGCTTTACGGGCATCTGTTAATTTTGACAACCTTTCATGCACACTCCCTACATCATATACACCCTCTTTAGCGTCGTAGTCTTATTCCATTTTCCTTGTGCTACAATTCATGCCAGATCCTTTTCACTTTTTGGTTGTTCGTCACCTCCAATTTTTGCGAAAAGGATCTCTTTTTTTTACCTTTTGTCAAGCGACCTTGAATAAACCATAGGGCCCGTTTTTCACCATATTGACATTTCGATTTTAATGGTTACAATTGTCTCTAGTCCGCACGAATTTGAATGGTTTTTAATTTTTTTATTACAGGTGAAAAGGGGCGTTTTGAATCAAAAAGTTGAAACAAATTTGAAAATTGGATTACGATCGGACTTGCGGATTGCTTTAAAGACTAATCTTTGCTTCACAATCACAATATAGATTTAAAGAAGGATATTTGTAAATGAAAAGCAGAGTACAGGAATTGGCAGAAAGAATAAACATGTCTTGCGATGAATTCATCGGCGAAATGCGCAAGCGCGGATGCAGCGAGCCAACCGCCCTGAAAATATGGAAGGGCGAGTACGAGGACTTCGTGGATTACAACGACAACAATGTACAGCTAAGCAACCTGCGCAAGGCGGCCGAAGTGTTGAGCGTCCGAACCGGGACTCTGATTCCCAAATAAGACTTTCCAATTTCGCCCTGAGAAACAGCCTGATTTCTTTTGAAAAATAAGTCCAAAATATAAATGGGCGCTTTTGCAAAAAGGTTCAGGTACAATTTATGGTAGTGGCGAAATCGAAGTGATAAATGACGATTTTGCAGGTTGTCATCACTTATATCTAGACCACCACCCAATGTATCTGTTGCGACAAAACGGGAACGGCGCTTTTCAGCGGTTGTTCCCGTTTTGTTGTATGAAAATTTTGGCTCATTGGGACAGGCTCCCCTTTGGATGGTGGAAAATTCTAATAAGATTCTGAAAGGAATCCCCGCCCTGTTTGTGGTATATTCCCGCACTACAAACAGGTAATCATATGGAAGACAAAATCACAATCATTGAAGGTCCCACGCCGGTTTTCGAGCACGTCAACGACGGCTGGGCAATGGGCTTGAATGAAGGCCCACGACTCTCCGTGCCGGCGCTCACCCGCCTGCGAACTTTTAACGGCCCCGCGCTTGTGCAACGCTGTTACACCGCCTGGAATAACCGATCCTCCATCCACCTGCATTACCGTGCTGAAAACGGTTCCGAGGAAAATGCGCCCATTCTCGCCGCCCGCAGTGTCGATACTCCCGATGGACACGTGCTCCTGCTCTGGGTTTATCTCGACAGCGATGGCGTGGAGTATGAGATGGACTCCGGCGATGACGACGACCAAAGGAACGATTTTCCCGACCAATAGATTTTCTTGAAAGCGACAGTCGCCTGCGAATAGCAAGTGACTGTCGCTTTTTATTTGGAGGACAAATGACCGCCATTCTTTCGAGCCCTTGGCCTGATTCTGTTATCCTGACGTTAAATCGCCCTGAACGCGCCAATGCCTTTAACTTCGAAATGGTCAATGAATTACGCGCCGCCCTTGCCGACGCGGAACAAAATCCGCAGGTACGCTGTGTGGTGTTGACAGGCGCCGGCAATATATTCAGCGCGGGGCAGGATATTTCCGAGATGAAACAGGGGGACGTGGATTCATATCGTGAGCATTTGGAAAAAACATACAACCCGCTTGTCTTGCAGATTCGGGGCATGGGCAAACCCGTCATCGCTGCGGTGAATGGACCCTGCGCGGGGGCGGCGTTTGGTCTGGCGCTGGCCTGCGACTTGCGGATTGCAAAATCCAGCGCCTATTTCGTGGTGGGATTTGGCGGCATTGCCCTTGCTCCTGATTCGGGCGTGTCTTTGCTCCTCCCCGCCTGTATCGGCTTGGGGCGCGCACAGGAATACTTCTACTCCAACAAGCCCATCACGGCGGAGCAAGCTTTGAAGTGGGGCATGGTCAACCAGGTGTCTGGACTGGGCTTTCAGAAGATGGTTATGAAGGCTGCGTCTGCTTTGGCAGCAGGTCCATCGGGCGCGTTTGCCTTGGGGAAGAAGGCGTTCAATCATGCCATGTTGCCGAATCTCGAAGAAGTTCTCAATTACGAAGGCTGCTTGCAAGATGAAGCGGGGAAGGCCGCAGAGCACCGTGAGGGTGTGGCAGCGTTTCTTGAAAGACGGATGCCAAAATTCAGATAGTGTATTCTTTTTTCCGTTTTGGTGATTTCCCCCTCGATTTACTGTGAAAGACATCACATTCCGTCAAAAATAATCGGATTTATGTCATATTGACTTGCCCCTCCTTTTCGTGTAAAGTTTGAAAGTAAACTGAATTGGATTAATATCCTATGCCTCAGTATGTTGACATAACTTGTGTCTAAAGCGGGCGCCCTGTCTGGGGTGCCCGCTTATCTTTTCGTAAAATTCACTACAAAACTCTTTACCAGGAGAACAATATGTCAGGACAACTCAATGCTTTTGAAATGGCGCAGAAACAGTTTGACGGTGTTGCCAAGCAACTCAAACTGGATGCCGGTGTCGCCGAGGTTCTGCGCTGGCCCATGCGGGAATATGCATTCCGTATCCCGGTTCGCATGGACGATGGCAGCATGCGTGTCTTCCAGGGGTTCCGTGTACAACATAACGATGCCCGCGGTCCAAACAAAGGCGGCATCCGTTTCCACCCTGCTGAAACCCTCGACACCGTGCGCGCCCTGGCGACATGGATGACCTGGAAATGCGCCGTGGCAGACATCCCCCTCGGCGGCGGCAAGGGCGGCATCATCGTTGATCCCTCCACCCTGTCTGTCCGCGAGAAGGAAGAATTGTGCCGTGGTTGGGTGCGCGCGATGTGGAAGAACATCGGACCTCGCAACGACGTCCCTGCTCCTGACGTTGGCACCACCCCCCAGATGATGGGCTGGATGATGGACGAATATTCCCGTCTCGTCGGTCAGTACACTCCCGGCGTGTTCACCGGCAAACCCCTCGGCGGCGGCGGCTCTCTTGGTCGCACCGAAGCCACCGGCTACGGCGTCATCTACACCGTCCGCGAAGCAATGAAGCACCTCGGCATGGATCCCAAGAAGTCTGTTGCCGCAATCCAGGGCTTTGGCAATGTGTCGCAGTATGCCGCCATTGGCTTTGTCGAAATGCTCGGTGGACAGGTCGCCTGCGTTTCCTGCTATGACCGCCACGACAAGAAATCCTACACCTACAGCAAGAAGGGTGGCATCGATCCTCACTTTCTGCTCTCCATTGTGGACCAGTACGGAACCATCGACAAGGCGAAGGCTCAAGATGCAGGCTACGTTGTCGAAGACGGCGACCTCTGGATTACCAAGGAAGCCAATGTGTTGATCCCTGCTGCGCTCGAAGGACAGGTCAATGCGGATACGGTCGGCAAGATTTCCAAGGGTGTCAAGATCGTGGCTGAAGGCGCGAACGGACCCTGCACTCCCGAAGCTGATGAAACCTTCAAGAAGAACAACGTCTTCAACATCCCCGACTTTCTCTGCAACGCGGGCGGCGTGACCTGCTCCTACTTCGAACAGGTTCAGAACGATATGAACTTCTACTGGAGCAAGCAAGAAGTCCTCGAAAAACTCGACCAGAAGATGACCTCCGCTTTCCACGGCGTGCTCGACCGCAGCGAGAAGGAAAAGGTCTACATGCGCGACGCCGCCTACATGGTTGCCATTGACCGTGTGGTGAAGGCGATGGAGTTGCGCGGCTGGTTGTAATTTGGTAATTGGTAAATAGTAAGTGGAAGAGGATACGCGAGAAGCGTGTCCTCTTTTTTATTGATACAATCATCCATCCTGCAATCAATCTCCAATTACTAATTCTTAATTACCTCGGAGAAAGTATGTCAAAACAAACCTTCAAATGGGACGACCCCTTTTTGTTCAACGACCAGTTGACCGACGAGGAGCGCATGATCCGCGATACGGCGCGGCGCTTCTGTCAGGACAAGCTGATGCCGCGCATCCTCGAAGCAAATCGCAGCGAGACCTTCGACCGCGCCATCATGGACGAAATGGGCGCGATGGGTTTTCTCGGTTCGACTATCCCCGAAGAATATGGCGGCGCAGGATTGAACTACATCTCTTACGGCTTGATCGCCCGCGAAGTGGAGCGGGTGGACAGCGGCTACCGCAGTGCGATGAGCGTCCAGAGTTCGCTGGTAATGCATCCGATCAACGCATATGGCTCAGATGAGCAAAAGAAGAAATATCTTCCTAGACTTGCCAGCGGCGAATGGATTGGTTGTTTTGGGCTGACCGAACCGAATCACGGCAGCGACCCTGGCAGCATGGAAACCCGCGCCAAAAAGGTGGATGGAGGCTGGATTTTACAAGGCAATAAGATGTGGATCACCAACTCGCCGATTGCGGATGTATTCATCGTTTGGGCAAAAGCCTCCTCCGCCGAGGACGGTGGAAAGAGCAATGGTGAGATTCGCGGTTTCATCCTCGAAAAAGGGATGAAGGGTTTGATCACTCCGAAGATCGAAGGCAAATTCAGCCTGCGCGCCAGTTCCACAGGCGAGATCGTGATGAATGAAGTCTTTGTCCCTGACGAAAACCTGCTGCCAAATGTCGCAGGCTTGAAAGGTCCGTTTGGATGTTTGAACAAGGCGCGTTATGGGATTGCTTGGGGCGCGTTGGGCGCGGCGGAATTCTGCTGGCACGCGGCGCGGCAATACACGCTCGACCGTCCGCAGTTTGGGCGCCCGCTGGCGGCGAACCAGTTGATCCAATTGAAACTGGCAAACATGATGACGGAGATTTCGGTTGGTCTGCAAGCTGTTTTACGGGTGGGACGTTTGATGGACGAGGACAAAGTCACCCCTGAGATGATCTCGCTGGTCAAACGGAATTCATGCGGCAAGGCGCTGGAGATTGCCCGTCACGCCCGCGACATGCACGGCGCGAACGGTGTCTCGGATGAGTATCACGTTATCCGTCACGTGATGAATTTGGAATCGGTGAATACATACGAAGGTACGAATGATATCCATGCGTTGATTTTGGGCAGGGCGCAAACGGGGGTACAGGCGTTTTCGTAGATGAAAAAGAATTGACCACAGAGAGCACGGAGTTCACTGAGATTTTAAGAGGTTTTCTCTGTGTTCTTTGTGACTTGAGTATAGAGTAGCCAAGCAGCACACGAAATGTGAGCGAAGCGAAATTGAACGTTAGCAAGGAAAAGCAAATACCAATCAAGGGCTAGCGGAAGGCAATTTGTGCGTTTTTTTACTCTTAAACACCACTGGATAGCGAATGCGTGGTATGGGGTGATAATTCATTTGTCTGCCTGCGTCTTTTCCAGCGGGTTTGGGGTTTGGGGCAGGTGTACCCAACTCCAATAAAAATACTATTCAGGTTCACCGAAGTTGCCTAACAGAAAGCCCAGCGGCATGAAAGAAACCGAGAAGCAAGTCTGGGCGACGACATAAGCGAGCAAAGCCGCGATCCAGCATGGTGCAAATTTCTTCTTTACTTGCAGGGTGAGCATTTTCGAGACGTTGTTTGACGTTTCCGTGACAGTACTCTTCCGGGTTGAGTTGCGGAACATCGGCAGGCAATTCTTCGAGCAAGATTTCAGGATGGTTTTGAAGATATGCTTTGGTTGCCTTGCTCAGATGAATACTGGCGCGATCCCAAATCAAAATGATTTTGCCTGGGATGTGTCGCTGAACGTGTTCAAGCATGTTGATCAGGTCTTCACTTTTTACTGAACCTTCAAAATGACGTTCATAGATTTTTCCTGAAAGGGTCAATGCGACAGCAGTTGATAGTGCGCGGCGTTCCTTTGTAACGCGACGGAAGGATATAGGTGATGTCTGCCACCAGACTTGGTCGGGATATTCCACTTGCAGGTCCTTTTCCAAGTTCGGGTAGCGTGGGTAAGGATGGTCACTATCCGTTGTGCGACACTTGCGTTTCACCGGTTTTTTGGCTTGCAGATTCAATTTTGCCATCAATCGCGCCACATGTTTACGATTCACCTGCCAACTGCGGCGTTTGAGTTCTGCGGTGACACGGCGATACCCATAGTGTAGAAACTCGGCGCAGATTTTGCGAATTTCTGCTTACAACTGGCTCTCGTCCACGGTCTTTGGCTCATAGTAATGACTGCCGTGCGCTGTCCCCAGAACGTGACACACCACAGCCTTCGGATACTCCCTGCCCATCTGGCGGCTCATCTCGCGCTTTTCTTTCGGATTTGGGGCAAGAGTGTCAACGCTTTTTTTAAATCTCCATCTCCAGGCTCTGTTTGCCTGCCAAACGTTCCAGTTCGGCTATCCGAGACTGTTGCGGGTCTGCCTCAGTTGTTGTTGCAAACACTTTCGCGGCTTTGTCCAAAATCTGCGCCTTCCAGTGTGAAAGCAGGTCTGCTTTCACACTGTATTCACGGCAAACTTCAGACATACTCTTGCTGCCGCTAATGATTTCCAAGACCACCTTTGCCTTGAATTCGGCGCTGAATACCTTCTCGTTCTTGCCATTTTGCGCTCCTTCTTGTCTTGTTCGGTAGTTTATCTTGTTTAGCGCTACTGTCCAAGTTTTGGGGT
Source organism: Anaerolineales bacterium (assembly GCA_034433295.1). GTDB lineage: Bacteria > Chloroflexota > Anaerolineae > Anaerolineales > Villigracilaceae > Villigracilis. The sequence continues at coordinate 5,995 of DAOUAS010000065.1, read as the reverse complement.
GCATTACAATTGAAAGAGCCCAAAAAAATGTATCTGATCAGAAAGCAAGCATAAAAAACGGGACAAGCCGCGAAGAGATTGTCCCGTTTTGATTTTGTCTCTCACGCGCCCCGACGTGGAACGTCAGGGCTATTTCTACGAAGCCGCCTGCGGCGGCTGAACTCACGAAGCAAGCTCCAGGTTTAACGTGGGCTTCATCTCTGCGCGGTTTACAACGCCACGCCCAGTACCGCGATGTAGTGGAATGCGGCGGCGAGCAGGACGAAGATGTGCCACACCTCATGGAAGCCGAACACGCCAGGCTTGAAGTTGAAGATTTTGGTCATGTACACGATTGCGCCCAAGGTGTAGGTCACGCCGCCGATGATGAGGAAGGTCAACACCCAGGCGGGGAGGTGGGCGAGCATCTGTCCCGCCGTGGCGAGGCTGAGCCAGCCCATGATGATATAGATTGCTGCGTTTAACCAGCGCGGCGCGCGGATATAGAAAATCTTCACCACGATTCCGCCTATTGCCAGCGACCAGATAATGCTTAACATGCCCCACTTCCAAAAGCCTGTGAAAGCGTTGACGCAGAACGGGGTGTATGTCCCAGCAATCAGGACGTAGATGGCGGAGTGATCCACCTTGCGGAAGATTTCCAGCGCCTTATCCTTGACCCGCACCATGTGGTAGGTGGCGCTTGCCGAAAACAGGAAGATGAGGCTACCGCCGTAAATCGCCAGTGAGATGATTTTTGCAGGAGTGCTCCAGCCGACGATGAGCAAGACGATCAAGCCGATCAGTGCAAGGATTGCGCCGCCCCAATGGGTCAGACTGTTGACGGGTTCGCGTAATTTCTTTAGCATGTTTACTCCTCTTGTATTGATAAAGATGACCGATAAGATTTTCATAGCTCCATCAGGGGCTAAGCCCTCGATGAAGCGTAAGATTTTATGACTCTTGCGCTGTTTGCTCTGTGACGACTGGCGTCTCAGGTGACCTGTTCATCAAGAAGGTCGCGGTTAGCAGCGCGCCAGTGAGAAGCAGCATCACAGGCACGGCGAATTTCAAAACGCCTTTGTTGAACGCGCTGATAAAGGCGCTGATGAAAAATCCGCCGCCCGCGATGGTGAAGAGAATGCTCGCGGCCGTCTTCACACCCGCCGAGCCGTTGACCATGCCAAGCGCAAGCAGGCCCAGTCCCACCGCGAGGAATTCGATGGGCCACAGGATTGCCCAGGATTCCCACAGCCCTGTCACCGCGCAGAAGGCGAGCATCAAGCCGTTGACTCCGACGATGAAAGCGGGGATTGCAAGACCGGGGACGCGCATGAAGAATGCAGCTAGGGCGAAGCCGAACGCCAGGGCGAGGACTTCCAACGTCCAAGCCGCAGCCCAAACGCCCCAGTTGTCGGTCAGGCTGACATAGAGCAGGATCGCGCCAGTTGTCAGCACGGGAAGTCCGGGGATGAAGAAGGAGCCAAGTCCGCGCCGCCAGAAGCCGAAGAAGCCGGGCAGGGTCAGTCCGATTCCCCCCAGCAGGACGATCAGGGGCCAGAGTTTCCACGCCTTGGTCGAGAGGAAGACGTTCCCCGCGAGGACAAGCGCGCCGATGGCGATCAGGGTTACGCCAGAAATCAAATTGAACAGTTTTTCGGTTTTCACAATAGACCTCCAATCTATGAAATGAATTCAGTTACCATTGCGTACAGGGCCGCGTATATGTCCATGAAGGAGAAGAACATGGAGACGAGCAGGGGCCAGAGTTTCCATATTTTTGTCGCCAGGAGCATGCTGCCGGCAAGGACGATGACGCCAGCCGATAGAAGGACAAATCGAAAATTCAAATGGAATGGGTGTGTGGTTTTCACAGGAGACCTCCAGTCTGGGAAAACAATGGGGAGACGGATGCAATTACAAAAGAAAGAAAGATGATGATGGAGATGAGGAACAGGGATACAACTGTGGTCGCCACTCCAAACACACGCGCCCAAACGGGACCCGCATTCGGGATTTGACCGACCCGCACGGGGATGAAAATCGACAGCCAGATGAAGAACAGTTCGGCGACCCACAGAAAAGCCCAGTCACCCCAGCGACCTGTCAGCGCACAATAGGCGAGGATGAGCGCGTTGCCGAAGACGATTCCACTTGGAATCATCAAGCCCCATTTCTGGGTTCCCCAGCCAATCAGCGCGAGAAAACTTGCAAACAGAAATATTTCGATGGGCCATGCGTATCTCATGATGGGTTGTCTGCTGACTGTGCCAAGCATGATGACGATGAAGTTGACGAAAATGTACAGGGCGATCCCACCAAAGACGGCTGTCACCGGGCTGATGCGGAAGACGGGGATCCTGCTCAGGGAAACCGTCAGCGTGGTGAACAGCCCTTCGAGCGGTGAATCAACTTCGGGTTCGAAGCGCGGAGCGGGTCGGTTCGTGATCGGCTTGATTCCCGCATCGGTATCCGCGTCTGCAAAACGATGGTCGGTGATCTGCTTGCGCGACGTCCCAGAGAAAACTGCCTGTTGTGAAAATCCACCAGGCGGCAGGACGTTTGGTCGGGCGTCCATCGAAAGATTCTGCTCGACGTTTTCAAGCGCTTTGCGCATCTCGTCCGCGTTTTGGAAACGATCGTCGGGGTCCTTCGCCAGCGCCTTGAGCACGATCATCTCAAGCTCCAGTGGAAGCGAGGGATCGACCTGGGTGGGGAGGGGCAGCGGGTCGTTGAGGTGCTTCATCAGAATCGCGAGCGGGGTGTCGGCGTCGAAGGGGGTGTAGCCCGTGAGCATTTCGTACAGCACGATGCCCAGCGAGTAGATGTCGCTGCGGGTGTCGCACTCGCCTTTCAGCCCCTGCTCGGGAGCCATGTAGTTGAGTGTGCCCATCAACGCGCCCGAAACGGTATGCTGGGTGCTGCCCACGATTTGCGCGATGCCGAAGTCGGTCAGCACAGCCTGTCCCTTTTTGGTCAGCATGATGTTGGCTGGCTTGATGTCGCGGTGGATGATGCCCTCGCCGTGCGCGTAAGACAGTCCGCTCAAAATGTCCTTCGTAACGCGGACGATCTCCGCAAGCGGCATACGCTGTTTTCGCACCCGATAGTCGTTCAAACGCGCGCGCAGAGTGTCGCCTTCGAGCAGTTCCATCACCATGTAATAATAGTCGTCCTGCATGTCGAAATCGAAGACCTGCACGATGTTCGCGTGGCGCAGACCTGAAACCGCGTGCGCTTCATGCCGAAACCGCGAGAGAAACTCCTGGCTTTCGACCAGGTCGGAACGCAAAATCTTGACCGCCATGTAGCGGTCAAGCTGCGGATGGTAAGCCTTGTAGACCTGTGCCATCCCGCCGCGTCCGAGCGGTTCGAGGATGCGATATTTTCCGAGCGTGATTCCTTCGAGGTTCGAGGGTGACATGGGTATGTTCCTGCTTTCTTTCGGTGTGGATATTACCCCCAAGTGAATTTTTCAACCTATCCAAACGCTAACAGCCGACTAACAGTTCGCTGTTTATTCCATATCGGTTTTTCCGAGCAATTTGTAGCCCAATCCGCGCACGGTGATGAGCAGCACGGGCAGGTTGGGGTCGCCTTCGATTTTTGTCCGCAGGCGGCGGATGAGGTTCTCGATTTGATAATCGTATATTCCCGACTGATACTCTGACCAGACCGTCCGCCCGATCTCGTCCTTCGAGCAGACCTTTCCTCGATTTTGATACAGATACGCCAGCAGCGAAAACTCCTTCGGCGACAACTGAATCGATTTCCGATTCAAGCGGACGATTCCCGCCTCGAGGTTGACCTCCAACTCAGGGAAGGGCGTCTCCCGCGTCGTCGTGTCTGGGTCATGGAACGTGAAGGTGACCTCCCCGACGGCAATTTGGTCGCCGTCCCGTAACTGAACGCTTCCCAATACGCGTTCGCCATTCAGGAAAGTCCCGTTGGTGCTGCCGAGGTCATCCAAAAACGTGCGGCGTCCGTCGCGGCGGATGTGAGCATGTTCCCGCGAAGCGCGCTTGCTGACAATGACAATCTCGTTTTCCACGGCTCTTCCCATCCGCGTGACGGTCTGCTCGAGCAAATGCTCCTGTTTGGATGGGTCGTGTAAAAAGGGAGTGTTTGGGTTGGTCATGGTTGCTCCTGAAAACCGTGCCTAGTATAGCATGAGGGGTTTTGATGGAGTATGTCAAACCTCCTTGCGGTGACCAAAGCCCATTCGACTCCAAAGCCCGTCAATTATTTATCGAAAATAGATTGCAAATTCGTGCGATTTTTTAAGGTTAAATTGCCTTGTAAGTCTTGACAGCAAAGAAGAAGCGCATATAATTGCCCTTCGCCAGTAAAAACAAAAAGATTTCGTCACCCCGACAAATCATTTACAACTGAGTGACCGCCCCGCATCAACGACTCAAGGCAGCAAGACGACAGCGTGATGAACCGATGCAGAACGAAATGCATCGGCATTTTAGTCTGTGAAAATCTTGACAGGCGGCTGTAGAGCAGATAAAATACTTTCCGCTCGATTGGCAAGCACCTTAACAGCTGAATAGTGATAGGAAACAACAAATTTGTCGAACCAGTAAATTCCGTAAAGTAAACTACGCTCGCAAGAGCGAAATTTTTTGCGGAGAGTTTGATCCTGGCTCAGGATGAACGCTGGCGGCGTGCCTAATACATGCAAGTCGAACGAGGTGCTTTTTGTAGCAATACGAGAAGTATCCTAGTGGCGAACGGGTGAGTAACGCGTTGGTGACCTGCCCCAAAGTGTGGGATAACAGTTCGAAAGGATTGCTAATACCGCATGTGGTCTTCGGATTTAGAAACCGATGACTAAAGCAGTAATGCGCTTTGGGAGGGACCTGCGTCCCATCAGCTAGTTGGTGAGGTAACGGCTCACCAAGGCGACGACGGGTAGGGGACCTGAGAGGGTGGCCCCCCACAATGGAACTGAAACACGGTCCATACACCTACGGGTGGCAGCAGTAGGGAATATTGCTCAATGGGCGAAAGCCTGAAGCAGCAACGCCGCGTGCGCGATGAAGGCCTTCGGGTCGTAAAGCGCTTTTCTGGGAGATGAGAAAGGACAGTATCTCAGGAATAAGTCTCGGCTAACTACGTGCCAGCAGCCGCGGTAAAACGTAGGAGGCAAGCGTTATCCGGATTCACTGGGCGTAAAGCGCGTGCAGGCGGTTCGGTAAGTTGGGCGTGAAATCTCTTGGCTTAACTAGGAGAGGTCGTTCAATACTACCGGACTCGAGAGTGGTAGAGGAAGATGGAATTCCCGGTGTAGTGGTGAAATGCGTAGATATCGGGAGGAACACCAGTGGCGAAAGCGATCTTCTGGACCATTTCTGACGCTCAGACGCGAAAGCTAGGGTAGTAAACGGGATTAGAGACCCCGGTAATCCTAGCCGTAAACGATGTAAACTTGGCGTCGGTGGCTTAAACTCCGTCGGTGCCGCAGCTAACGCGATAAGTTTACCGCCTGGGGACTACGATCGCAAGATTAAAACTCAAAGGAATTGACGGGGGCCCGCACAAGCAGCGGAGCGTGTGGTTTAATTCGATGCTACACGAAGAACCTTACCCGGGTTTGACATGCAAGTGGTAGTGATCCGAAAGGTGAACGACCCGCAAGGGAGCTTGCACAGGTGTTGCATGGCTGTCGTCAGCTCGTGTCGTGAGATGTTCGGTTAAGTCCGCTAACGAGCGCAACCCTCGCCGTATGTTACATGTGTCATACGGGACCGCCGGTATCAAGCCGGAGGAAGGTGGGGATGACGTCAAGTCCGCATGGCCTTTATGTCCGGGGCTACACACACGCTACAATGGCCGGTACAATGGGTTGCTAAACCGCGAGGTGGAGCCAATCCCCTAAAGCCGGCCCCAGTTCAGATTGCAGGCTGCAACTCGCCTGCATGAAGCCGGAGTTGCTAGTAAACGCGCGTCAGCTATAGTGCGTTGAATACGTTCTCGGGCCTTGTACACACCGCCCGTCACGTCATGGGAG
>DAOUAS010000064.1:0-7441 GCA_034433295.1 Anaerolineales bacterium | reverse complement strand
GAGACCCTGCGAAAGGTTTTCAGAAAACTCGCGCCGTGAAAACCGATTGAACTTTTTGCCCAGCCGCAGCGTCCATGAAATAAGACCGCCGCCAATGAAGTTCGCAATGCCTGCAATATCCCTCATGGGTCACAGGCGTGCCGCGTTCACGCAGTGGAAAGGAGCAATCGAATGATCAAGCATAAATATGCCGCCGCTTTGTTGGGTGGATTGATTTTGTCCGGGCTGGCCGGTTGCGGATCGAAAACAACCCCGCTTTCAGAAAATACCGCCGCCCCTCCCGCAGAGGTGAAAACGGTCCATCAACCGGTTTTATCGCCGCCTGAAAAGGCGACCGACGTTCCGATCACCCCAACCCCGATCATACCGGAGGATGAAACCATGAGCGAAACTCAAACCAGTCCGCCATCGGATGATGAGTCAACCAAAAACGTCAACCTCGCCAGACAGGACCTGGCTCAAAGACTGGGAGTATCCGTCGATCTCATCATGGTTAATGCCGTCATCGGTCAGGAGTTTTCCGCCGAAGCGTTTCATTGCCAGGCGGCAAAAGAACGGATTGCAAAACAGGAATCCCCGCAAACGATATCCGGCCTTGTCATTTTATTGGGCGTTTCCGGACGCCACTACGAGTACCACACCAGCGGGCAGACGGTTGTTTTTTGCCGCCCCCTGCCGTGATCGATCCTTTCGAGAGACGGGAAAAAGAAAAAGCCACCGGAAGCCGCGACTCCCGATGGCCTTTTTAGTCGAGGTTTGCCCGACTCACAGCAGATTACCCGCCCCGAGTCAGAGCATTACTTGACCTTTACCTCCGTGGATGAACTGCCTCCAAGGGCTCCATCTGTCAGGTAAGCCTCGTTGGTAATGACAGTGCCAGACGGCACGCCTTTGCCGACCTTCACCCAGAACCCGACGACCTGGGTCGAATATGGAGCGAGCGTTCCCTTCCATTGGATGCTGTTCGACTTGCGATCATAATACATGCCCTTAAGGAAGGTTGTACTTGCGGGAATTGGGTTGTTAACTTCGAAGGGCTGGTGTACGGGGGTCATGTTGACCACCTTGAGCATATAGCCGATAGACTGACCGGGTTTAACCGAAGGCGGATGCGTCATGGTCGTCAATTCGACCAATTTCGGCGAATTCCAGACCTTGATCAAGCCCCAGTCGCCCTTCCTGGCTTTGTCAACCACTGCCATGTGCAAACCGTACTGCAAGCCCTCGTCTCCGGGGTTTCCTGCGCCGAGGACAGTATCGCCGAGGTCGATCCCGTAGAGGTCCGTCGCCGGGGTCTTGTCACCCCACGTGATGCGGGTGGTGTAGCTGCCCTTGGCCGGAACGGCAAGACTGGCTGCAGCATCCCAGAAATAGAGTCCGTCATTGGCTTCCCTGTATCGCAGACCGGGGTAATATCCCAGCGAGTCATGGAACTGCGATACTGCGGGCAATGGCGCGAATTTCTTGGTCTCAAGGATGTTGCCAGTTGCATCCGCCCGTCGCACGGTGAACGGTGTGGTCTTCTGGAGTGTGAACGCGGCATTGCCAGGCTGACAGCGGGCGTTGAGCCTCAGGTGCGCGTCACTTGTTCCCATGCCTTCCCATTCGAGCGGCCAATAGTGACTATCGACGACGAGCAGGGCGTGCTTCGGACCATAGCTGGGCGGGTCGTAGATGGAGTCATAGAGAGTGTAATCAAAGTCCATGGCCCCGTTGCGCAGCCACAGCAACATGCCGGGCACGGTGTAGGGACAGCGATCCACTTCCCATTCAGTCGTTGCGTCGCTGTTATAGATCGTTGTATAGGGGTATGCCAATCCGCGATCAAAGCCGCTGTTGTTGCGCCATTCCGCCAGGTAGTACATGGGGTAGACGTTCGTTAGCGGCACAATCACAAAGTTGTTGGTCGTCCAGCCATTCGGAGCAGTTTCCACGTCGTCGGTGAACAGCGTGGTTACATCGTCCACCAGTGAGAAGTCGTCCGCCCACCAGCCGGCCCACTGCACGCCGACATCGCTGGTGTAGTGAAGCCTCAGCGTAATCGTCTTTCCGGCGTAGGCTGCCAGGTCGAAACGCAGGACACCCTGTCCCTCGTTGTTCAATCCCAGATTGCCATTGCCATCATCGACGAAAACTCCGTCCATGTCAGGCAGTTTGATCCAGGTCGCGCCGGCGTCTTCGGAGACTTCCACGTAACCGTAGTCATAATCCTCTTCAAAACTCCAATAACTGGCAAAGGAGAAGACCGGAACCGTGGCGGTTGTCAGGTCGAAATCGTGCGCCAGATAAAAGTCCGCCAGATCGGCGCGGCTGGACCACCAGGCATTGCCGGTGCCTGCCAGATTGGCCGTCTCTACCACCTGGTTTGGCAGGTTGATCTTGATGCCCTGTTCGGTGTTCTTCGGGCGTAGGGAGAGTTGTCCAACCTTGACGGCGGTCGGTTTCGTGGAGTAGTTAAGTTCAACCGGGTCTGCCCAGCCAATCAGGTAGCGGAAGAAGAGCGGGAATGGCGCAGGCTGCATGCCGCCCAGTTTGCCATTCCAGGAGCCCGCCTCCATGATTGACCAGTTGGAGGGTGAGCCCTGTGCGTCGGTGGTGTAGATGTCCGGGAGACCAAACGCCGCATGACCGAACTCTTCGGAAATAACGCCGACATCGATGTTCTCGGGATCCATGCTGTAGGCAAGGACATAAATATCGCGGTCGGGGCATCCCGGCGAACCAACAAAGCAAGCCAGTTTGCCGGTGGGATAATCGACTGCCGATGCATGGGACCAGATGGCAAAATCGCCCTGCTGGCCGCCGCCGCTTTCCTGTCCCACACCCGCGTGGATCACGGTGAAGTTATCGACAAAGCCATCGCCGTCGCCGTCATAATCCTGCCAGACAAAATTGGGATTGTCTGCGTTGACGGCATCCACAACCTCCCTGACCAGATTGTCGGCGCGCACATTATGGTTACTGCCGGTGCAATTATCGGCGCCATACCATCCTTCGGAATGGGCTGCTTGCAGCCATTTGGGATAGACCAGTCCTTTCGGAACGAACGTTCCCTCGGACTGTTCCAAATAGAAGTTGGCCATGGTACTGCCGCGCAGGTCCACGGTGCCCAAATTCGGGTGGTGAACAACCACGCCGGCTTTCGGCCCAACGCCGAAATAAAGTTCACTATAAAGCGCCGGTGTGGCATCGTCATACCAGATGGTGTTGTTATCCCGCGGCCCTGGAGGCGGAATTTGGTTATGCAAGGGTCCTGTGGTGGTTACCGATGATCCGCACCAGTCAAAGGTGTCACTGTTGGGGAACTCCACCGGCACAGCCAAACTCATGATCTGGGGCTCTGCGGCCGCTTCGGCGGCTGCCGCCATCATGGCGGTTTCGCCCTGGCGCTCTTTTTCCAGCAGGCGCCGAAACTTATCAGGATTGGGCGTGGTAGGGTTGCGCTCAGACCAGTTCTTGCGAAACTCCTGGACCGCAAGGGCTTTCATCTCAGGATCAGCCATGGGCACGCCATGCACTTCCAGGAAGGTTTCGATCTGTTCGATGTTTGGCGCGCGGTAATGCGCGTTGAACTTGGTCGCCTGGAAAATCGACAGAGACTCGACGCTCTGGACAATCATCCGGGCCGAAACAGGCTGGGAGGCGGGGGAACTTCCAAGCAAAGTGACGGCCAGAACGACGACAAGACACAAAGCAAAAAGTTTGTTCTTCATATTTTTTCCTCACAAGTTGGATTGATGGATGGAACGCTGCTTTGGGAATATGCTTTTGCTTTCGTTACTTTTACCGGTTATCACCTCTTCTCTTTCAGAATTTGCACGATCATTAAAACAAAAACTGCCAAGGCAAGAATACCTTCGGCAGTCTGGCGGTCTGTGACACGTTTGTGCGCAGATCCATGACTTTGCGCCCCCACCTCACGATGGGTTTGCCATTTCGAGGTAAATCGATCCCTTACCTCTCGATCAAAAGCGCGATAATTCTAAAGTTGAGACAGTGCTACAGAATTGGATATACCCACACTAAAAAACCGTCCATACCAATACTACCCCGTTTCAGGTGTAATTTCAAGAGGACAAGTGGACAAAAAATATTTCACAACCACGTTTCCGCCAACTCAGCGTAAATTCAACTTATAATGCCTGGATGCTTAAAAAGATCATTGTTCTCGCCATCCCTGTGGCGGTTGCCATTGTGGGGCTTTACCTGTATTACACGTATGGAAAAAGCGCTGAACGCGCTTCCCAAGTGATGAGCTGGCTCCGCAACCCGTCCTCGCGCCCGGAGTTGATGATGTCCGCCGGGGCAAGGTGCGGCGATGCTCCTTTCATTTTCCCCACCGACGGGTTGGCCGGTTTCATCTGGGACGATTCCTTTCGCCCCGGACATCGACACACGGGAATTGATATCTTCGGCGGAACTGAGGTGGGTATCACTCCTGTTATTGTCGCGTATCCCGGCTACCTCACTCGCGAAGCAGATTGGAAATCATCGGCGATCATCCGCGTGCCGGAGGATCCGCTCCAGCCGGATAGACAGATTTGGGTGTACTATACTCACATGGCAGATCCACAGGGCAATTCCTTCATTTCAGATGAATTTCCAATGGGGACCGAGGAAGTTTATGTCGAGGCTGGTACATTCCTGGGCTATCAGGGAAATTACTCAGGAGACGCGGGAAATCCTGTGGGTGTGCATCTGCACATCTCGATTGTGAAGGATGATGGCTTCGGCAAATACAAAAATGAACTTGAAATCGAGAACACATACGATCCCTCGCCATATTTTGGACTGCCGCTGAACGCCAATCTCAATCCCGATATAATTCCAGTTTGTGAGTAACTGATGTTACGCAGTGTCGTTCTGAGCGGAGCGAAGAACCTCTACAATTGTTTCAGAGACCCTTCGCTCCACCCAGGGAATCACGGTTGAGCGCGTAACATCAGTGAGTCAGTCAGGTAAAAGATGAATCGACTAAAAGATAAAGTGGTTTTGATCACCGGCGCGGGTAAAGGAGCAGGGCGGGCGCTGGCGCTGGCCTTTGCGGAACACGGCGCATTTGTGGCGGCAAATGACATCTCCCCCGTCAACGTGGAGGAGGTGATTGCGGAGATCGTCGCTCGCGGCGGAAGAGCCAAAGCCTACATCGAGGACGTTGCCAAGAGGGTCGGCGTGCAGGTTCTGGTGGACAGCGTGGAGGAGGATTTTGGCGGCATCGATATTCTGGTCAATCACGCGGCGGTGGAGCCGCACACACCCTTGCTGGAAATGGACGAGTGGGACTGGCATCGCACGTTGGATGTCAACCTGACGGGCGCGTTCCTGATGATGCAATCCGTGGCGCGGGTGATGCAAGGGAAAGATCACGGGGAGATTCTGAACATCGTAACAGAATCAGGCCCGGGTGCGGCATATCGTTCGAGCATGGCGGGGCTGAGGGCGTTGTCCCAGTCCGCAGATGCGGAGTTGAGTCCGCTTGGGATTCGAGTCCGCATAATTGAAAATTCGGCGGATGTGGTAAAGGTTGTGATGTTCACCCTGGAGGCAGAATGAAGGAACTGTTGGAATATCGTCAAAAGATGATTCGACGCCTCGGCGAAGCCGCGCGGGAATTCTGCGACGCCTGCCGTGAAGTCGGTAACTCGTTCGCCAAAATCGAAGACGGGTGGAATGTTCACCAGATCGCGTCGCACACGCGGGATGTGGATAAACTGGTGTACGGCGCGCGCATCGAGCGGACATTGAAGGAGGGTAACCCCGAATTCAAAAACTTCGACGCCGATGAGTGGATGACGGCCCATTACGATCCGCGCGAACCGCTGGGGAAGATTTTGGATGAATTGGCGGGACACGCGGCTGAGTTATGTCAAACGCTGGAAGTCCAGCCGCATGAAGCCTGGTCGCGCGAAAGCCGTCACCTGGAACTTGGCCGCGGGCTGACCCTGCAATTTTGGGTGGAGCGCAGCCTGGCGCACATCGAGGAGCATTTGGCGGCCGTAAAGCGATTGAAAGTCAATTAAACCTGCCTTTTCTTATCAGTTTAGAGGTAAAATTAGTCCATGAAAAAGCAACGAATTATTCTAGTAGACGATCACGAATTGGTGCGCATCGGCTTGAAGTCCCTGCTGGAGCGCCATCCGCAGTTCGATGTGGTGGGCGAGGCAGGCTCGGCGCGTGAAGCGCTGGAGCAGGTGGAGTCGCTGAAGCCAGACGTGGTGGTAATGGATATTCGCCTGCCTGGCACGTCGGGCATCGATGCCTGCGAACAAATCGTAAATCAACATCCCGATACCAAAGTGCTGATGCTCACGTCATACGCGGAGGATGAAATGCTGTTCTCCGCCATCCGCGCGGGCGCTTCGGGATATGTTCTCAAACAAATCGGAAGCGAAGACCTGATCAAGGCAATTGAGTCGGTCGGGCGCGGTGAAGCCCTGCTCGATCCCGCCGTCACCCAACGTGTCTTCCAGGAAGTGCGCCGCGCGGTCAAGGAGGAGGAGGCTTCGGCTTTCTCTCATTTGAGCCAACAGGAAAAGCATGTGCTGTTGCTTGTCTCCGAAGGTAAGACCAACCGCGAGATCGCCAAGAACCTGTTCCTCGGCGAAGGCACGGTTCGCAACTATGTTTCGAGCATCCTCTCGAAGTTGAGCGTCAACAACCGCGCCGAAGCCGCCGCCTACGCCGTGCAGCACAGTTTGCGGGAATATATTTCCCTTTAGCGGATTCAGACTCTGGAAGTTTATTCGACGGAGACATGAAAGACGTGTCTCCGTTTTGTTTTTCCACTTCGGGCTGATCCTCTACCTATGAGAAGCGGCGACCCGTCAGGCTTGGACGAAAACCAAAACCAATATTGGCGGGTCGCCCCTGCAACCTTTATAATGACTGTTATGTCTCAAGCTAACGCATCCCTCCTCTTCCTCGGCAAAGCCGATGACCCTGATTGCGTCCGCGCACTTGAATACTGTCAGAAGCATTTTGCCCAAGTGGCGTATTGCCTCGGCAAATGGGGCGACCCGCTGCCTGAAGACATCCGCAGGTGGAGCGGGGATTACATTATCTCGTATCTCTCACGCTGGGTCGTGCCACAGGAGTTGCTGCATCGCGCCAGAATCGCCGCCATCAATTTTCATCCTGCTTCGCCTGAGTACCCCGGCATCGGTTGTAATAATTTCGCCTTGTATGAAGACGCAAAGGAATACGGCGTGACCTGTCACCACATGGCAGGCAGGGTGGACACGGGCAGGATCATCAAGGTCAGGCGTTTCCCCATCCACCCCGAAGACGGCGTGGACGAGTTGCTGGCACGCACCTACGAAAACCAAATGGCGCTGTTCTTCGAGATCGCGCAAATCATGGCGGAAGGCAAACCGCTCCCCGTTTCCGACGAAACCTGGACTCGTCCACCGTTTTCACGCAAGCAATTCGACGAGTTGTTCAA
>DAOUAS010000063.1:0-14212 GCA_034433295.1 Anaerolineales bacterium | reverse complement strand
TTGCCGGAGCCGGGTCCAGCCACCACGAGAACTGGTCCATCCAGGGCGGTGACCGCCCTGCGTTGTTGTGGGTTTAATTTGTCGAGAAAATCCATGATGTCATTATAAACGCTAAGGCGGGGGCTTAGCCCCCGCCTTAGCGGACACTTGTTCGAATTTGGGAGGTTTGCTATTTGCGGGACTTCTTTGCCACCGCCAATTCGGACGTGCAGTTCGGGCAGCGTGTGGCTTTGATTGCAATGGTCGTGAGGCAGTACGGGCATTCCTTGGTGGTCGGCTCGGCAGGGGCGGCGGGCGCGGGCTTCTTCTTCAAGTTGTTTGCCGCTTTGACGATCAGGAAGATGACGAAGGCGATGACAAGAAAGTCTATAACGGTTTGCACGAAGGCGCCCCATTTGACCACCGCCTCGCCGACGGTGAAGGACAGATCGCTGAAATTCACGCCACCCATAATCAGCCCGATCAACGGCATGAGGATGTCATTGACGAGGGAGCCGACGATTTTTCCGAACGCGCCGCCGATGATGACAGCCACAGCCAGGTCCAGCACGTTGCCGCGCATGACGAATTCCTTGAATTCTTTTAACATAATATTCTCCTTGAAACGATGGAATTAATTGCAACTTGATTCTATGTTAGGAAGGAGGGCTTGTCAACAATCGGGGGATTGTGTTCGTAACATAGGTGGTGGGCGAAAAGTGGGAAGAAAAAAGACAAAAGGCATGGTAGATGGGAATTGAAGCTAATGAGTGTAGGAACCGGCCAGCATCAAGCCAGATTGCATACCATGCCAGGATTTGTAGCCGCGCACGGTTCTGGCGCGCATTTTCATCTTTCCAATGGCGCGTTCAGTGGCATTATTGGTCCAAGGCGCCTCTGGTTCAGATTGAAAAGTGCAATAGGCATGCCGATCGCGGCTCAAGCGCAGAAGTAAATCGCGCAATTGCTCCATGGCAGAACGTGCCTGGTCAGGTCTTGAACTACGCCCCGACAATTGCTTCCAAAGGGCATGTAGCCGTTGGCTACCATCTGGATGCAAAACCTCGAGAAGTTCCCGAACTTCTGCCACAACCCAGAGCCATTCCTTGGGGATGGTTTCCTGCAAATCTTTGAGCGCCCTCCCAACCCAACGACGGACATGGAACTGACATATCTGGTGTCCGAGCTGCGATTTCTCAGCCACAACCTTGTAACTGGTCAGATCGTCAGTGACAATCACGCTGATCCCATGTTGCCGTATCAAAGGTCTTATTCAGGTTAACCGAGATTGACTTACAACGGGTAGTATGACATGGAGACCATCATACTTGACGCGAGAGCAACTGGAAGAAAGGCAACTGGCAGGCGGACGCCTCGAAGTGCGGAATGTGCTCTACATGTCAACCTTGGTGGCGACGAGGTACAACCCGTTGATCCAGGCGCAGTATCAGCAGTTGTTGAAGAGGGGCAAGGTGAAGAAGGTGGCTCTCATCGCGTGTATGCGGAAGTTCTTGACCATCTTGAACGCCATGATGCGCGATCAAACTCCGTTCAAGCAGACGACGCTGGCCTGAGATCGACAGGGTTTCCCTTTTAAAGGTGGTTTTGATCTTGACTTTCAAGACAGCCTGTCCTGGCGATCTCCCAGGGTTGCTGCACGCTGTGTTGGGCAACGTGGATGGAGATTTACCAAATTCTTGGAAATAAACGATAACGGACTTTTTTTGCATAATCCGTATATCCTTCAAGTTCTTTCTGCAATACCTTATCTTCCAGACCTGTTCGGACAATATAGCCGCACATTACCAAAATGGCTGGGATAAAGGCTACCCATGACCCCAGCACAAGAGGCGTCATTATGCTACCGATAATTGCCCCTACATATCCAGGGTGACGGACATACTGATATGGACCTTGAGTAGTGACACTCTGATTTCGGTCTGATTGAATTCGTACCGTAGAAGAAAAAAACTGATTGACTGCCATTGCCCAATTTACAAGCAGTCCTCCCAGCATGACAAATACTACTCCGATGATTTGAAATACCAGCGTTATTCCGTGTGACCATCCAAACCGCATATCAAGCCCTGCCAGTATCAATGTGAATAATGGACCCACAACCGCAACAAAACTGGCAAGAAAAATGTCCCACTTTTTTGTTCCTTCCTTAGGTTGAGCGCGTTCTTCCATTAGACTTGAATCAATTGTGAGCGCATTCTCAACTTTAATTACAAGAACCATAGCCAAATAGACCCATGCCATCAACCAAGTGAGTTTTCCCGATGTTGCGAACAGGATAACTCCTAAAAAGAGCAAGGTGAAAATAATTTCTATCCACCATTTCTGGATAACCGTTGTTGATTTTTTGTCTTGTATGGTCATTTTCATTAGACCTCTTGCATAAGTATGCGATAATGGGCAAATGAGATATGAAACAATAGAGCACCTAAAAGACACGGACTTCAAACGATTGACTGGTGTGCAAAGAGCGACCTTTGATTTGATGCTGGAAGTCGTACAACGAGGAATGCGCAACTTTGGTAGACCGACCACGTTGAGCCGAGCCGATCAGCTTCTGATGACCTTGATGTACTGGCGTGAATATCGAACTGAATTTCATATTGCTCAATCCTATGGAGTCAGTGAATCTACAGTCTGTCGTACCATTCAAAAAGTCGAAGACGTTCTGGTTAGCTCAGGGAAGTTTACCCTGCCAGGCAAAAAAGCACTCCAGCCCACGGACACCATCTTTGAAGTTGTGCTGGTAGATGCTAGTGAACAACCGATTGAACGCCCCCAAAAAGCCAAAAAGAGCACTATAGTGGCAAAAAGGGACGGCACACACAAAAAGCGCAAGTAATTGCCGACAAAAAGACGGCACAAATCGTTGCCACAGCCTTCACCCACGGCAGCAAGCACGATTTTCAACTCTTCAAGGAAGATGGTAGCAGCTTTGCTCAACACATTCATATATTAGCAGATGCTGGCTATCAAGGTCTGGCGGACCTTCATGAAAACTGCCAGACGCCATTTAAGAAATCGAAATATCATGCCTTGACCAAAAGAGAAAAACAGAGAAATCGGGCATTGGCGCGCAGACGAATTTTGATCGAACACATATTTCGCAAACTGAAGGTTTTTCGCATTTTGAGTGAGCGCTATCGAAACCGCAGAAAAAGGTTCGCTTTGCGCTTTTGCCTAATCGCCGCACTTTACAACCTCGAACTCACTTCAAATTGACTTTTGCAAGAGGTCTATTTACTCCTTCTGTGATTTTGAGCAGTTGCCCAACGGTTTGCGTTACCTGCGTGTGGGAGGGCGTAGATAACGCTTTGAGATTTGTAAACTGCTGAGGCTAGAAAACTGCCTGAAAATGCGCCTGAATCCCACACGTCAGGTGCACGCTTTGTTAGGCGTTTTTTTGATTACGAACAACACTGCTCATCTTTGATACTGCTTTACCAAGAATCGCTTGATCTTTTTCTTTTTCGGCTTCCAAAATCTCAATATCTAAAATCCTTGTTATCGCCCTATTCACTGCTGGGAAAAATTGTAAACAAGTTTCTTCATCCAGTGAATGAACGCCAACGCTTAATACATTGAACAACTCATGGTGATTTATAAATTCTGGAAGAACATCTGCAAGGTCATTTAATTTATCTTTCATCTTATCTTTAGACTTTTTCCACCCCTGAAAAGTCCAATTTTCAACATGCTTATATTTTCTAGTGGCGACTAATTCGAGAATGACATTTTCAAATATTCTTCTCAAATACACAAAAGAACCTGCTCCAACATCTTGCGAATACAACTCTTGGGCGAGTTGCAAACTCATTTGTTCTTTACCAAGCAACTTTTTGTACTCCTGTATGTCTGATGAAAAAACACTCGCCTTTGATGGAAACTCGCCAATTTTACAAACACTATTATTGTTGACTCTAAAATAAAAAACCGCTTCATGTTCTTTTATGTGGCTACATTTGAAGTGCATTTCAAACAATAAAAAATCGCTATCTCTTTTTGAGTAATAACCAAATCCACCGCCAGATGGCGATCTTGCCATTATTTGCGATGGCGTATCATCGGAGCGGTAAAAAACGCTTTGCTTACCACATTCAACGCAATAAAAATCAAGCGTATCATCGAAATCCCGTAATTTAGAAACTCCATCGCTGCTGAACTCCTTGTAAAGAGGAGTATCTAATAGAAACTCTTGCGAATTTGGCATAGGTAGAAAATCGTTATTTTCCATTATTTTCTGATTTCAGCCTTTCATAAGACCACTTGATTAAATCTAACACGGTTACTTCGTTGATAAATACGCCAGTTTTTTCTACATACTCGGCAATCAGACGGCTCAACATTTTGTGAACATTCTGACGCTCCTGTTGTTCTTTAGTAGATACTTTATTCATAAGACAAACGCCCAACTATGGTTTATACAGCAGTTTTGCTGTATAAGAACCTTATATATTAGACTTTATCGGTAATAATGTTTTTGGCGTCAAAACACCTATTTTCAAGGGTATTTTGCTTGTCAAGTTCTTATTTCCGATAGAGTCTATTACAAAGGAATTATAAACCCGCCCATTCTAGGCGGCAACAAAATTCACTTCTCCTCCGAAGCGTACAACCGCCACACCGCCAGCGTGAAGAAAACCAGCGCATATCCCGCCAGCGCCGCGGATGGAATCAGCACCGAGTTAAAACCAAGTCCACGGGCGACGATGTTCTCGAAGCCGTCCATGCCCCAGGCGATGGGGGAAAGATGTCCGATGGTCCGGAAAGTCGCGCCGGTGAATTCCAGCGGAACCCATGCGCCGCCCAGTCCCGCAAACACGAACATCGGCACCAGCGAAAAAACAATGGCTTGCTCCTCGCTTTTCGCCACGACGCCAATCAGCAGTCCCAAAGCCGAGATGCACAATGCCGCGCAAAACGCCACCAGCAGGGTTGCGCCCGGCAGGCGCAGGTAATCCACTTTCAGCGCGAAATGCCCGAAGGTGATCAAAATCGTGAACTGGGTGAAGATCAGCAGGAAGATCGCCAGGTAATGCCCGATCACTATGTGGACGCGGCGCGTCTCGGTGGTCAGCAGGCGTTGCAGGGTGCGTGACTTGCGCTCGCTGACGATGACCTGCGCCGCCGTCAACAACCCGGCAATCGCGAATTGCAGCATCATCCCCGGCGACGTGTGCGCCAGCGCCCTATTCCCATTGCTTGTCTTTTGAATGTTCAGGCTGGAAGTCTCGTTGATGGTAATCGGCGGCTCGTCCCACGCGGAAATGGCCTGTTCGAAGGCATAATCAAACGGCACGCCTTCCAATTCCATCACCTCCATGATGTCTGCCGTGCGCGCGGCTCCATCCACGCGGCTGGCGATGCTGAGTAGTTCCGCTTCGACTGTCGTCCAGGCTTGGGCGCTGCGCGTAGCGTCCGCAATCACAGTCAAGCGGACGGTTTTGTTTTTGAGGACAGCCCTGCCGTATCCATCCGGCACGATGACGGCCGCGGCCAAATCCCCGTCTGCAACCAGTTTTTCGAGGTCGGTGGGAGAGAGAAACATATTTTCCTCCAGGCGGATCACGTCCGAATCAGCCATCAGGTCGTGGAGTTTATCCGTCACCCAATGATTGTCCTGTGAGATGTAACCCACGGGCAGGCGCGAGTCGGAGTCGTTCCCGCCAAACCCGCCGAAGGCAAAGCCGAAGAGGAACGTGAACACAACCGGCATGATCAGCAGGAACATGAAGGTCTTGAAATCACGCGAGAGTTGCAGCAGGTCTTTGAAGGCAATATCCAAAATGCGAAGCATGAATTACTCCAAACAAAACGGAGTCAAAAGTCTCCCGACTTTTGACAGCCAACGACGGGACGCGAAGCGGTTGGGCTCCAAACCAAGATAAAGTTACGCATACCGCCGGTTGAATCTCCACACGCCGACGCCAAAGAACGCCGCGCTCCACACGAGGCACGCCAACAGGGTGAGAAGAACGCTGTTGAGCGGCTCACCGTTCATGGACTGGATCAACCCGCGCACTGCCCAGCCCTGTGGAACCAGCAACGAGACGGTGTCACCCATGGTCTGCGCGATGGCTGAGTTCATGGCAAAGATTTTGATCATGCCCAACATGCCGGTCACGGTCAACACGCCGCCGAACAGCACGCCGCCCTGCTTGGTGTCTTTGAGAAAAGAATTGACGAAGACCCCGAACGAAGATGCGCTCAAAATAATTCCCGCCGCCATTGTCGTCACCGAAACCGGGTCGCCCCATTCAATGCCGAAGATCAAATGCGCGGCAACGATCAACACCACCACTTGCACGCAGACGGTCATGAACACCGAGAGTAGTTTGCCGGTCAGGATCGTCGCCTGTGACGTGGGCGTGGTGAACAGGCGCGGCAGGGTGCGTTCCTCTTCCTCTCTGAGAATGCTTTGCGCGGTGGATGCGCCTGTATAAAAAGCATAGAACACCATCATCCCGCCCATGATCGGACCGATGATGTTGAGCAAAATGTTGTGGCTTTCCTCTTCTTTATCGCGCATCCCGCCGGAGGGGGAGCGCGCCTCCAGCAGTTCCTCTTCCATGTCGTCACTTTCAGCCAGCGACTCTTTCAGGTAAAGTTGCGCCACCTGTCCGGCAAGTCCGCGCTGGCCTTCCTGCGCTTCATCGAGAAAGACGTTCACCGCAATCTTGACTCCCGCCATCCCGTCGAGGAAACGGTTGAGGATGGCCTTCATGATGGCCGGACCAATCGTCAGCGTGGGGTCCTGGTAAAACTCGATGGCGGCTGTTTCGTCCACGTCGGCAAAGTTGTGGGAGAAATCCTTCGGGATGATGATTGCCACCTGCGCGGCTTGACTGTCCACCGCGCCGCGGGCTGACTCTGCGCTGCCGGTCAACGTGACCTCGATCAGGTCTGCCATCTCATCGCTTTCCAAAATGCTGACGACCAACTCGCCCATTGTTTCGGCTTTTTTGCCGCCGGGGATGTTCTTCGGATTAACCTGGAATTTGGGCCCGCCTTCGTCGAGATTGGCGATGATGACTTTGGTCTTCGGCAGGTTGAAGCCGCCCTCGTCGGCGATATTGCCGAACATGAAATAGAACATGCCCGTCACCAACAATGGCACGCCGAACATGAAGACCACCGCAAAAACACTGCGGAAGGAATGGGTGAGGTCTTTGAATGCGATGTCTAGAATTTTCATGGTTGCCCTGTGGGGAGGTAGACACGTAAACAAGTAAACGCGTATCTACCTTTTTACCTGTGTGCCTTTGTGCCTGTCTACCTGTTTACATCCTCAGTCCCTCAACGCCCTTCCTGTCAAATGCAGGAAAACGGCTTCGAGATTCGGTTCGCGGATGTCCACCGAAGTGATGCGGGCGGAAAGTCGCGCCGCCGCCTCGAACAGATGCGGCAGGACGAGATTGCTGTCATTGACGAGGGCAGTCACTACGCCGTCCTCCGCCAAAACCTGGGACACCCCTTCGATTCCCTGCCAGGCTGACATCACGCTTTCGACGTGAGCATTCAGGGTCAGGTCGATGCGGGTCTGCTGACCGACCAGCGTGACCAGTTCATCGTTCGTGCCGCAGGCAATCAACCTGCCGTGATCCATGATGCCGATGTGGTCGGAGAGTTCCTGCGCCTCCTCCATGTAATGGGTGGTGTAAAGCACGGTCATGCCCTCGTCCTTCAACCTGACCACGCTGTCGAGAATGTTGCGCCGCGACTGCGGGTCGATGCCGACAGTGGGTTCATCCATGTAAATGACTTTGGGCTTGTGCAAAAGCGCCACGCCGATATTGACGCGCCGCTTCATCCCGCCCGAATATTTGCCCACCCGTTCGCCCGCCCTGTCCCGCAGACCGATGACATCCAGTACTTCGTCCACCCGTGATTTGAGTTTCGAACCGCGCAGGTTGTACATCTTGCCCCAGAAGGTCAGGTTCTCGCGGGCGGTCAGGTCTTCATACAGGGCAATGTCCTGCGGGACCACGCCCAGCGCCGACTTGACCCCGCTTTGCTCCGAGCGGATAGAATGTCCCATGATGCGGGCGTCGCCGTCGTCGGGTCGTAACAAGCAGGAAAGTATGGAAATGGTGGTTGTCTTGCCCGCCCCGTTGGGACCGAGCAGGCTGAAAATCTCACCCTGGCTGACTTCGAAACTGACACCCTGGACGGCGTGATTCTCTCCGAAGGATTTACGCAGGTCGATGACCTCGATAGCTGGTACGTCGCTCATTTGAAAATCTCACTTTGCGCGCGGTAAATTGATGCAATCTTGCGTTGCATTACATCATACGCAATTTTACCCCCTGCGTTTCATCATTTTGGCGCTGTCCAAAAGACATTTTTCAACGCGCCGGAGGCGCAAATCCGTTCTAAAGATCGAAGTTGCCAGAGGCTTCAGGCTGGAACAGGATTTTCTTGACCAGCAGTTTTCTGATTCCCACCGGCACTCTCCATTCGAATGTGTCTCCAACTTTATAACCCAGCATGGCTGTTCCAATGGGCGCGAGAATCGAGATTTTCCCCTGCGCGGAATCGGCGTTTTCAGGGAAAACCAACGTATAGGTCTCCTCTTCTCCTGTGTCCAGGTCCAACAAACAGACGGTGGAGTTCATGGTGATGACATCCGGCGGTATATCCTGCGGGGCAACCACCTCGGCGCGCCTGAGTTCCATTTGAAGGTTATCCAGGTATTCGCTTTTTCGGTAATCGGTGGACTGCGCGTCCCAAAGCAGTTTTTTCAATCGTTCGAGGTCGAATTCCGTAATATAGATTTGTGTAATGCTCATGGTTCATTTTCTCCTTCGTCGATTACGTTGAAAACAAATACGCGTCTTGGGATGGCTGAATGTATCGGGAAAGCCGATGAAAATCCGTCGGTTCGATTGGCTTCATTTTTGCGGGGATTTTAACGGATTTGAGGCTGAAATACATGAAATTTTGCGGAGGGGAATTCTACACACCCTGCCGCCTGCGGGATTTTCGACCCGCCCCCGGCCGTTTGGATTCTCATGCTTTTGCCGTAAATACACTTCCCGGTTTGATTGGGCCGGACTGGCATCGAATTGACAATTCACGCCGGGCAACCAGCGTGGTCGAGCGGGCGGGATTCAAGCGGCGACTTTCTCCGCCGCTGCCTGCTCCACCTTCTGCTGGATGCTCTTCAACAAAGTCTCGCGGCGCTTCAACATGTCGCGGTATTCCTTTCGGTGCGTATTCGAGATTTCCATCCGCAGTTCGGATATGTCATTTTCGAGAAGGTCCACCAGCAGTTCGCGCTCCTCATCCGTAATCGTAATCTGGATCATGGGACATCTCCTTTCCTGAAAGTCACGGGTTCGAAAAGGGACTCGAAATCACAATGCCAGGGTCACTTACATTGTATAACGGATTCGGGCGTTTGGCGCAGTTTTTGCAGACGAGAAGGGACTGAGATTACTGATTGCCGGACTCACCCTGCTTTGGCCGCATGAAATTTTCGACCCTCCTGCCGATGATCACATAGCGAAATGGCTTGCCTTGAAATACCATCACCGCTCCGATAATCCCGTACACGATAAAGAGAAAACCGCCGAGGAAGATCGCCCCGAAGACCAAAAATGGAATCATAAACGCCAGCCCCAAAACCGGATTGACATCTGTAGCCCCGGACGATGATGCGAAGGGGATGGTAATGAATGTGCCGAAAAAGGAAAGCATGTAACACCCCATGCCGATAAACCAGGCGACAATCATGCTCAATTGATATGCCAGCGCCTGAAGGGATTGGAAAGCCACGTACCGCGATTTTTCCTTTTGCGTTACCCAAATGACTATTGGCGCAATCACTCCCATCATCGGCAGAAGCGCCGAAGCATGGGACAGGGTGGCCATTACCCTTTCATCCTGTGTAGGAGTCAACGAATCAAAATTTGTCATCGTTTGGTCCTTTTTTGAGTGATTAAGTTTGATGATCAATCCGGGCGTCGTATACGGAACGGTCCCTACTCGACGAACCGATATTTGATCAACGTCCATACGGCTTCGAAGGCATCGTGCAGTTTGATCTTCTTCCCCTGTGTGTAATCGCGCGGATTGAAAGTAATCGGCACCTCGAAAATGCGAAAATTGCGTTTGAGTACCTTTGCGGTAAATTCAGGCTCGAAGTCGAAACTGTTGGCACGCAGGACCATGCCGTCGAGGATTTCACGCCGGAAGACCTTGTAGCCGGTCTCCATATCGGTCAGGATGGTGTTGTACAGGATGTTGGTCATGAAGGTCAGCAATTGGTTGGCGACCATGTGCCAGAACATGGCCACCCGCCGCGCGCCGCCCATAAAACGCGAACCGTAGACCACATCCGCAATGCCCTCTTCGATTGGTTTTAGCAGGGTCGGGTAATCTCGCGGATCATATTCCAAATCGGCATCTTGAATCAACAACACGTCACCCAGCGCCGCCGCCATTCCGGTGCGGACAGCCGCTCCTTTTCCTCTGTTACGTTCATGCAGGATGATCCGCACACCGCCCTTACCGTCCAATTCTTTCAATACGTCGCGCGTGCCGTCTTTAGAGCCGTCGTCCACCACCACGATCTCATGGGCCAGGTTTTGCTCCTGCACACGTTTCAAAATGACTTGTATGCTTTCCACTTCATTGTAGACGGGGATTATGACAGATAGTTTCATGGGGCGGATTATAAACGAAAAGAAAACCGGAACCGGACTGGAACAACGATTCCCGATAGGTCATTGCGAGGGTGTTTTTTCCGAAGCAATCCCTGTTTTAGCAAGGAGACTGCTTCGCGTCATAATGGGAATTGCTGTGGAATGTTTTGAAGAATCCAACTCCCAACCCTTTGGATTATAATTTCTTCGGGCATACACCACCCTTTGACAAAGGAGAATCATGCTGAATAACCTGCTCAATGCAATGCAACATTCCATTCAGGAAGTCAGTCGATGGCCGGATAAAACGATTCAGGTCTTTCATCATAACGACGCCGACGGACTTACTTCCGGAGCCATTCTCACCCGCGCCTTTGAAAGGGAGGGACTTCAAGTCAGGCGCTTTTGTCTCGAAAAGCCATATCCAGCCGTGTTGAAAAAAGTTTTTGAGCAGAAGGGAAAACTTCTCATCTTTGCTGATTTTGCGGGGAGAATCGCGCCTTTGCTTTCGGACTTAAATCGCGGACGAAACCTGACGCTGATTCTGGATCATCATGTTGCCGAACCGTCCACCGACTCGATGGTCCACAACCTCGACCCCGACCTGTTCGGACTGAAAGGGGATCGGGACATCTCCGCCTCGACCACCTGTTATCTTTTTGCGCGGACGATGGATTCCGTCAACCGTGACTTGGCTTACATTGCCGCCATCGGCGCAGTTGGTGACGGTTTTTTCGTGGACGGTGAGTTGGTCAGCGAAAACCGCGAAGTCGCCCTTGAAGCCGTTCAGCAGGGCCGCATGGAAATCAGGAAACATGAAAAAGGGGAGCAGTATTTTTTGACGAGTCCAAAAGGTTTGATTCCCGTTCTTGAATTGAGCGATTATCTTGATTTATTGGGCGGTGTGGGTTATTACCAAAAAGGACCGGATACGGCGATCAAGGTTTGTCTCGAAGGAGCCTCGCCTGAGTCAGACCGCATGGTGGAGGAACTAAAAGCCGTCCGCGCGAAAATATTCGACGAAGAGATTGCCAGACTTCGAGGGGGGGAATTAAAGCAGGAACCGCACATTCAGTGGTTTCATGTCCAAAAACGGCTGTTCCCGATGGGCGTCAAAATGATCGGCGCGTTCTGCGACGCAATCAAGGACACAGACCTGATTGACCCGAAAAAATATCTCGCAGGCTTTCAAGTCATTCCCGATGAAATCCCCGGCTTCGGCGCAATTACCTTCAACGAAGTCAAGATTTCCATGCGGGTCTCTTCTTCCATGGAAGGCGTGATCAGGGCGGGAAAGGCCATGGGACTCAACACCTTCCTGCCCGAAGCGACGAGCAGGCTTGGAGGGTTTTCCGACGCCTGTCACACCCTGACGGCCGCCACCACGGTTGCCATCGGTAAAGAAGAAAAACTCATCCAAGAGATGGAAAAAATTCTACAAGGAGAATCATAATGGCTCAAGGAACAGGTTTTGGAAAGACGATCTTGATTGGCGATCAATTCGTGCTGGATGAAGTCCCGGCGATTGTCTCGGCGATTTCCTACGAAACGATCACAACCGTGGAAAGAATCGACGGCGAGGGCTGGGTGTTGGAGGATAACCGGATCGAGGTGCCGGGGTACAAGGAGAAGAAGAAGGAACAGCAGGTCGGCTCGATTAATCGCGTCCTCGAAGTGATGAACTTCGATGCGAAAAAGAACCCGATCAAGATCATCGTCGGCGGGGACCTGTTGGCCGGGAGCGGGGTGGGCGCCAGCGCCGCCAGTTGCGTTTCGCTTGCGCGCGCCTTGAACGAAGAATTCAAGATGGGCTATTCCATCGAGCAGATCAATCACGTCGCCTGGCAGGGTGAGTTTCCCTATCACGGTGTTGCAAGCGGAGTCGATAACACCGCCTCCACCTACGGCGGACTTTTGCGATTCTGGCTGAAAGACGGAGAGCAAAACTTCGAAAGAATCAAAACCCCGCAGCCCTTTGAAATCGTGTTGTGTAACAGCGGTATCACCGCCAACACCGCCGCCTTGGATGAATTCATCGAGGCGCAAAAGAAGGATAACGCGGCGCTGTTCAGATCGCGCCTCGATACCATTATTTCCCAGGGCACTGACATGAAGAAGGCGCTCGAAACGGGCGATTTGAAGCGCGTGGGCGAAATCATGACCGCGAACCATAAACTCCTGGTTGACATGGATATGTCCCACGAAATTCTCGACTTCCTCTGCAAGGTGGCGCTCGACAACGGAGCTTTGGGAGCGAAGGTCACCGGCGGCGGCAGGGGCGGCTACATGATCGCGTTGACTCCCGGAAAAGAACTCCAGGATAAGGTTGCGTCGGCTTTCGAGAAGGCGGGATACACATTGATTATCAAAGCGACGATTGGCGGTTGAAAAACCGTCTCTCGATAGAGAAGCCAACGCCCGCAGGTGAAATACCTGTGGGCGTTTTCGATATTGGAAAACAAGAATTGCATCGGATGGGCGTGTGCATGCAAACCATGTCAGATAGGGAGTCGGAGTCGAAAGTCTCCCGACTTTCGGGCAAAATCGGGACGCAAAGCGTTTGCAGCCCAAGGTGACAACCTTTGCGTGCATACGGATGGGTTCGCAAGTCCGGGCGACAAACGAAACGAAGTATAATCAGCATTCAGCGTTTAAATTCTTTATCACTCAGGACTTTGGAAATTCAGGGCTTCCAAAGTCTTCATATGAAAATCGGATGGAAATTCCATGACCAGACAATCCACTCAATCTCTTGCGCCTGCAGGCGGTTTCATCCCCAGGCAAATTACCAGTCTCGAAGACACGGGCCTTTCCACGCTTTGGCTTCAGGATTTGATTCTAAAAGTATTGTATTTTCGCGGTTACATGACCGGTTTCAAGATCGCCGAAGAGATCGCGCTTCCATTTTCCGGTGTCTCGGACCAACTGCTCGTCGCACTGAAACAGGACAAACTGATCGAGGTCAAATCCTCACAGGGCGGACTTGGCGGCGATGGCGCGTACACCTACGGTATTACAGGCGCGGGCATTCTGCGCGCGCGCGAAGCCCTGGAGCGCAGTCAATATGCGGGACCGGCTCCCGTCCCCTTTGACGTTTACAACGAGTCCATCCGTCGTCAGAAGAGCAGTCGCATGACCGTTACCACCCGCACCATGCGCCAGATTCTCTCGCAGATGGTCATCTCCGAATCCGTCTTCCAGCGGCTCGGCCCGGCGCTTAATTCAGGCTCCTCCATCTTCATGTATGGACCTCCCGGCAACGGCAAGACCAGCATCGCGCGCGCCTTTGGCAACCTTGTGTTGAGCCAGAGTATGTACATCCCCTACGCGCTCTATCTCGATGGTCAGGTGATTAAAGTGTACGACGCGGTGAGCCATTCCCTTGCGCCCGAAACCGAGCCGGGAAATACCAATGCCCTTCGCTCCAACGTCCGCCGCGACCTGCGCTGGGTCAAAATTCGCAGACCGTTCATCGTTGTCGGTGGCGAACTCACCCTCGAAGGTCTCGACCTTGTCTTCGACGACACTGCCAAGTTCTACGAAGCGCCGTTCCAGGTCAAAGCCAACGG
>DAOUAS010000062.1:0-32388 GCA_034433295.1 Anaerolineales bacterium | reverse complement strand
ACCCATTCCTTGCCTTCTTCGCGGACAGCAAATGAAGTGCGATCATATGCCACATCGCCAAAACCGCATTCGCCTTCGACACAGGTGGTCGCCAATCCGAACAAACGCGACGGGAATTCCATGACGAACTTTTCCTCATCACGCGACGCGATAAAGCCAGCATGTCCACCGCCGTAGTTCATGTGGATGCCCAGCGGCTGGATGTCGCCGCAGACGATGTCACCGCCATACTCGGCGGGCGGGTTGATGACGCCCAGCGAAATCGGGTCCACGCCGACGACGAAGATCGCGCCAGCCTCATGGGCAATCTTGCCAATCTCTTCCGCTTGCGTTTCGAGGAAACCCAGATAGGACGGGTTTTCGATGAAGACCGCTGCCGTCTTCTCTCCGATTTGCTTCTTCAATGCTTTCAAATCCATCAAGCCAGTGGACGGGTCAAACGGGACTAATTCAACTTGCAGGTCGGGCTTGACGTAATCGCGCACCTTCGAGAGTTTATCGGGCATCATCGTCGCGGGTACGAGCGCAACCTTCCTGCCCGTGATTCTTCCCGCCATGCGGAGCGCCGTCCCCGTCGCCTGAAAACCATCGTACACAGGCACGTTGACCACGTCCATGTTGAGCAGTTCCGCCATCATGCTTTCGTACTCGAACAATGCCTGGAAGCGTCCGTGGTCTTCGTAGGGTTCGCCCGCGTACGCCGTGAGAAATTCACTGCGCGAGTTGATTTCGTCGCATACCGCGGGGACGTGATGCTGGGCGCATCCCGCGCCGAGGAAGCTCAGCGTCTCACGGGTGGACTTGTTCTTCGAGAGCAACCCTTCCACGTGACGCACAAGCGCCGCCTCCGAAAGCAGCGGCTCTGGCAGGTTCATCTTCCGCTTCAAGCGGATCGAGTCGGGGATATCCGCGTAGAATTCCTCCACGCTTTTGGCATTCACCGCTTTCAGCATCGCCTCCTTCGTGGCAGGCACGGAGTTGGGAATGTATGGATAGACGATTTTCTTTTGACTCATTGGGTTCTCCATTTTGCCTAAATTGTGATATATTTATAACATATTATAATTCATACCAAAAAGTTGTCAACTCAGTTTTTGGGGAAGGCGGTACAATTCCCCCATTCCCAAAGGCAGGATGGCATGGCGCAGAAACCTACAAAAAAAACACTCGTCTACGAACAATTGAAGAATGCGATTATCTCAGGCGAAATCAAACCGGGAGAAATCCTCAACGAAGCGGTGCTTGCAGAGAAATACGGCATGGGTAAAACTCCCACCCGCGAAGCCCTGCTCCTGCTCTCTAATGAAGATTACCTTGATTCCATGCCACGAGTCGGGTATGTTGTTTCGCGTCTTACCGTCCAGGATATGCTCGAAATCTTTTCCCTGCGCATCCTGCTGGAAGTGGAGGCGATCGGCCTCGCAGCGGAACGCATCACCGACGCCGACATCAACAGGCTGGTTGCCAACAATCGGGCCGAGTCTGCTCTTGCAACCCAAACGTCCGACGGCTCACTGCGCGAGCAGGGATATCAACTCAATCGTGAGTTTCACCTCATCATCGCCCAGGTAACTGGAAACATCCGTCTGGCGCGTCTTATCCAAAGCTTGATCGATGACCTGGAACGCGCCCTTTCGTTCGACCCCTACATTGCCGACCCGACACAGCACAACGACATCATCCGTCACCTGAAAAACCGCGACGGGGCTGGGGCGCAGTCCGCCATGAAAAGGCACATCGAAGAGACCCGCATTCGCATTATTAATCGTTTCTAGCGATCTCCCGATTCATTCTCCATCTTGTCGTATAAATTCAATAGTTTCTTTGGTTTGGCGCGTTCGTTTTGCGCGACCTGGGCGTATGTCTCGCGCAGGCGCTGACTGAGCGCCTTCAGCAGGGACAGCCCAAGATCGGGACGGCGGCGGATGAGGGTGAAAAGCGTCGCCTGGCGAATGAGCAGGATGTCCACCGGTGTGATGGTCACGATGTCCGCCTGGTGTGGAGCGCCGTCGAAGATCGAGGTCTCCGCAAAATAATTCTTCGCTTCCAATGTTCGCAGGCGCACGACGGAACTGGCGCGAGTGGACTGCTGTACGGATACCTTTCCACGGATGACGAGATACAGGGTTTTGGTATTATCCCCCTGTGAAAAGATTTTATATTCCGCCGGATAACTGACTTCTTCGCTGATCCCGGCCAGGATGGAAACCTCCTGCAGGGAGAGCTCCGCAAAGAAGGGCACTTCCTTTAGAAAGATGACCTTTTCGATGAGTGAAAGGGGTTGAGGGGATGACATGTCTGTCTCCTTTGGACTTCCATCCAGTCTGGATAGCGTCAGCCTGGCGGCATCTTGCACATTGGAACGGGAATCCGCTTCGAGCGTTAGCAGCAGGGAATCGCGCAAAGCCTGCGGGCTGACGGACAGCAAGAAAGGTTCGATTCCGGTCAAAAGATAAATCGCGATGGATGTCAGCCAGCCATCGGCGTAAAAGTTTTGCAGGCGGGGGGGAATGGACTGGCGCGTATTTTGCGCGTTGAATTGAGGCCAGGCGTTTTGGATTACCTGCGCCAGTCCGGGCGGCTGCAAATCGAGTTCGCTTTGAGCGCATTCGACTACATCCTCCATTGGCGAGCCGTCCAACAGGCGGGCCAACTGTCTGGCCACCGTTGGGGGAAGGTTGGATTCCAGCGCCTCGGCCGCGTTTGCGCGTTCGGCGGGATCGCTGGAAGGCAAAGCCCGTTGAACCGCCTGGACTTGCTCTTCGCTGCTGTAGGCGCTTATCAGCCAGAAGATTCTCTCCACAACCGAAAGGGCGGACTCTTGAAATGCCCTGGACATCAACTGCGCGCCCGGAGGCTGTGACACAAGTTTCATCAATGCCGAACCTTGCAAGTTCAACCAGTATGCGTCCTTGACCATGTACTCGGCAACCCTGGCCAGGGGAATGCTCATGCCGCGCTGCCCGGCTTGAATCAACAGGTGGATGGCGCTTTCCGCGCGGAATGAAGCGCTTTGCATCGAAGCCGTATCCAGACAACCACGCAGGGATTGCATTTCGGAAAATTTCAACCGTATGGGAAGTTTGCAGGCCAGCCGCCGCACCGAAAGATTCGGATCGTTCAACGCCTGCCAGACGATCGGCTTGAGCGGAATGGTCTTTACCTCCTCCTGTAATTCCTCCATCACAGACAGTCGGATTCCTTCCTCGGAATCCGTAAGTAGTTTGAGAAGAGCGGCCACCGCCCAGTGGGTTTCGTCCCAGTGGATGTATTTGCATTGAAGTACCAGGGCGGGGATCAACTGTCCGTGGATTTGCGGCGAGGGGGTTCGCAGCATCTCCTCGGTCAGCGATTTTAACCGGCTTGGTTCTCCAAATGTCCTGCGACGTGCCGCAGGGTTGTTTTCAAAACCGCCGTCGTGGATGCCTTTCAGCCGCTCTCTTTCGACTTCCACCAAAACGATCAACCCTGCCCGGAGGGTTTGTCCGTCTTCGCCGTTGGAGGAAAGCCATCGGTCGAGTATCGAATGCGCGTTCGACTGTTGTTCGGGTGATCCACGTTGAATCAGGAGAGTCAGCAGTCGGGTTTGCGCTTCCAGCCCAAGTTCATCGAGGCCGGAACACAAATTGTCGAGTATGTCCGCAGCCTTTTCATGGCTTCCGCCCGCTTCACGTTTGATGAAGTTCAACAACGCGCCGGCGGCTGCCTCCCGCGTCATCGGCTCCGTGTCGGACAGGCTGCGCTGACAAAGCTCCACAAAACCCGCTTGGTTAAGGTTGGACTGGTCGAGCAGTTCGATGACGCCTTTTTTGAAGAATGCGCCGCGCCGTTCAATCTGTTCGAAAATTACAGGCAGGGCGGAGTGGGAATCCATGTCGTATAGGATCTGGCTGATAAAGACAGCCTGCCCATCGGATGTGGAATCCAGGGGAAGGTGTTGCAATTTGTCCTTGAGCCACATCACGGTTTCCGGGTCGGGAGGCAGCGCCTCCGATTGATCCTGGTTGAAGGCCATGATTTCGTCGCCTGCCAGTAAACTGGTCATCGAACGCGCGTATTCCTGCCGCACATTGAACATGACCAGCACATACAGAAGCGCCAGTCCAATGCCGACCGCGATGATTACCGGCGCGGTCAGAAGCTGGGATTTCATCACCAGCAGAATCAACCCCGATGCCAGCGTAGCGAGCGGAACGACGAATCCGCCGATGAATCCGCGGGCGCGGGTCTTGCTGTTGAGCGGGACACTGTTGTAGAGCATGGCATCCAGCGGGTTGCGGAAGGTCTGTTTGATGGCGCTGTGGTCGAGACGGGCGAAGATTGCGCTCCCCAGGCTGGGCAGAAGGTTGATCAGCGCCACCGCGCCGAGCGTGACGATGGGGAACAGCAGGTTCATCGAGCCGACACCAAACAGGTTGACGAGCCGGCTGAGGAAAAGGGATTGAATCAATAATCCGCTGACGTTGGAAATGCCGCCCAGGATGCCGTAGAAATTGAAAAGCCCGTCTGGGTTCCCCGCAAATTGCGCCGCAAACTCGCGGCTGGCCTGGTAAATAAGCAGGTTCATCAGCACGACCATCACGAAGGTCGCCAGGGCCAATCCGCGCAACAGACCGGATTGACGAATAAATCGAAATCCCTCCATCAGGTTTTGCAGTCCGCTGGATTTTTTGCCGCGATTTCCAATTGCGGCCTTTTTGCGCTGATGTTCGATCTGTTCCAAATCGCCGGATAAGCGGCGTTCGATGACCAACAGGACAAGGAAGCAAACCGTCAGGATGACGGCCCAGGCAAGTGGCGTGTTGTTCAACCCGATCAATCGGTTGAGCAGGTTGGCGGTGAAGCCTGCCAGGGTTCCGCCCGCAATTCCCGCGGAGAGCATCAACGGCAGGGCGCGTTTCGAGGCGCGGGTATCGTAGAAATCGTTGATATACAGCAGGATATGCATGGTGGAGACATCGCGGAAGGCGCTGTAAACCAGGTAGAAATATGGGTACACGACGCCGCGCGGCCCGCCGTTGGTCTCCAGCATAATCCGCACCGAGACCAGCCATAGAATCATGATCCCCATGATGATCTTCAACAACAGTCCGTTGCTGATGCGGTCGGCGACGAAGGTGTAGGCGATCCCCATCAAAAAGCCGATGACCGCATAGAGGACAAACACGAAAGCCAGGTCATCGGCGGACCAGGCCGAAAGGAAAAGCGTCTCGCGGGCGGCATCTCCCCACATCAAGCCGAGGTAGAAGAGCAAATGCAGGAGATAGAGCAGGGAAGTCTTTTGCTCTTCACCCGGCGCGATGGATAACAGATTGCTCAGGGAGCGTTTCATCGTCAATTTCGACGGCAGGCTGTCGGACTCCGGAATCGGCCAACTTCGTGGAGAGTCCCGGTTTGCCCTGCTATTTGTCTTTATCCGTCATTTTGGAGGCCTGTTGTTTTGCCCGAATCTCCGCGGCGCGTTCGCTCAGGCGCTGGAAGAATTCGCTGTCGGTGATTTCGGATACGGCCTTTTTGCGCTTCGCTTCATCGATGACGATCTTCAAGCCTTCGACCTGCTTGCGGAGAGCGGTCTCGCGGACATATACCTGCTTGGTCATGGAGGCGAAGACGCGGGCCAGTTGGCCCACTTCCGCGCCGCCGCCGATTTTGCCGAGGCTGGTTATATCCACCTTGTTCCATTGGCCCGCTTCGATCCATCGCGCAAAGCCGGTCAGCCGCAGGATGGGCAGGGCTATGGTTCGCGCCAGAAGAACGCCCAGAATCAGCACGCCGATCAATGTGGCGATGATAAGTTGATAGGAGAACCTGCTCAGGTCGCTCAGTTTATTGTCGAACTGTTTGCTCAACACCTCGGCATCCACATGCAGGCGCCCGCCGTCGGTACTGAGGATGACCAGCCCAAAGCCGGCGGGCGTGTTATATTGTCCGCCGTAGTAGGGAATCGTGGCATAGATCAACGCGCGCTTGTTTTCGTTTGTCCACAACATACCGTCTTTGCCCCGCCGGTTTTGCATGACAAGTTGGGGGAAGGCGGGATCGATGAATCCCATCTGACTCAGGTTGCCGGGACGATAAAGATTATCCGCCTGATTTTGGTCCTCCTCGCTGATGCCCTTCACAGGCTTCCCATTTTCGTCGACGCCGTAGATGTTGAAATGACGCGGATGGCTGATTGCCCAGCCTTCGGGGTTGATGATGTAGGAGAAATCCGCTTCGCGGGCGTCGATTTCGGCCTGGGGCGCCGGGTTCGATGGAGCCACATGGGCGGTGAATTCCAGCAGGTGAAGCATTTCAGTGGACATTACAAGCGCGCCGATCCGCTTTCCATCCTCGAAGACCGGGGTGGTCATGCGTAAAACGCCGCGATAGCGTTCGCCGGGACGGTATTGCGCGCTGGCATAGGCTACTTCGGGAGAGAGGTAAAAGCCAATGGGCGAGCCGATGTAAACTTCGCCCGCTTTGAGGTTTTTGCTTTCAGAGAAATAAGTTTCGCTTTTATACAGGGTGTTGGTTGGCCTGCTGACATCCAGCAGGTCTCCATTTTTCTTCATGGCGCATGTAAACGGATATTCCTC
Organism: Anaerolineales bacterium; assembly: GCA_034433295.1. Taxonomy (GTDB): domain Bacteria; phylum Chloroflexota; class Anaerolineae; order Anaerolineales; family Villigracilaceae; genus Villigracilis. The sequence goes on along the minus strand of DAOUAS010000062.1, from coordinate 25,810 downwards.
ACATTCATTGCTCACCTTGAATTGCTCGCGCCCATCCATGTCCAAAAAAGCAATCTCGCGGTAGATGGGCATCTCGAAACGCTTTTCATTTCCTTCGCTGGTGATGGTCCACAACCCGCCTTTTTGGGAGGAGGCAAAATCGAGGTAAGTCTCTTCATCCGGTGGTTGAGATCCAAGAAAGCGCAGGTCGTCTTCACGCTGGTTCAAAAAATCTGCCGTGGATTTTGCCAGCACGATGGCCCGCGCTTCCAATCCCTGGACTGCCTTTGAGTCAAGCGCTTCCTGACTGCGAGTCACCACTTCAGACTGGGTGTCCTGGTAACTCTGCTGGGTGAATGAAATGATGGCATAAATGGGCGCAACCGATACGATTAGAAGCGCGGTCAAAATTCGCAAAAATAAACCGGAAGTAAGCCAGCGGAACATGGATTTTTCTCCTTGCCTTTATTTTAGCGCAATCACCAGCAGGTGGACTTCGGGAAAGGGAATCGGTTCGTCACCTGAAGCAACCAGCGTCTCCAGCCTCGCCTCTCCCTCCGCGGCGCCTTCGGGACTGAGAAAGGAGAACATGGACCAGGCTTTTTCGCGCAGGAAGAAAAGCACTTGTGACGGGATCATGAAGTTATCCCTGTGGGTGGTTTGAAATTTAACGGAACCGAAGCCGGTGGCATCAAGCAGGTTTTCGAAATCGGGCACGTCGGGATAGATACCCAACATCAAAGGCATCAGTTCAGGGAAGATGAATCGCAAGTCCCAGCGCTCTCGAATTTGATCATGGGAATAGGTCTTGATGAACAAACCGCCGCCGGGCTTCAAACAACGGAAGAATTCCCGCGCCGCCCGATGTTGATCGAGCAGGTGATGCCATACCTGTGAGAGGAAGACCACCTTGAATGTTTCATCCGCCAGAGGCAGGGACTCAGACACCCCCTGCGCCCACGCCAGGTTGCGCGGTTGATTCTTTTCGAGCGCCTGCCGTAGCATCGCCCGGGAGGGGTCCAGTCCAAGCACGTTTCCCGCGATTTGACCGGCAAACTGGACCGAGAGCAGCCCGGTCCCGCTCCCGGCATCCAGCACCCAGTCGCCTTCGCCGATACGGACGCGGTTTTTGATCTCCTTGATCCAGCGCTGTTTTCTTTCAAACTCCCTGCCCTGATCGTAACGGGGGGTGATGCGGGAAAAGTGTTCCCGCGAAACCCGATGCCATTTTTCGAGGTTAATCCTCGCTGACTGTTCCATGCTTACCAGGATGTGGCGGAATAGGAGAGCATTTGCAGTACTTGGGCGGCCGCATTGTTGAGCGCTTCTTCGGGAGATATTTGTCCAAGATAGGCGGATTGAAGGGAAGCCGCCACCACATTGGAAATATCGGCGCTTTTGACGTTGAGAGCTTCGAATTGTCCTGTCGGAAGAGTCTCCATGAAGAAACTGAAGGCGGGATTGTCCGCGATTTGGGCGTTTTGAGCCACCGATATTTTTTCGGGTAGAACGCCTTCCTGCAAGGCGTATTTCAAACGGTATTCATCTCTCGAAAGAAACTCGACGAATTTCCAGGCGGCTTGTTTGTTTTTTTCCTCCGCCTGCTTGAATAAAATGAGCGTATCGAGGGCGGCGAAAGTGGTTTGCGTTTTTTGGTAGGGGATGACGGACAGCCCATACTCCAGGCCGGGAGCCTCCCTTTGCAGACGGGTCGCCAGCATGGGGGCGGTAATTACCATGCCAAGTTTGCCTGAAAAGAACGCGTTTTCCAGGTCGGCCCGGTTGCTGTTTTCCGGGTTTGGCTGGGTCAGTCCTTCGTCGATCATTTCCTTAAGGAAGGCAGCGGCCTCCACGCCTTCAGGACGGTTGAACATGGGACGCGTGCCATCCTCGCTCAGAGTACGGCCGCCGTTACCCCATAAAAAGTAATAGAAGTAAGTCGAAGTCTCTGACTCCTTGCCCTGTATGCCAAATCCGTTGATGTCCGGTCCAAGGGCATCGATTAACCTGGCGGACTCTTTTAATTCCGCCCAATTTTGCGGGGGCGAATCCAGTCCCGCCTGTCTGAACAGCGCCTTGTTGTAATACAGGGCGCGGGTCGTGACGGTGGTGGGCAGCCCGAAAGTCCTGCCTTCATATTGGGCGCCTTCATTGATAAGCAGTGGAATGAATTGGGCGCGGAATTCGGGAGTCATGTAACCGTCGACTGGCTCGAGCCAGCCAGCCGCCACATATTCCGGTATCCAGCGGGTTGCCACGCGGGCCAATGTGGGCGGTTTGCCTTGTGCCACCAGGTCTGCAATTTTCTGCCGCCCCTCGCTCCAGGTGAAAATTTGCAGGTTGACCTGAATGTCGGGGTTTTCCGCCTCGAAGTCCCGAATCACACCCTGCCAGTAGGGTTCGGTAAAGTCGCTGGTGCGCATAAAGACAAAGTCCACCTGGGTGCGGCGCGACGAACAGGATGCCAGCAAAAGGCTAACAATAAAAAGAACAGTCCAAAACGCCGATTTTCTGATGTGCTTTGCAAACATACATGCCTCGTCTCAAGGATGGTTGCACGGCTGCCGTTCTTACGCGGCAGTTATGACTTAAGTTATTGTAACCCAAGTGCGAATTTTAATAACAATTGGAGTTGACAATTTTGCATGGTGTCCGCCCTTTAATTAAGCGCAGCCCGAAGATTAATTGATGTGCAAAGCCGAGGTTTCCAGCATGGTCTGGATCAGGTGGGAGTTATTTGCCAGCAACAATGCGATAAAAACCAGCAGGATGATTTGGAACCACCGTTTATCGGCCAGTTCCCTCCATGCCAGTCCGAGGAAGAGGACCAGGGCATATGTCCAGTTCGTGGAGTAGAGAAAAACGTCCTTGCCGTAACGCAGGTGGAAAATAAAGTTCATGAGCAGGATCGTGATAAAGGCAAAAGCGAAACGGTTATCTTGCGTCTTCGATCTCCTTAGGAAAAGAATGCCGCCGAGGAGGGTAAACCCTGCCCAAGCAAGCGCCAGCCCGGTGTCGAACCATGAATTGTATTCGCTCAGCCTCATCGGACTGGCTTTGAATATCCAAACCTTCAAAAACGGAATTTCCTCTTCGAGGATCAGCGGTTCGGGGGCGACGATGCTGTGCAGGAACATCACTCGCAGGATTGCTTCGCCGCGCGCGACCGAGGGCGAAAAGGTGTTATCTGCTTCGACAGTCAGGTTGGAGGGGATGAAGAAGTAAGGTTGTGCATCTGGATAAATCAGGTTGTTGAGCAATGCCAGCGGAATGGTCAACGCGCCGACGATGAGTCCATATCTCAGCCATTGTTTGAAATCGCGCTTTACGAAGACGAATGCGATTGCCGTTTGGGCAAAATTGGCAATGGTGATTCCAAATGAAAGCAGTCCAGTCAGCGCCAGAAGGGGCAAGGGTTTGTCTCTGAGCAGAAGGACGAGGAAGACCAGCATAATGGCGGCAAGAAAGATGTAGGTTTCAATCAGCGAGCCAAAGGCCAGGTGCGCGGCAGACGCTCCCAGCAGGGTGGCGATGAGCAGGGCGTATGTTGAATTGCCGGTGACATGTCTGACAAAACACCATGCCAGAAAAACGCATAATGCGCCGGAAAAGGCGGCCAAAACAACCGCCGCATAGAGTCTGTCGCCTTTCAGCAGGAGGGAGATTAACCAGACCAACGGACGGACGATGAGCAGCACAAAGGGGTGAACCGAACGCCAGTAATAATCGCGATAAGCATCCGTCGCAAAGCGCATCCGCCATAGCAGTCCGTCCGAGTCGAAGAAGATGTCGTCCACGTCGAAGGCGGGCTGGTTGAAGATCGAGGCATTTACCAGATAGACAATGAAGAAAAGCCCGGCAGGCAACAGTCCGGCAACCGCCGTGTCCACGGAAACAAGCGCGCGAAGAATATTGTTGTTTCCCTGCTCGTAGAGTCTTTGCAGCCGGAAAAGTGACGCGGCACAGGCCAGGCTGCCCAATACAAATGGGAACACGGAACCGTTTGCAAGCGTAAAGAAAGTCGAATCGAATAAACGGGGAAATCGATTCGCGGCCGCAAACAAATTTGCGGCGAAAGCTGTCAGAGTGAGGAAAAGTCCGAGGGTGAGGATCAGGTCAACGGATCGGCTGGGGTGCAGTCTGCGGGCTTTTTCCAGCAGATGGCTGGTCAGCCATCCCGCCGCAAGTTGGGTCAAAAACGTCAAGAAGACCACCTCAAAAAAAGCGGGATGGAAATTATCCAGAAAGCCGATTGCCAGGAAGGCGGCCGGCATGGACAGCGCCCAAGCAGAAAACACCCGGATATCGAAAAACTTATGAATCAACCGCCCCGCCCATAAAACGGCGCAATCGCGCCGAGGATAAAGTGGAGGAATTGGAACTGGTTATAGGCGAGCAAAATCAAAAAGACCAGCAATGTTCCTTGAAACAGGCGGTTGCCTGCCAGCGGCGCGAGGGACACCCCCACAAAGAATACCAGCGCGTACGCCCAATCGGGGGAATACAGGAAAGGCTCGTAACCGTAAGCAATATGGAGCATGAAATTGAACAACAGGCTGAGCGCAAATGCGAGGGAAAGGTCAACCGCGCGGGCGCGGACGATATTTCGAATAAAGAAGACGCCCGATAGAAGCAAGAGCGCCGCCCAGATGAAAACAATGATACCGCCCAGCCCATCATACGAGCTATAGGAATAGGTCTGTGGGACGATCTTGAAAAAATTGAAACGCGGGATAATTTGTCCCACTTCGGCGCCGAATACAAACGGTTTCGGCGCGATCACAGTGTAAAGGAGGATCGTGCGGACAAGAAGAAGAATTCGCCCCAGCATTCTCCAGTGGGGTTCGGCAAAAAACGAAAGGGAAAATTCCTGCTCGGATTGCGCGTCTGACAATTGGAAGAACAACTTGGCGGATGGATACAGCGCGGCATGGATCAGGCTGAGAACGATACCCAGTGAAAGCGCCAAGACAGTGAATCGAAATGTCCTCTTGAAAATATCGCCGAAGGTTTTCCGGGTGATGCCGGAAAATTGATTCACCGCAAAGCCGATGAAATTCTGTGTGAAATTGGTGAGCGTAATACCGAAAGTGATGAGACTCATCGTTACCGGCGCGAACAAGGTGTCGTTCTTTTTTTGCAATATCAGCGCAAAGCCAATCAACGCGGCAGCCGAGAAGATATACGATTCGATGACCGCGCCAAAGAAGAAATGCGAGGCGCTTAATCCCAGCAGGGCGGCAATCAAAAGGGCATAGATTGAATTTTGCGACTGGCGTTTGATGAATACCCATGCCAAGAAAACGCACAAGGCTCCGACAAACGTATTCAGGAGAATCGCGGAAAGCCTCGGATTCGAGGTGAATAGATTGAGCAGCCAGCCAAAGGGACGCAGGATAAGGTAGGCGAATGGATGCGGCCCGCGCATTTCGAGCAGATGTCCCTCCGGGTAGGCGATGCGCTGCATCCAGGGATAGTTATCGGCGTCGAGGAAGTTGTCGGTGGTGTCGCTTTCTGCGAAATTAAGTTGAAGTCCAAACCAGGTATAGGCGGCAAAAAAAAGGAGCGCCAGCAGGATGCCGGGCGCATGTCCACGCAACCAGCGTGGAATGGTCTCCATCTCGAATTTCGGCAGGCGAAGATTACGCAACGCGGCGGGATTTCCCAAAACCTCAAAGATCAAGTATCCCAGGGCGGCGGTGGAACACGCCATGAGCAAAGCCTGGTCGGCGACAGAACGGTCAAGAAGGTCGAGAAGGGAAAGGTTGAACGCGAAGGAAACAATCAACGCCAGCAGGGTTGAGAGGAAAAGACGGGGAAGCAGTTTCATGTCTCGGAAGGAATCAGGCGGCGGCGAGATAGGGATTGAGGTCACGCAAGATGCCAAGGACGAACAGCCCGTTGTTGACCATCATCATCAGGACAAGAATTGCCAGAATAATTTCGAACCAGCGGCGGCCGGCGAAGTCCACAAGCGCCAATCCCACAAAGAATACCAGCAGGAAGGTCCAAAAGGTGGAATATAGGAAGAGTTCCGTGCCGTAATTCATGTGGAGGATGTAATTGAATGCAAGGCTGGCCAGCAGGCCCAGCATGAGCGGAGTGTGCGGCGAGGACCGGGCTTTTTTGAAGAATTGGAAAATGGCTGTGGAAAATAGGCCCAGCCACAGGATGAGTGGGGCGTATGCCAGTCCGTTGTACCAGGCGGGGGTGTGCTCCCTGTAATTGAAGGTGTTGAAGATAACGATGGGGTCCCTGTTTTTGCTGTCGATGCGATTGAGGGGCGTTGGCGCCACAACGCCGTAGAGAAAAATCGTGCGTCCAACCACGCCTATTCTTTCAATGACCCTCTCCGTTGGACTGCCGTAAATAGGCGAGGAGAAACGCCCTTCAAAGGAGATGTCTTCGGGGACGAAGAAGAAAGTCTGGTTGCCCGGGTAAACCACGCTGACCAGGGCTGTAAGGGCAATGCTGGCCGCAAGCACTATCATCCCGTAGTATACAAGCCGCCAGAAGCCGAATGTCTTCTTGAAGAAAAGCGCGACCATTCCCTGGGCCATGTTGGTAATGGTCACACCAAAGAGGAACAATCCAGCCGGAACCATGACGGAGAATCTTTTCTCTTCCGCCTGCACCAACAGAAAAAACAAAATCAGCGAAATCATGCCGAAAGGATAGGTCTCGGTCAGGGAGCCGAATAGCAAGTGGGCGGCGGTGGAGCCAAGCATGACCGCCAGGGCGAATGCAAGCGAATCCTTTTTGGTCTCGCGCCGGATGAATATCCAGCCCATCAATGCCGCCAGTCCGTTCATGGCGGCAACCACGATCATCGGCGCAAGATACCACCTGCCGCCGACAAACAATCGCACAAGGCTTGTCAACGGGCGCAGAGTGAACAGCACCAGCGGATGCACAGCCCGGTTTACGTCGTGTCCTTCGGGATAGCCAAGGATTGCCATCCAGGGTCCCGCGTCGGCTTCGAAAATGACGCTGTTAAGGCTGTAGGACGTCTGGTTGAGAGCGCGGGCAAGGATCAGGTTGATCAGGAAGAAGAAAGATGCGGCGTAAATTCCCGGCAGGTTTTCCTTGAAAAATGCGAAAAATTTCGTCTGCTGAAAAGAACGGGCATAGCCGCGCGCTTCGACCTGTTCGAGGGCAATAATGCCCCAGGCGCCCCCAACCACTGAAGTTGTCAGGTACAGTCCAAGCCATGTATCCGGTACTTTTATGTCCCAAATTGTCAACATGGCGGGATATTGCAGCGCGCCGTAGGTGATTCCCACAAGGAAGAGCGGTAGGGACAGCGCAAGAACCGAGTTGACAGGGTTGCTCAAGAACCCGTCACGGAGCGATTGCGCGGCGCGGCGGGTGAGATAATATCCGATAACACTGCCGGCAATGGTAATTGTCAATGTAAAGGTGATCACGCCAAACCGGTCCTGGAAAACGTTCCCCAAAAAACCCATGACCGCGTAGGCGAGGAACATACTCATCAGAAAGCCAGCCAAATAATGCCACATCGAATGACCGGGACGCAGTCTTTCCACCGCGGGGACGGCGGGCAGCATGAGACCATACAAGACAATCGCGAGGGAGACCATACCCAGATAGTACACCCGTGAAATGACGTATGGCAGGGAAAACTGAACCGCCGCCAGGGTTGCCAGAACCCCAAACACTGCCAGCACGGAAAACCGTCTCTGACGGAACCATGCCCAAAACCGTGGAAATGAATCGAAGAGCAGAAATCCGATGGCAAGTGTGGGAACGGCAATCAGAAAGACGCGGTCTATGGTGTTTCTGTAATGTGAATAGCCGAAGAAAATCACCGCCGAGGAAGCGCTGGCGATAAATGCGACGAACAAGCTAACTCCAGCCCGAAAAAGAAATTGCAATATTTTCATCCAAAGACCTCTTTATTTGCGGCGTCCTTCGTTCACTTGTTGTGCCAGTGTGCAAAACTCGGACCAGTCGTCCCCGTCGAGCCAGACATCCACGTTGTCGAATTCGAGGGTGCGGAATCCGTTTTCATCGGGGGCAACCTGGTCGATTTCGCCGGTGAAATCAAGGAATTCGTCCCATTCCTCCTGGAAAAAGTGAATGGTGGCGCGTCCCAGTTCGAAGTGGTAGGTGGTTTCCCCGTCGAGTTCCTCCGCCTTCCAGACGATAAAATTCTCGGTTTCGGCGATGGTGACTGTGCGTGGCTCGTGGTTATTATTGTTCATAAATTCTCCTCTTGGATTGGGCAATGAAGAAAGACGATTTCAGGATCGATTACTTCCCCTGCCGCGCTTTTGGATAAGTCTGCGCAGGAAACGGCGAATCGAGGCAAAAACCCGTGAACCGGGCGGGGGAGGCGGCTGGCGGATTTCCTCTTCAGCCCATGGATTCACGTCCAGCATTTTTTTCATGACGTATTTCCACAAAAGTATGACGGTGGCAAGGATGGGCGCCGCAACGACAACCCCAAGCAACCCAAACAAGTTCGCCGCCACGATGGCAGCCACGAGGACGGCCGCCGGATGTACTTTGAGCGTATCCGAAAGAATGCGCGGGGAGACGATGTTGTCGAATACTTGGTCGATCAACAGCGCAATGATCAGCACAAGCAGGGCATAATAGAATGGCGACAGCCCAAATAACTTATACGCCTGAAAATATGAAATCAGGAAGAGCGCCGTCCAATTGACTGCCGGACCAACATAGGGAACAAAACGGGCCAGCCCGGCCACGAAGGCAAGTCCAATTGCGTAATGCACTCCCAAAACGCCGAGGACGATGGAATAGACGATGAAGGCGAGGAAGAAGAGGCTGATTTGTCCGCGCAGGAAGGCATTCCAAATGCGGCCCAGTTCGCGGGTCAGTCGTTCGAAATCATGGGTGTAACCGGGAAAATCGAGCGGGACGATCTGTCCGCGCATGCCGCCGCTTTCGACAAGCACGAAGTACGAAACGAAGATCACGAAGAATGTCCAGCCTATGAAATTCGCCGCGCCACCGGCTAATGTGCTGAGCAGCGTGCCGGTTTGGCTTAATAAAGGCTGTACCATTCCAAGTACCTGACGGCTGATGTCTTGCAGGTCCAGCGCGCGAAAATCGAATTTGAACGGACCGAACTCATAGACCCTGCTGGATGCCTGTTCGATCAACTGCGGCAGGTTTGCCACCGACTTCTGCAGGATGACGATGAGGCTTTGAATCTGTTGCACCAATCCCACGCCGCCGGCGGTCAGTCCTCCAAGCAGAAGAAGGATGATCACAAGGTAGATTGCGCCGACAGCCATGCCCCAGGAGAAACGCGCCCGGCGTTGAAGGAGACTGGCCACCGGGTAAAACAGATAGGACAGCATGAGCGCAATCAACAATGGCGAGATCACAAACTGGAATCTGACCAGCAGCGCGCCGACGATCACCACAATGGTGAGCGCGACGACCAGTTTTGTGTTTGTGCCCCAGGAGGGGGAGATCGGGGTTTGTGGCTGGGTCATGAAAACAATTCCATTCTCGAACGGGAATTCCGAAGTCGAAATCCCTGCGATTTGATTCTATCAAAGATGAATGATTTTACAACATAAAACAAAAAACCCGCGAGTTGAAACCCGCGGGTTTGCGCGAAATTCGAAATCAACAACCTGAAAGGAAGGGGAAGAAGACACACCAGCGGTACGTGGCGTCGACCCAGACGAAGAACGCAATACACATGCAGATGAACAGAAGAACGCCGCCGCCAATGAAGAACGGAATCAGGTTTGTTTTTCCGGCGGGCGCACTCGAATAGGCGGGGGAAGGGGTTTGAACGGGTTGGGCAACGGGCTGTTGCTGTACTGGCGGCGGAACCATCCGCGCTACGGCGCGGGGAGAGGCAATCGTCGCGCCGGGATCCATGTTGAGCGCATCGTACATCAACACGATCTGCTCGCCAAGAGAAACCACATCGCCGGGTTTGAGAACAACCGGACCGGCAAGGCGCTGACCGTTGACGAATGTTCCATTGGTCGAGCCAAGGTCCTCGATCACATGCTTGCCGCCCTGAAATGTAAGACGGGAATGTTTGCGCGAGATTTCGGCGTCATTGATTGCGATGGTGTTGGATGGATCGCGTCCAATGATCAGTTGATCTCCCTCCAGGGGGAAGGTCTCGCCCGGCGTAGGTCCCGACCGCATTACAAATTGAAATTGAGCCATCTTCTTCCTCCAACGATGATAAATGATGGGAATTAACTTTGCCTAGTGTACAATTTTCAGACAAAAAAGTCAAATCATTGTTTTTCCGCCCGGTTTTTCGACCCGCCGGCTTCCTCGGAACGGGATTGAAGTTTGCCGGCGTAGGAAAGGAACACCGAGAAAACCGTTCCGACGCCAATCTTGCTCTTGACTTCGATGCGCCCGCCATGTCCCTGAACGATTTGCTTGCAGATGGAGAGTCCCAGACCGGTTCCAGCCGCGCGGGTCTCATGCTCGCGCACACGGAAGAACTTTTCGAACAAATGCGGCAGGGCCTCATCCGGGATTCCCAGCCCGGTATCCTGAATGTAGAGGACGATTTCCTTCTCGACCGACTCGGCTCGCAGCATGACGGTCCCATTGGGACGGTTATACTTGATGGCATTGCTCAATAAATTCAACAACACTTGTTTGATTTTGTCGCGGTCCGCGTCGAGCAGGGGCATTCCTTCCGGCGATTCCACCCTGATCTGGATGTTGTTCTCCTGGGCTTTGGTGGACATCACGTCCTTGCATTCGTAGAACAGGTCGGCGACGCTGAAGCGCGTCTTGCGGAATTGCACGCGCCCCGACTCGAGCCTTGCCAGGTCGAGGAAGGAGGAGGCCAGCGAGTTGAGCCGCATCGTTTCGGTATGAATGTTGTTTACGATCTGGTCGCGCTGTTCCTGCGACATTTCTGGTCTCAGGAGCAGGTAGGTTGCAGTGCTGAGGGAGGATAACGGAGTGCGCAATTCATGGACAAACTCCGAAATCAGGTCGGATTGCTGGAATAGGCGCGCGTTTTCGATTGCGACCGCGGCCTGCGCGCCCAGGACGAGCAGCATCGATTCATCTGCGTCGGTAAACTTCCCCTTGGGTTTGTTCAAGGCCTCCAATACGCCGACAATCTTATTCTTGGTAACGAGGGGAATTCCCAGGATCGACTCGGTGGAGAAGCCGGTTGTCTGTTCCACGTTTGCGAAAAAGCGGGGGTCATTGTGCACGTTGGTGATTCGCACCGTCTGACGGTTGTTCACAATCCAGCCCGCGATGCTGCCTTCCAAAGGGACGACAATGCCGCGCCGCGTAGACTCATCCATGTTGGTGGCCACTTGAAAGTACAACTGCCGCGAAGTATCGTCGAACAGCAAAATGGAGGCGGCCTCCGCGCCGCTGATCTCCGCCGCAGCGTGGACGATTCGCGAAAGCAAAATATCCAGATCGAGCGTGGAGGCAAGGTCGCGCGCAATGTCGATCAAACGGCGGTAGCCATCCAGTTTTTGGGTTTTTACTTCAGCCATTTAACACCTTCTCCGCAATCGCGGGAATAATCACCGCCGCGTCTTCAGTGAAGACCGCATCGGCGCGGACGTCAAGGTATGTTTGCGCATTGTTCACGATGATCAGGTGCGCCCCTCGATCCAGCGCCTGCATGGGAAGCCCGGCAGCCGGCAGAACTTCCAGAGATGATCCGGCCACCAGCATCAGGTCGCAGGCGCGCGCCTCCCGCTGGGCTTTGGACCAGGCCGCTTGCGGCAATTGTTCACCGAACAAAATCACGTCCGGCTTGAGGGTTCTTTCACAGCGCGGGCAGCGGGGAATTCTTCCATTTTCTATGAAATTGTCCAGGTGAAGTTGAGCCTCCGCCCGATGATAACACTGTGTGCACGTCAAGGTTTGCATGGTTCCGTGCATTTCGATCACAGTTTTCGACCCCGCCTTTTGATGGAGCATGTCTATGTTTTGGGTGATGATGGAACATATGCGGCCCGCCTTTTCGAGTTTTGCCAGCGAAATGTGCGCCGGGTTGGGCTGGGCATGGAATATTTGCCCCGCCAGCGGGCGAAACCATTCAAAGAAACGTTCGGGCGCGGTGCGAAAGGTGCTGAGCGAAGCAACCTCCATCGGCTCATCACGCGACCATAAACCTGTTCCGGTGGAACGAAAATCGGGTATCCCTGATGGGGTGGAAAGTCCGGCGCCCGTCAACGCAACAGCATGTTTTGCTTGACGAAACAGGTCGGCGGCAAAATCAATGGCAGACTGCGTTTTCGGCGCAAAGGGGGTCATTGCTGTTTTTCACGCTCGATAATAGAATCCGCGATCTTCAAAAATTGTTGGGATGTCATGTTGGTGGGCTGACAGACCACTGCCGGTGTTTGTAGTTTGATTGCCTGCTGGAATGCCTCCGGCGCCGGTGTGAGCGTGATGGAGATGGCGTGCCCGAGTTTTTCCTGTACCTGCGACATTTGCATCTGTGATTCGCTGCGCGTGCGGTTGTTCAAAACCACACTGGTCTTTGCAGGATCAAACTTCAAGGCGGCAATGTCATCGAGCAAATACCGCGTATGTTGAATTGCGCTCGCCGCGCCCTCGACCACCACAATGCACTCATGGCACATCGGCAGGATTTTTTGGACACAAGCGGGCAATCCATTTCCCAGATCCAGGATAACGAAGCGCCCAAGCGTGGCCAGGCGGGCAACAAGCGCTTCATAGTTTTGTGTTTGCAAGGAAAGGGTCATGTCGCGTGGGTTTGAGGAGGCGAGCAGGAATTTCACGCCGGAACTGTGCGGCGAGAGCAGGGTTTCGACCTTTTCGCGTGTTACCTCGGCGACGGTTCCCTGTAGAAGTTCCGTCAGCCCATTTGGGTTTTGGAAACCAAAGTCCAACCCGACCGTACCCTGTCCGGGAATGAGTTCGGCAAGAATGACATCGGATTGCGTGCGCGAGTAGATTGCCGCCGCCAGATTGGTTGCCAGTGAGGTGACACCCAAACCGCCACGCGCGGAAATTATGCCGATTACATAACCGTGATGTTCATGCAAGGCGGTGACGATTTTTTCCGGTTCCTTTTCCTTTTGTGGGGCGCGCGCCAGCAGCGCCTTGACATGCGCCTGAAGTTCTGTGGGATGTGTGGGTTTCGTCAGGTAATCGTCCGCCCCCACTTCAAACCCTGTCACCTTGTCGTCCAATTGGGTTTTTGCGGTGAACATCAAAATGGGTATTGCAGACGTGGTCGGATTCTTGCGGAGCCGGCGGGCAACTTCGTATCCGTCCATGTCGGGCATCATCACATCCAACAGGATCAGGTCCGGGCGTTCCTCGAAGGCTTTGGTCAGCCCCTGTGTCCCGTTCGAGGCGGCGCTGATATCGTACCCTTGTCTCTGCAGCATCAATCCGACAAGTCTCAGGGTATCGACATCGTCATCAATAATCAGGATTTTTTCTGCCATTTTTTCCTCTGCTGGTGAACCACAGTCTTTCTTGGGTAATTATAACGGACAAGTTGGCGTTCGGCTCCACGAATCCGTGCATGATGAAAAGTTTCTTTTTCAGGTTTCCTGCGATCCATTTGGCGCGGGGGAACACAAAAACACAGCCGCCAGTACGGGGTTGCAGGCCTTGATTCATTTTTGACGTTTGCGCGGGTTATGACGGCGCGCACCGGAATTCCGGCGCGCGCCATAAAAAATACCCCTTTGGTATCAGCATTCCCCTCGGACCACCGATACAGTGCATTTCATGACATCAGTTATCTTGTCATCATGTTAATAAATTCAGGAGTGATTTTGGGGTCAAAATGCAAACCCGAGTTTTGAACGATGTAATTGAGGGCATCTGCTTTTGACCATGCGGGGCGGTATGGGCGGTCGGAGGTAAGGGCATCGTAAACATCGGCGAAGGCAAAGATACGCGCCGCAAGTGGAATGTCCTCTCCCTTCAATCCATCAGGATACCCGCTGCCGTCCCATTTTTCGTGATGAAAACGCGGAATTGGCAACGCGGGGGAAAGGTAGGAAATCGGCTTGAGAATTTCTGCGGCGATCAAGGGATGTCGCCGCATAATGAGTTTTTCCTCTTCGGTCAGCGCGGCGGGTTTAAAGAGGATGTGATCTGGAATGGCGACCTTGCCTATGTCGTGCAGGGTGGAACCGCGCCGAATGTGGATATGTTCCGATTCGGGGATCTTCATACGTCTTGCCATGCGCAGGGTCAGGTCTGTAACCCGGCGTGTGTGATCTTCGGTTTCTTTGTCCCGAAGATTGAGTGCGCGCGACCATCCGTCGATTGTTTTGTCGTATGCCAGAGTCAGCTCGACATTCGAACGCTGGAGGTCCTTTAACATCATGGCGTTGTCTATGGCGATGGAGGCTTGTCCGGCGAGAATGTGCAGGAAATTTTCCCATTCCTGTGCGGCGGTAAGAGCAGAACGATGGAATATTTCCAGTACGCCGAGCATTTGTTTCCTGGCGATCAAGGGGACGGCATAATATACGACGAAGTTTTCTTCATTGAAAATCGAGGAACGTGATAATTCCGTTTTATTTTTGTTAAGGTCGGCAATATGAACGATCGCGCGTTCCTGCACCGCCTGCCCGGCCAGCCCTTCGCCAATCCGTAGATGGGTGTGGCGCAGTGCCGATGTCCGAAACCCGGCGCCTGCGGCAAAATCAAGGCGCTGGGTCTGCATGTTGAGAAGCAGTACAGAGGCTGCGTCCACCCGCAGGTGCTTTTGGACATAGTCGAGGATCATGGACAGGGTCTGGTTTAGGTCCGTGCCGGAGGTGATGGCAAGGTCAATGGTGCGCAGGGTTGCCAACTGCTCCAATTGGGTTTCCATTATTTCTTCGGACTGTTTATATCTGGTGATATCCCTTATCAGCACAACAATCTGCCGGTCCGACGTCGGCGCAAGCCGGGATTCGTACCAGTTCTTTCCGGAAAGCGTTGGAATGGAGAATTCAATCTGAACGGCATTTTTTTTTCGTCGAAGTTCGTGAAGCCCGGCGGCAATTTTCTGGTTTGCGTCGGCCGACAACAAGTCCTGTAGTTTCCGCTTTAAAAAATTCAGAGGGAAATCGGTGATCTGAAAGGGATTACCCGATTTGTGCTCGAGAATCACGCCATCCTGGTCGACAATAAAGATTAAATCGTTAAAGGCGTGGAGCATATACTCCAGCCTCTGATCGAAATGGGATGGGTTTTGATATGACAAGTCGGTAATCATATTGTCAGTCAATCGTGGAACACGCTGGTTGCATTTGCCAAGGTGTTCGAGGATTTGCCGGTTTTAGGAAATGTCCAACAATGTGCGGTTGATCTGTTTTGCGAGGTCGGACAGGGAATTCGCCTGGATGGAAACGATTAAGTCCTTTTCCTCCTTGCTCAAGGGAAATGCTTCTCCCAAATAACCTTTTTGGAGGGCAATGGATGGGTCCTGGAGCAACATATCGCAAAATTGGCGGTTGACGACAGCCGCCGCAAAAACGCGGCTGATTCCGGAGGATATGCCCGGCCTTGTCGAAGGAGATTTTCTGGATAATGTGGTTTGGTACATCATGGGTGCGATCATAAGGGGACACCTTTCTTTATAAACTGCATGGATGACTGCGGCTTTGCAAGAAGCCAAAATATTCCCAGAGCGATAAAAACATCACCAAGGCTGAACGCCGCCTGATATGGGAACCAGGTGGGCGGAAGAAAACGATCCGACAGCCACTCGATCTGGGTATTCTGTGGAGGGAGGAGAATATCCTTCGGCCCGATTCGACTTCCAATCGGGAAATTGTCTAATACCTCTTCCGGGACTAACCTGCTGGCGGTCTGCGGGCTGACGGGCATGAAACCGCCGTTGGCTGCCATCACTGCGAAGTTGAGCGCGGCTCCGCAAAGCAGGATGACCATGCCGATCAAGCGGCGGTTTATCCAGGCAAACGCCAGTAACAAAATTTGTGAAGAGGTCAAAAGAACAGCGGCAAGCCAATCGGGGAAAAGTTTGCGAGTGAAAGGCAGGAAGACTACGATGAACTGGGGTAGAAAGGCTGCGAATGCCAGCCAGAGGTGCTGTAGGTTAGGGGAATGGTAGGGCTTTTTACTCCAGCGTGCCCAGATCAGCCCTGCCAATAACCCGCCAGCAATTGCCAGCAGAAGAACCATGGGTCCTTATCTGCCAACGCCGCCGCCTTCGAGCGGAGCGCCGGTGCCGAGAACCAATGCCGCCAGAGATAAAATCACCAGGACGAGTTGGATATGCTGGCGGTTGATCTTTCGGGCAAAGAATACAAGGGAGGCAAATGTGTTTTTCATGATGAATATCCTTATGTATGGTCGCGCGAATCTATCGTCCAACGCCGCCGCCTTCGAGCGGGGCGCCGGTGCCGAGAACCAATGCCGCCAGGGATAAAATCACCAGGGCAAGTTGGATGTGCTGGCGGTCGATCTTTCGGGCAAAGAATACAAGAGAGGCAAATGTGTTTTTCATGATCAGCATCCTTTTTGGTCAGGTTATTTATGCTCGAATAATACTGACAGACAGGCTTCAAAACAGGCTTCAAAAATAAAAAAGAATCAGCCTCAAAAAGGCTGATTCTTTTGCGAGCAAGGCTGGGGGAAACGGATGTTTTCAGGTTTCCTCCGTTTCTTGTTATGTGATCAGGCGGCGATAAAGTTGTTCCGTTTCCTTTGAAGGGGGCAGTCCGATTTGCCGTTGCAGGGCCTCCGTACATGCCTGATACGTTCGGATTACGGAGGCGCGGTCACCCATTCGGTGATGAACCTGCATGGAGAGGGAATATGCCGCCTCGAAAGTGGGATCATATTCCAGCGCGCGTTGACAGGCGACAAGAGCCTGCTCCGGCCGGGCCTGTTTTTGCAGTAATTCAGCCAAAGTCTGAAGCGCCGCAAGATAAGCCTGGCCTAGTCGCTCACGTTCGATAATCGTCCAGTCGGCATAAATATCATCGAGAAAAGGCCCGGCGACAAGATCGACGGCTTTTCTATATAATGCAATCTGCTCTTCGACACCCTTGGCCGATTTTGCCCGCGTCAGGAATGATTCAAAGGCTTCGACATCATACTCAAAATCGAGATTGCGGTTGAAACTATAAAGGATGTCCTCGTAGGTGATGACATCCTGCCCGACAGCCCTTCGCAGGCGGTAGATATCATTCTTGAAGCGCAGTTTTAACTTTTGCGGCTCATCCACATCCGGCCAAAGGACAACTCCGATCTGTTCGCGGGTGAGCGGTTTTTCTCTGGTGAGGAAGAAGAAAAACAGGTCGCGAACCGACTGGGTTTGCCAGTCCGAAAGGGTGAGCAATTTGCCCCCAACACTGACGGAAGCCTTTCCAAATGCGCGAATGATCAAATGAGGATTGGGGACTTGCACAACATGCGCCGCGCGGCGCAAATGGCGGCGGGTGGCCGGCATTTTTTCGGCCATGCGGCTGGCACGCGTCAGGAGGTCGCCGACCACACGCCCGATTTCGGCATCTTTTTGCAGTCCATCCAGCCATTGCTGCGCTTGATGGACTGCCACCAGTATTCCATGCGAAGATTGTCCACGTTCGCCTAAAAGCGCCCTTATTATTTCCCTGACGGTTGAACTGTTTTTTGCCCGGTGGTGGGATGCGGCAAGCCAGACGCTATTGGCGTCGCTTTCCATTTTCCGCCCATCCTCTGAAAAACACCGTCCCGCCTCTTCCAATTCTTCGATCGCCCGGGATGGATCCCCTTTCATGAGAGAGAGACGCCCCAGGATGAAGTTGAACAATCCACGCTCATAAAGGGAGTTGTCCAACTGGAATCGTACATTCGCGTCTTTTACAAGGTGATCCGCTTCCTTGATTTTATTTTGCAACATCATCAAAATTGCCTGGGCCATCTCCAGATAGAATAAAAGGAAACGGTCGTTCAACTCATGGACAACCTGTTCCGCATGGCGATAATTCAGATGGGCGACATCAAAACCCTCTATCTCGGTGAACAAATCTCCCAGCGCAATGACGATCAAAGATTCCATGCGGGTATATGCGCTGCGTTGGGCGCATATGAGTCCCTCCTCAAAAGCCAGAGACGCCTTTTCGTACTCGCCTTGAAATTGCCGCAAAATTCCAAGATTATTCAATAAATTGGACTGCCACGACAGATTACCATCTTGACGCCAAATCTGGAGCGCCTTCTCATAGGCGATTCCAGCCTCCACGTAGTTGCCGATTGCCTGATAAACCATGCCTGTTTCCATAAATAGAATGGGGATACTGGATGTGTCGTTCAGGTAGGTATACAACTGCAGCGAGTGTTCCAAAAAATCCAGCGCCTGTCGGGATTGTCCCAAACGAAACAGGACCAGCCCTTTTACGCGCAGGGCTTCCGCATAAAGCGGCTGCAAATCATCCCTGGTCTCCGTCAACTCGATGGTTTCATTGGCATCGGACAATGCCGCTTCATAATTGCCCAGGAAACGATGTGCAACTCCACGCCTTACGAGAGTCAGGGTAAGTCCTGCAACGTCCCCTGTGGAGCGAAAGGCCTGCGCTGCTTGGTCCAGCAGATTTACCCCTTCATGCAGGTTACCCTTCATATAAGTGATCGCGCCACGGATCGACAGCAGTCCGGGACGTTTCCGTAGTATGGATGGATGCAGTTCCCCAAGCCATGATTCAAGTGTAACGAGCGCGCGCTTCAACATGGAGGTCGACGCCCGTTCGATCATCTGCGCGAGGATTTCATCGTCATTCAATTTTTTATAAATGTGATGCGCTTTTTCCCATTCGCCAAACTCTTCATAGGCCTGTCCCAGGCGCAGGAGAATGGGTTTGACCTCGCTGGCGTGCAACTGCTCGAAGTGGCCCCTCAGAAAATCGCGGAAGAGATGATGATAACGCAGCCATCTCCCATCCGCTCCAACCGGCAGGACAAAGAGGTTGTTTTGCACGACAGTATTGATCCACGCCTGCCAGTTTTGCGGTTCCGGATATAGCGGTGACAGCACAGTCTGACATAGCGACGCATCGAACTCTTCCAACAGGGATGTTCTAAGGAGAAAATCTTGCATGGCGGGAGACTGGCGTCCAAGCACCTGCTGCCCGAGGAAGTCGAACAGCCCTATGCCTGTTTTTGATACCGATTTCACCAACTCGCCGCCCATCCCGGAGAATTGCAAGCCGGTGATCCAGCCTTCGGTTTGTTCGATCATCCTTTGGGCTTCATCGTCTGAGATGTGTCGTTTGTTATTTTGAACCAGTAAGGACTGCAGTTCATCGGCATGAAAGGCGAGATCGGAAAAACTCAACCCGCTGACTTGTTCACGCGCCACCATTAAAGGCAGATCCGGCAGGCTGGTCAGGATTCGTGACGAGATGACGAGGTGACAATTTTCATCTGCCAGTTGGATAAAACGATTCAGGAAACCCTGGATGGGCTGGACATCGTCCACCAGGTGAAAATCGTCCAGTATCAGGATGAAATGCTCGTGAATTTGCTCATAGGTCTCGTTGACCAGCGTGACCAACACCCTTTCCATGTCCTCCGGTTCGAGCGAAATCAGGCTGCCTAGCATGGACAGAGATTGCCCACCGAAAGCAGGAAAACGCTCTGCCATTGCTGCGATCACATAGGCAATAAAGCGCTGGGGTTCGCGGTCCAGTTCATCCAGGGTTAGCCAGCAGCAGGGCAGTTCGCTTTGCGCGGCAAAATCGATCAGGAGGGAGGTCTTGCCATAACCGGCGGGAGCCGAAACCAGGGTCAACCGTCTATCCAGGGAATCGAAAAGAACATCCAGCAACCGTTTTCGCGAGAGTAATTCCGCGCGGCGGCGTGGAGGAATGATCTTGGTTTTGCTGATGGGTATGGCTGACATTGTTGACTACCCGGATTATCTTACTTTTTCGGTCACATAATATTTCAACACCATATTTTATTTTATCCGGGAAATCAATTTTTTAAGCATCCCGTTTGATTTATTCTTGAACATGCGTGCTATAATCTTTTTCACCCCTTAATTTCCAGTTGCCAATTACCCAACATGCCTTTTGCCCACCTCCACGTCCATACTGAATATTCCCTGCTCGACGGCTTCTCGAACATCAAGAAGCTGGTCAAACGCGTCAAAGAGATGAACATGGACTCGGTCGCCATCACCGACCACGGGACGATGTTCGGGGTGATCGATTTCTACAAAGCCGCCAAATCCGAAGGCGTGAAACCCATCATCGGGTTGGAAACTTACATGGCAGCGCGCGGCATGAGGGACAGGGATTCCAAACTTGACCGTACCTCGTCGCACCTGCTTTTGCTTGCGGAAAACGACACGGGCTACCGCAACCTGTTGAAGATCGCGTCTGCCGCTCAAATGGACGGCTTCTATTATTACCCGCGCATCGACCACGATTTCCTCGCCGCCCACTCCGAGGGATTGATCTGCACTTCGGGCTGCATGTCTGCCGAGATTCCGCGCGCGCTGCTGGACGAGAATCCGCAGGAGGCTGTGCGCCGCTGGGATTGGTATCAGGAAGTCTTCGGCAAGGACCGCTTCTTCGTCGAGTTGCAACAGCACAACATCAAGGAAATTACCGACCTCAATAAAAAACTTTTGGAGTTGGGCGCGCGTTACTCGGCGCGATATGTCGCCACAAACGACGTGCACTACATCAACCAGGATGACGCGCGTTTGCAGGACATCCTGCTCGCCATCCAGACCAACTCCACGCTCAACGACCCTGAGCGGATGCGGATGACTGACGACTCATACTACCTGCGTTCACCCGAAGAGATGAGTCGCATCTTTGCGGAAGTCCCTGAAGCCTTGAGCAATACCCTGCTCATCGCCGAACGCTGCAACGTGGACTTGGAATTCAAAGGATATCACCTGCCTGAGTTCCCCGTCCCTGACGGCGAAACAGCAGAAAGTTTCCTCCGCAAGTTATGTCAGGCTGGGGCGGCGACAAAGTTTGGGAGTGAAGCCACCAGCCAAAAGGTTCAAGAAAGACTCGAGTATGAGTTGAGCGTCGTTCACACGATGGGATTCGACGCCTACTTCCTCATCGTTTGGGACTTGTGCCGCTTTGCCTGCGAAAACGGGATTTGGTACAACGCGCGCGGTTCGGCGGCTGGTTCCATCATTGCCTACACCCTCGACATAACCCGCGTGGATCCGCTCGAACATGCGCTGATTTTTGAGCGCTTCCTCAACCCTGGGCGCGTTTCCATGCCCGACATCGACCTCGACTTCCGCGACGACCGCCGCTCCGAAATGCTGGAATATTGCTCGAACAAATACGGCTCGGACAAGGTGGCGCAGATCATCACCTTCGGCACGATGGGCGCGAAAGCCGCCATCCGTGATGTAGCACGGGTAATGGAGGTGCCGCTGCCCGAAGTGGATCGCACTGCGAAACTGATCCCCTTCGTTTCAGGTCGCAACACCACCATGGAAGATGCCATGGCGATTCCCGAGTTCAAGGAAATCTACGACAAGAATCCCCAAATGCATGAGGTGATCGATGTTGCGGCGAAGATGGAGGGAACCGTCCGCAACGCTGGCACGCACGCGGCGGGCGTGGTCATCTCGGACAAGTCGATTGTGGATTACCTACCCCTGCATCGTCCCACCTCTGGTTCGGAGGAAACGCCCATCAAGTCTGTGACCCAGTTTGAAATGGGCATTCTCGACTCGCTTGGCATGTTGAAGGTGGACTTCCTCGGTCTCATCACGCTGACAGTGATGGCTCGCGCCTGCGACCTGATCGAGAAGCGGCACGGAATCAAACTCGATTTGAGCAACATTCCGATTGATGATCCAAAATCATTTGAATTGATGGGCGCAGGACAAACTGCTGGCGTCTTTCAGGTCGAAGGCGGAGGAATGACCCGCTGGCTGGTCCAGATGAAGCCGAAGAACCTCGACAACATCATCGCGATGGTGGCGTTGTATCGCCCTGGTCCCATGCAGTTCATCCCCGATTACATCGCGCGCATGCACGGCGAAGCCGAAGTGGAATATCGTCATCCTTCGATGGCGCCCATCTTTCAGGATACCTACGGCATCCCCGTCTATCAGGAACAGTTGATGCGCGCCGCCGTCGAATTGGCGGGATACACGCCCTCCGAGTCGGATGAACTCCGCAAGGCGATTTCCAAGAAGAAGAAAGAGGAAATCGAAAAACACCGCGCCAAGTTTGTGAAGGGTGCTGTCGAAAAAGGCATGGAACAATCCACCGCCGACGCGATTTACTCGGACTGGGAAGAGTTCGCGAGGTATGGGTTCAACAAATCTCATGCGGCAGACTACGGCGTGATCGCCGTTCAAACCGCTTATCTCAAAGCACATTATCCCGCTGAGTACATGACCGCGCTCATGTCGGCTTCGGCAAGCCAGACGGAGAAGGTCGCCTATTACATCGCGGATGCGCGGACGATGGGCGTGCCAGTCTTGCAGCCCGATGTCAACGCCTCGGAGTGGGATTTCAGCATCGAAGACGTCGACCCTTCGACAGGCTCAGGGCAAGCCCAGCCCCACATCCGCTTTGGGATGGGAGCCATCAAGAATGTCGGAGAAAATTCCGTCCAGCCCATCATCGAAGAGAGAATCGCCAGCGGAAAATTCAGCGACCTCAATGACTTTGCTCGTCGTGTTGACCTTCGCACGGTTGGCAAGCGTTCACTGGAATGCCTCATCAAAGTCGGGGCGCTGGATTCGTTTGGAAACCGCGCCTCGCTGCTCGCGTCGCTCGACCGCATTGTGGCGATCAGCAGCGCTCACTTCCGTGCGGCGGATGCGGGGCAGATGAGTCTCTTCGGCGCGGCGACAGGCATCGTGGAGGAAATCCACCTGCCCGAAGTCAAGGACGTGGACAAGCGCGAGATGCTCAACTGGGAGCGGGAACTCATCGGCTTGTACATCACCGATCATCCGCTCAACGAACACCAGGCGACGCTGGCGCAGATCGTCAGCTATTTTTCGGGACAGTTGTCCGAAGCCGCACATGAGGAAAAGGTCCGTGTGGCGGGTTTGATCACCGTCGTCCGCCCGTACACCACCAAGACGGGCAAGCCGATGGGATTCGTCACCATCGAGGACATTCAGGGAACCATCGAGTTGGTGATGTTCCCAAAGACGTGGACCAAGTTCAGCGACAAGATGACCGTTGGACGAATCGTCATCGTCAAGGGCAAGGTGGATAACGCCAACCCGCCTGCCAAGATTCTCGTGGACGAAGTCGAGACGGAGATCAAGGTCACGTCAGCAGTGGTGGATGAAGTAAACGACAATACGCCGCCCGCGCCTGTGAAGCCGCTCAATTACAAGTCGGTGAACGGGAATGGGAACGGAACAGCGAATCAACGAGTCAGCGATTCAAAGAGTCAGCGAGTCAACGAACAGACGAACAAACAAGTAAACGAAGTGGCTCCTGCTTATGTTCCCCCCCTGTCATCCCCCCAAATTCCCGGGGAATTTGGGGGGAGCGAGGGCGGTGATGATATGCCCCCGCCGCCTGACAACTTCCCCGATGGCTGGGACACGGAATGGCAGCCGTCCTTCGAGGATGCCGCGATTGCCGCCAAGCCCGAACCGAAGTTCAAGAAGAATGAGCCTGTCACCCCGCCGCTTGTGACTCGCGCCGTCGCCGCGCTGGCGGACATCGAGGCGCCCGAACGCCCTTCGATGTATGTGCCGCTGGCGAAGGAAAACAAGGACAAGGAACATCCCCCGCGCCAGTTGACCATCACCCTGCGTTCCACGGGCGACCACGAACGCGACAAGCGCCGCATCAAGACCCTGCACGGACTGCTCACCGCCCAGCACGGACGGGACAAGTTCAGCTTCCAGATTTTCGAGAATAACAAGGGCTATCTGATCGATTTCCCCAACGACACCACGCGCATCTGTCCCGAACTGCTGGCGCGACTCAAGAAGTTGATCGGCGAAGAGGTCTGGCGGGTGGATGAGATTGGGGATTAGGGGCGTAGTCTCCGTGTCCAATCATTTTCGACGATTACAAGGGCGGGAGGACCCCGCCCCTACAATGAGGGTGATCAATGCCCAAATTCGACCCCAAAATTCATCACAGGCGATCCGTCCGCTTGCAGGGATTTGATTACACCCAGGCGGGCGCGTATTTCGTCACGATGGTCACGTGGCGGAGGGAGGCTTTGTTCGGGGAGATTGTCAACGGGGAGATGCGGTTGAACAAGCTCGGTAAAATCGCAGATCAATGTTGGCAGGAAATTCCCAATCATTTCCCAAATGTCGAAATCCACAGAAATACAGAAGTGAAGCGACGACTTATCCGCGCAGGATGGATAAGTTGCGAGTCCAGAAGGGCTGTTTCCGATTTTCCATGCCGGGATTATATCTTGACGCACGAACTTCATTATCATGTAAAATAAACCCATGCTATCCCGTATCTACTCCTGTGCCGTAGTGGGACTTGATGGTGTTATCGTCGAAGTCGAAGTGGATTACACCAATGGGCTTCCCGGCATGACGATCGTTGGCTTGCCTGACGCCGCCGTTCAAGAGAGCCGCGAGCGCGTGCAGACCGCAGTCAAGAATGCGGGCTTGCATTTTCCCCGTCACCGAATTGTGGTCAATCTTGCGCCGGCATCCGTACGCAAGGAAGGTCCTGCGTATGACCTGCCCATCGCGCTGGGCGTCATCGTCCTTGCGGGTTTTCTTCCGCACGATTCCATCGAAGGCACGATGGTTATTGGTGAACTTTCGCTGGATGGAATCGTCCGTCACACGCGCGGAGTTTTGCCCATGGCCGCTGCCGCGCGCGCCAACGGCTTCAAGCGGATGTTCGTCCCCGAAGTGGATGCGCCCGAAGCGGCTTTGATTCCAGACCTGGAGATTATCCCGGTTAAAACGCTTGCCGACCTTTACAACTATTTATCTGGTCGCTCCCCCATTGAGCCTTATCTTCCCGCAGGCGATCCACTCGAGCCGCTTTTCATCCCCACAGACTTTAGCGAAGTCAAAGGACAGGAACATGTAAAAAGAGCCCTCGAAGTGGCGGCGGCCGGTGGTCATAACGTGCTGATGATGTGTCCAATAAACCACCAGCCTCTGGAACATTAAACCAACCATCAAGACCAACGCCTCCATCGGGGTGAAGGATAACTTTTGTATGTAACATTTCCAAAAGTTGACGTTTTTTCTCCAAAGATATTTCTTCCTCGGCGAATAACTCCTCTGTAATTTGAGTAGCAAAATTCTCCAACGCCTCCACGGTGGGTTCTTCTGGTATGTCAGCAATGTCATTGCGTAGATTTTCGAGATCATTCTCAATCATTTGAGCTTCCTCGTCCATCTGGACCTTTTGATCCAGATATTCTGACTTTGACATCTGAATGTCAGGGTCAAGGTATGCGTTGTTAAGATTTTGTCTTTTTTGCTTTACTTTGACCAAGGCACGTTCCAGTATCTCAATCTGTGAGATTTTCCTGGATTGACTCTCCCTCTGTAATTCAAGGGACTGTTTATATCCCTCAATAAGGGAGGCTGGATTTAGCAATATTTCGAGGATTTTTTCCCAGACTATCGGCTCCAGAACACGGGCTGATATTTGTTTATTCATGCAGTGACCGGCAATAATTCGATGACGATACGCCTGCGCTTCGTTCTTTCGTCGATTCTTGTTTGCCTTGGCAGTTTGTGCCAGATAAGGGCGTTGACATTCGGAACAAATCACCATGCCACTCAATAAATATGTACGGGCGGGATGTTTTCTGACATATGTTTTATTATGTTTCATGCGCCTTTGGACTTTTTCGAACATGCCCAAATCGATAATTGGGTCACATTCAATGCGAATCCACTCCGCCCGATCCTTATAAATCAGCC
>DAOUAS010000061.1:0-2905 GCA_034433295.1 Anaerolineales bacterium | reverse complement strand
AAGGGTCAGCGAAGAGTCTCGTTTTCAGGGTGTTTTCGAGCAAAATCCGGGTTTCTTCGTCGCTTCGCTCCTCAGAATGACACTCATAAAGGATTTTGCATACACACCCTAGTGCTTCACCGTCCCCCGCGCCAGTTCCATGATTTCGTCTTTTGTTTCGTAGACCCTCACCAGTTTTCCATCCTGCATTTGCAGGACGCGGTCAACGTATTGGCACATGCGCAGGTCGTGCGTGACCATGATTCCCGCGCGGTCATTCTCGTGGATGAGGTGGGCAAAGGTTTCGACGACCTGAAAAGCGCGTTCGGTATCGAGTGAGGCGGTGGGTTCATCTGCCAGCACCACGGCGGGATTGTGAATCAAAGCCCGGGCAATTGCCACACGCTGCTGCTGTCCGCCGGACATTTGAGCGGGCAGATTGTGGAGGCGGTCTGCCAACCCAAGCCGCGCAAGTAATTCATCCGAGCGGAGTTTCCCGGCGCGGTTGAGTTTTCCGTTCAGGCGAAGCATGAACTCCACGTTTTCCCGCGCGCTGAGATACGGGATGAGATTATTAGACTGAAACGTAAAACCAATCTTCTCGCGGCGCAATTTCACGCGCTTTTTCTCGTTCATCTGCGCCAAATCCTGCCCGTCGATCAACACCTGTCCGCTGGTGGGGGTGAGCAAAGCGGCAAGGATGGAAAGCATGGTGGTCTTGCCCGACCCGCTGGGACCAACCAGCGCCACAAACTCGCCGGACTTCACCTGAAACGAAACCCCGTCCACCGCGTTGATGGTCGTGCCATCCAACGAAAATGTCTTGACCAAATCACGAACTTCCAAAGCAACTGAATTCATATTTACCCTAACCTCAATGCCTTCAACGGCTCGATGCGGACGGCGTAAATGATCGAGACCATGCCGCCCAGCGGACCGATCAACAACAACAGGATAATTGCAAGCAGGGAGCGCGTGCCATTGAACTCCAGCGGGATGGTGGGCGGGAAACCCAACGACAGGAAATAGGTCAAACCGCCGCCAATGCCCACGCCGAGGGCCGTCACCACGATAATTTGAATCACCGCCGCAAGCCCAACCACGCCGTTGGACGAACCGATGGCTTTCAGCACGCCAATTTGCGGGACCTTCTGCAAAATTTGAATCTGGAAAAATCCGCCGATGACCAGAATACCGATGAGCAGGGTGAAAACGCCCTGTGTCTGAACCGTCCCCTGCTGGGCGGTGTAACCGGGGATGTTCTCGATGGTGGTCGGGATGTCCGCCACTTCGATGTTGGAAACCTGCTCGGTCAAACGACGACTCATTTCCCCGGTCTGCGATGGATTCTCCAACTTGACCGCGATAATATTCGGGTAGGGCGTGTCGTCGTTCAGGTCAGACTCAGGCTGGGGTCGCATCAACTCCCAGGTGGAGGCAGGAACGAAGATGGTCGGCTGGAAGGAATACGCCTGTTCACCCACAAGCCCGACGATCTCCAAGGTGTAGAATTCATCCTCGGTTCCCTGCGTGGAGCGGATTTCGATTTCATCGCCAATCTTGAGATTGGTACGCTCGACAACGCTCATATCCATGACGGCTTCGCGCGCCGCGCCGCCGCGAAAGTAACGTCCCTCCAAAAGCGGGGGCATGCCGGGACGTTCGGCTTCCGCGCCCAGCATCGAGATTTTGAGCGGCTCGGGCAGGGAGACGATTTCCGTGTTTGAAATATAAATCGGTCCCGCATCCGCCACCCCTTCCACCCGGCGGACAGACTTCACCGTGTTTGTGTCGAGGCGGCTGGGGTTTATCAGGAAATCGGATTTCTCCAAAA
Organism: Anaerolineales bacterium; assembly: GCA_034433295.1. Taxonomy (GTDB): domain Bacteria; phylum Chloroflexota; class Anaerolineae; order Anaerolineales; family Villigracilaceae; genus Villigracilis. The sequence continues at coordinate 1,092 of DAOUAS010000061.1, read as the reverse complement.
AGACGATCAACTGCGCGTCGAGGTTTGCCACATATTGACGATTGGCATTCGAAAGTCCCTCGCCGAGCGCGGCGATGAACAAGACCAGCATGGTGATCAAGGCGATGACCAGCGCGACGAGCAAGAAACGTCCCTTGTTGCGGAAGACTTCCTTTACGGCTAAATAGGTTGCAAGAAAAAAACTTCTCATTGTAATTTCCCTTGTCGGCTAGGCGAGCGGACTGGCATCGTAGGGCTTGTCCCAATTGGCGCCCATGATGCCGTGCAAAATCAAATCCACCGGCGGATGGTCGGCAATGTCTTCGTAATAATACGGCAGACGGATTCGCCCGTCCGTGCCGATGATGAAGACACCCGACATCTGGTACGCGTCCTGACCGGGAGGCGGCACTTCGGGCTTGTAACCTTTCGTTTGCGCCAGCCTGCGACCAGATGCCCAGATACGGGGCGAGAGCAGGGTCTGCCAGAAACTCCCCTGATATAAACCGTAGGCGTGATAGGCGGCGCGTTCCGGGTCGGCAAGGCAGGTGATGCCCGAAGCCCGCTGTTCGCAGAATTGTTTCGCCGCCTCCGCCGAAGCGTGGGAAACGATGGCCAGTCCCAACCCCCTTTCCAGCAGGGACTGATGCGAATCCACCAGTTGATCCACCATCTCCTTGCATTGCGGACACCCAAAGTGGCGGGTGAATGAAAGCACCAGCGGCTTCTCCTTCCAAAGCGAGGAGAGTTGCACAGGCTTGCCATCCACACCAAGCAGACTCACATCCGGCGCGGGGTCGTTGAATTTAAGTTGGTTTTGTTGTGCCATAACTGCATTCCTTGTTCCATTTTTTCACTGTTATTATCAGGATTATAACACGTTGCACAGGTTTTGCACAGGTTTTTGGGAAGCAAAAAACCTCGCTTTATTACCGGGATCCGCCCCATCCTCCGGATTGACCAAGGTGGGTTTGGTTGGTGCGCTACAATCAGGTCGGCATGAGCACATATTTTTGGCACACTTAATCCAGACGTTATAACACCTTTCCACCTCTTCCCCCTTTGCGTTATAAAAGGTTGAACATCCATGAGTATTGGCAGGTGAATATGGTC
>DAOUAS010000060.1:0-2504 GCA_034433295.1 Anaerolineales bacterium | reverse complement strand
CAGGAATTCATGGGACTGAACGCGGGCCCTCAATTCAAATTCAACGAGGCGGTCTCGATGTATGTCGATTGCGCGGATCAAGCCGAGGTGGATTATTTTTGGGATGCGCTCACCGCAGACGGCGGAGAAGAATCCCAATGTGGCTGGCTCAAGGACAAGTACGGTCTATCCTGGCAGATTGTCCCCAGGCAGTTGACCGAGTTGATGGGCGACCCCGACCCCGTGAAGTCACAGCGGGTGATGGATGCCATGCTCAAGATGCAGAAAATTATCGTTGCCGATTTGCAGAAGGCGCACGACGGCAAGTAAGGAGATTTCCATGACTACAAAGAAAACCGAACAAGGATTTACCGCCGAAGAAAAAGCCGCGATGAAGGCTCGCGCCCAGGAGATGAAAGCAGAAGCGCGCGCAAGTAAAAACAGGGAGGAAGGCGAAAAAGCCGCGCTGGCAGCCATCGCGCAGATGAAGGGATCGGACAACACCATTGCCAAGCGGATTCACGAACTCGTCACAGCCGCCGCGCCCGAACTCATGCCGAAGACTTGGTATGGGATGCCCGCCTATGCGGACAAGGACGGCAAGGTGATTTGCTTTTTCCAGGCAGCGGGCAAGTTCAACGTGAGATATGCAACCTTCGGCTTCCAACCTGATGCAAGACTCGACGACGGGAATATGTGGGCGACATCCTTCGCGCTGATCAAGTTGACCACCGTCGAAGAGGCGCAGATCATCGAACTTGTAAAGAAAGCGGTAAGTTGAGGATTGATCTCGCGCCTCTTTGCCAGCGCATAATTTTTACAGGTAACGATTCGAATGAGAATCTTTTATCAAATACTTGCCAATACCCTGCTTGCCAGCGTCACCAACATGACGGTCTGGTTTGCGATGATTTTCTTTATCTACCTTGAAACGAAATCGGTCACGGCGACTTCCGTTGTGTCGGGGATTTATCTGGTGGCGGGGGCGGTTTCGGGCATCTGGTTTGGGAATCTTGTGGACCATCACAGGAAGAAGACCGTGATGATTGTTTCGGGCTTCGTCTCACTGGTGATTTATGCTGTCGGGTTCGTGTTCTATCTCGGCGTGCCAGCCGAAACATGGAAGGACGCCACCAGCCCCACATTGTGGATGTTTTTCTCGCTCCTTCTCCTTGGGGTCATCGCGGGCAACATCCGCGGGATTGCCCTGCCGACTCTGGTCAGCATCCTAATCCCCGAAGACTCGCGTGACAAGGCAAACGGACTCGTCGGCACGACCACGGGCGTCATCTTTCTCATCACCTCCGCCATCAGCGGATTCCTGGTGGCGCATTCAGGTATGTACCTCGTCCTGATCCTTGCCATTGTTGTGATGGCTCTTTCGATTGCGCACCTCTTCTTCACGGAAATCCCGGAAAAAGAGATCGTTCATTTGGAAGGTCAACCTCCCAAACTTGACCTGCGCGGCACGCTGGCAGTTGTCACCGCTGTCCCTGGGTTGATCGCGCTGATCTTCTTCAGCACCTTCAACAACTTTCTGGGTGGCGTCTTCATGGGCTTGATGGACGCCTACGGGCTGTCGCTGGTTTCGGTGGAAGTCTGGGGCGTGCTGTGGGCGATCCTCAGTTGCGGATTCATCGTCGGCGGGTTGTTCATCGCCAAATTCGGCTTGGGGAAGAATCCACTCTTCGCGATGTTCGCCGCCAACATCGTCATCTGGATCATCTCCAGCGTGTTCACCATCCAGCCGTCGATTGTGCTGCTGTGCGTTGGGATGTTCATCTACATCAGCGTTGTCCCGTTCATCGAAGCGGCGGAGCATACCATCATCCAGAAGGTGGTCCCGCTCGAAAGGCAGGGACGGGTCTTCGGCTTCGCTCAAAGCGTGGAGATGTCCGCCGCGCCGCTGACGACCTTTTTGATTGGTCCCGTCACCGAGCTTTTCTTCATCCCGTTCATGACGACGGGCGCGGGCGTGGACTTGATCGGTGGCTGGTTCGGCACGGGAGCGGCTCGCGGCATTGCCCTCGTCTTCACGTTGACCGGCGTCATCGGTTTGATCGTGACCCTGATTGCGATGAACACAAAATACTATAGTCTGCTTTCGAAACGATACACGACCAACCCTGAGGTCCTTCCCGAAGGAGAGTTTGCATGACAGATCATGATTTTCCCAAAATTGCTGTGCCAGCCCAACGCGCCTTGCAAAGCATTGGTATCTCCACCTTGCAACAACTGACCAAAATCACGGAAGCGGAACTCCTGCAATTGCACGGCATGGGACCGAATGCGCTTGGCAAACTGCGTCAGGCGCTGGCTGAAAAAGGCTTGTCGTTTGCGAGTGAGAAAGCGAAAAAATAACCGACTTCTTGCAGGGTTGTTATTCCTGTTTATCAATTTGACGAATCGGCTTTAGACCCTATCCGTAAATAGGGATGGATATTAACAAAAAGACACTCCTGATGCAGCATTGCAGGTGCGACCCCAACAACCTGCAAGGAGTGTCACATGAGTTATACCACGCT
>DAOUAS010000059.1:0-20538 GCA_034433295.1 Anaerolineales bacterium | reverse complement strand
GTGAGCGCATCCCAAAAATAATCCACCTCGGCTTGATCCGCGCAATCGACATACATCGAGACCGCCTCGTTGAATTTGAATTGAGGGCCCGCGTTCAGTCCCATGAATTCCTGCCCGTCCAACTCGAACGACACGATGAATGCCCGGCCGTCGGGTCCGCGCGAGACGTTATTCACCTTTGAATTCTTGAAGAGCGAGACGTAAAAATTCATCGCCTCTTCGGCTTGGGTGTCGAACCACAGAAACGGGGTGATTTTCTTCATTTTGACTTTCCTTTCGCTTTGGCTTTTTGCAGGTTTTCGGCAACTCTAAATTTGACAATCCGGCTGATCAGATTCAAAGGCATGGGTTCGTCAAGCGGCAATTGGATCGACCCTTTTGCGGCTTTATATTTCGCGATCTCTTCCTTGAATGCCTCCGTGCCGCTGGGCGTGGGATAAAGCCCGATGTGATTCTTGAATGCCGCAAAGTGGATCAAGTTCCCATTTAGAAAAAAGGTCGGCATTTGATAGCTTATCTTCTCTTCCGCTTGTGGAGCGGCAGCTTTGATGGTTGCGCGTATCTCCCGCAAAATCTTTTGAGTTTCCTTCGGGAAAGACTCGATGTATTCATCGATTGAAGTGAAGCTTTTTTTAGTTTCCATTTTTTCCTTCCATTAATGCTAAAAGCTTTGTCGTGGTATTCCAGTTGCGGATGGTCATGTTCTGGTAAACTGGCAGCCCGATGATTTTGGTCAGGTGGCTTTGCGAGGCTTTGGCGATGAGGCGGGAAAAATAAAGCGCCTGCCTGCCCGCATGGGTTGTATCCACGCCTGCTTTTGTGCTGACACTTTTCATGGCTTCCTTCGGGGTGAGCGGCTCTTTCAAGAAGATCACATCGTACCGATACGCCTCTCCGTCTTTACCAAATCCATCCGGCGCTTCGCGGACAATGGAGGCAAGTTCCTTGTGTGCGACGGTCACAATCCGCGCCTCGAAATTAAACTGGTTGGAAAGCCCACTTTCAATCCTATCTACCAGCGTGGACTTATCCTTTTCATCAGACTGGAACAAGACGTTTCCGCTTTGAATGTAGGTCATGACATTCGAAAGACCCATCGCCTCAAAACTGGCTTTCAGGTCAGTCATTTTGATGATGTTCTTTCCGCCGACATTGATTCCGCGCAACAGGGCAAGATATTGTCTCACTTGATTCCTCTTCTTTCCAGCCTGCTTTTTCATCCACCTAAAAAACTGAAACACAGACTTGCCGGACTAAAACAGGACAATCTTTGTCTTATTTTAGAACTGATGTTCGATTCTGTCAATATAAAACACCTTGTCCAATTTGACGCCTGTTCCTTCCGATGACTTTCCGCATCCGTTATTATTTGAAGTAGAATTCGTCCCTGACAATCCCGCAAGACAAAGAGGATAAAATCATGGAAGAAATAATCACAAAGCTCTCCGAATACATTGCCGCGAAAATTCTCAAACAACCCAACCGCGCGATCAGCGCCACCGAACCGCTCATCTCCAGCGGACTCATCGACTCGTTCAACTTGATGGATGTCAGCCTGTTCGTCGAGGATACCTTCGGCGTCCGCATCGAGGATACCGAGCTCAATGCTGATACTTTTGATTCGCTGGAACAACTCGCCAAGTTGATTATGTCTCGGCAGTAATTCACCTCTGGTGAAAATTCAATGCCTAACCACGAAGGCGCGGAGACACCGAGAAAAAAGTAAAAAAAAACCGTGCCTCAGTGTCTCCGTGGTGAATGGTTTTGGAAATTCATGACCACACTTGCCCACCTCATTCATAAAAATTACCAGTCCCAGTCGCGAAAGACAGCCATCGTGATGCAGCATGCTGGCAAAGACGACCTACCGATTTCGTATCACGACCTCGTCACTGGTTCGGCGCGGTATGCAAAGACCTACGCCCGCGAAGGGATTCAACCCGGTGAAGTTGTCGTGCTGATTCTTCAGCACGGCGCGGATTTGGTCTTCGCCTTTTGGGGCGCAATTTTGCACGGCGCGATTCCATCCATCATGCCGTTCCTGACCGAGAAACTTTCACCCGAACGCTATCGCGCCGACCTCTCCGCGCTGATTTCTGTCACACAGCCTGCGGCGATTGTCACCTACCCTGAATTCGAGGCGGATGTCCGCTCGGCGTTGAACGCTACGCGTGGGGACTCGGTGCGCTGTGTGCTGCTCACCGACCAACTCGAAGCGGAGTCCGAGCCTGACTTCGACCAACTTTCAGGGTTGAATCGTTCGCCCGATGAAATCGTCCTGCTCCAACATTCGTCGGGGACGACCGGTCTGCAAAAGGGAGTCGCGCTTTCACATCGGGCGGTGTTGAATCAACTCGAAGCGTACACCCGCGCCCTCGCCCTCACCGAAGCCGACGTCCTCGTCTCGTGGCTTCCGCTCTATCACGACATGGGACTCATCGCAGGCTTCCTCATGCCGATTCTTTCGGGCAACACCCTCGTTTTGCTCTCGCCCTTCGATTGGGTTCGCGCGCCGCATAAACTCTTCCAAGCCGTGAGCCGCTACAAGGGGACGCTTTCCTGGCTACCCAACTTCGCCTACAACTTCTGCGCCCACAAAGTCCGCGAGCGCGACCTCGAAGGCGTTGACCTCTCTTCGTGGCGCGTCATCACCAATTGCTCCGAACCCGTCAAATGGGAAAGCCATCAGGCGTTTTATCAGCGATTCCAAAAATACGGCTTGCGGACGGACGCCCTGGGATGCAGTTACGCGATGGCTGAAAACGTCTTCGGCGTGACCCAAACCCCATTGGGGACTGACCCCGTCACAGACGAGATTGACCGCGAGTCATACATCAACGAGCGGATTGCCAAATCTCCTGTGGATGGAAAACCCACGCTGCGGATGATGTCCTCTGGGCGGGCGCTGGACAACACCCGAATCAGGATTCTGTCCGAAGCGGGTGGTGACCTGCCCGACAGAGTCATCGGCGAGATTGCCCTGCAAAGCGACTGCATGTTGACCGGGTATTATCATCGCCCTGACGCCACCGAGAAAGCCCTGCGCGACGGCTGGTACTTGACCGGCGACTACGGCTACACCTTGAACGGGGAAGTCTTTGTGGCGGGGCGCAAGAAGGACATGATCATCGTCGGTGGCAAGAACGTGTACCCGCAGGATTTGGAATCGCTGGCGTACGAAGTGCCGGGCATTCACGCGGGACGCGCCGTCGCCTTTGGAATCGAAGACCCCGAAGCGGGGACGGAGGAAGTGGTCATCGTCGCCGAGGTGGATACCGACAACCCCGCCGAACGCCAGAAAATCGCCGACGCCCTGCGCCGTCACGTCTCGCAGAATTCAGCCATCGCATTGCGCCATGTCCATCTTGTTGATTCAAAATGGATCGTCAAAACCTCCAGCGGCAAGACCGCCCGCTCCGCCAACCGCGAGAAGTTTTTGCAGGAAACAAACCAGTAATCCAGTTCGATCAGATGACGAAAAAACGGGACGGGCTCTTCATGGCTTGTCCCGTTTTTAACCATTACCTGTGCGTCTCCCTGCAACCCAACACTTCGGAGACGGCTTCCGCCATGATTCTGTCCACCTTGATGGAGGCTGTGGTGGGCCTTTCGATCTCCATGTTGTTGATAAAAGTCTTCGCCGCCTCGATAATCCAGCTTGTAGCCATATCCGGGAAAACCTTGCCGGTGTTGACCACCAGATCGAAAGCCCGGACCGCCCCCCAGGGAACCCTGTAAAATTCCTCGACAAAAGCCCACCGTACCTTGTCGGTTTTCTTCACCAGAGCTTCCGCCTCCTCGAAAGTGATCTTCTGCTGTGACATCACCCTTCCCACACGGATAGAGAAGGGAGCCTGAAGCCGCACATGGAACACGTCGGCAAATCCGCCCAGCACTTCAAAACCACTGCGGCCGAGAATCACCACGTTCCCATGGTGCGCCACCGCCTGGATAACCTGGTTGAGCATGACCACCATCACATCCCGTTGTTTTTCCCGCTGGGCATCGAACCGCTCCCAAAAGGTGGGCAGGTTCTGGTACTCCTTGTCGAATTCCACATACCCGTATTGGCCGAGTATGACGCCGATGAATTTCTGGTCCACAAAATGGTAATCCAGGGTTTGAGCCACCTTGCGGGCGATAACATCGCCTTCGCTTCCGAACTCTCTGGAAATGGTGATCACGGACATGGCTGCGACTCCTTTCCAATCAAATTATTGCACGTCATGCCAGCATTTTCAAGAAGTCGCGGAATCAAAAACAGGACAGGCTGTTCATGGCTTGTCCTGTTTTTATCTTGTTTGGGATTCTATAACCCGGCAAACAGAGTTCCATCCTTCGTCCATCACTCAATGATCACCACTGCCTTCTCGCCCTCGCCCGCGAGCGAATGACCGTGGCAATCACGTTCATGGTCAGCACGAAGACGATCAACACCAGCGCGGTCCCATATTGGATTTGAATTGGCATTTCGGGGACCTGGGTGGAAATGACGAACAGGTGATAGGGCAGCGCCATCGTGGCGTCGAAGGGAGAGTGTGGCAGGCGCGGAAGGAAGAACGCCGCTCCCGTGAAAAGAATCGGGGCGGTCTCGCCAGCGGCGCGTTCCAAACCGAGGATGACGCCTGTCAGAATGCCAGGCAATGCTTCCTTCAGAATGATACGGCTGATGGTCTGCCAGCGAGTCGCGCCGAGAGAAATGCTTACCGTACGGAAGGACTGCGGCACGGCGCGCAATGCTTCCTCCGAGGTGCTGATGATGACGGGCAGGGTCATGATCGAAAGCGTCAGCGAGGCGGCAAGGATGGATGTGCCAAATTGCAGGAACAGCACGAAGAGTCCCAAGCCGAACAAGCCGTACACCACCGATGGAATCCCCGCCAGACTGATGATTGCCAGTCGAATGAGACGGGTCAAGCGGTTGTCTTTGGCGTACTCCGCAAGGTAGATGGCGGCGGCAATCCCCAACGGGACAGAAAAGACAGCCGTGCCAACCGTCAGGTAGAGAGTGCCGATGATGGCTGGCAGGATCCCGCCCGCCCGCATCCCGTCATGCGGAAAGCCGGAGAGGAATCCCCATGAAATGCCGGGGCTGCCTTTTGTAATGATGAAAATAAGCGCGCCGACGATCGGCAGCACGGTCAATACTGCCATAAGGGTGATGGCAATAAACCCAGTCCGCTGGACGGTGTGACGGTTGTGTGCGAAGAATTTAGTCAGCATGGGTCAGGACAAAATCCTCTCCGCCCGCTTTTTGGCGCGGAAGATGACAGACGATGCAACGATGTTCACAACCAGCGAGATGACGAACAAGACCATGCCGATGAAGAACAGGGTGTGATAGTGAACACTGCCGTTTGCGACCTCACCCATCTCGGCAGCGATGGTGGCGGTCATCGTGCGGACGGGGGAAAAGAGGCTGCCAAGTTTCAACGCCAGAACAGGCGCGTTGCCCGTGACCATCATCACGGTCATGGTCTCGCCGATGGCGCGCCCAATGCCGAGCATGATGGCAGTCAGCACACCCGACTTCGCGGCGGGAAGAGTCACCCGCCAGATGGTTTGCCATTGGGTTGCGCCCAACGCCCAAGCTCCTTCGCGGTAACCACGCGGGACAGAATCAAGCGCATCCTCGGCAACGGAAACCACCGTCGGAACGGCGATCCCGCCCAAGAGCAGCGACCCAGTAAAGGCTGTCAGACCCGTTGGCAGATCGAGAAAAACGCGCAAAAACGGGGAGAGAATCAAAATCCCCAAAAACCCCATCACCACGGAGGGAAGTCCGCCGAGCAGTTCCACCAGTGGCTTGAGGATTTCGCGCATCCAGCGCGGGGCAATCTCGGAGATATAAATTGCCGTGCCGATCCCAAACGGGACGGCAACAAGAGTCGCGCCGAGAGTCACGACCAGCGAGCCGGTGATGAGCGGCAGGATGCCGAAATATTCCTCGATGGGATACCAGCGGATGCCGAACAGAGAGCTCATTGCCACTTCGCCCAACGTGGGCAAGCCCTCGCGCAAGAGGAAGAAGAAAATGAGCGCGACAAAAAGAATGGCGGAATAGCCGCTTGCCTTGATGGCTCGTGTGATGATAAATTCACGCCAGTTTAGGGATTTTTCCATAAGTCTCCATATGTCACACCTGCACTTGCGTGCTGGCGCAAGTGTTGCGAAGGCGGCGGTTTCCCGCCTGAAGCAATCTCCTTGTGTTTAAAGATTGCTTCGTCGCTCACTGTCGTTCACTCCTCGCAATGACATAACTTACTTTACAGGCACAAAGCCCAATTTCGCGACGATCTCCTGCGCTTCATCGGAAAGAATCCAATCAAGGTATTCCTTGATGAGTGCAGCGGGTTCGCCGTCGGTGTACATGTAAAGGTCGCGCGCGATGGGATAGGTTTTATCGTTCACGGTTTCGATGGCGGGCAAAACGTACGCGCCGCCAGTTTCTTCCGCAATCGCGATCATCTTCAAATCATCGGGGACGTAGCCCAGCCCGTCGTAGCCGATGGCGTTCGGGTTGTCGCGCACTTCGGAAATGATTCCCTCGGATGACGGCAGCAGGAGCGTATCCATCGAAAACAGGGTCTTGTCTTCCTTGTGACCCATCCGCAAAACGGTCTCCAGAAAATAGACGTGTGTGCCAGAGTTGGTTTCACGCGAGAGTTTGACAATTGGGCGGTCTTCGCCGCCGACCCCGGTCCAATTGGTGATTTTTCCACTGTAAATGTCAGAGATCTGCTGGAGGGTCAACTCGCTGACGGGGTTTTCTGGGTTGACGATGACTGCAATCGCATCGCGGGCGATGATATGCTCGACGGGACTCACGCCTTTGGATTCCGCCTCAGCCAATTCTTCATCCTTGATTTTGCGCGACGCGTTGGCGATTCCCACCGTGCCGTTGACCAGCGCCGCGATCCCCGTCCCTGACCCGCCGCCCGTCACTGAGATGCGGACGTCTGGGTGGTCGCTTTGATATTTCTCCGCCCACGCCAGCGCCAGATTGACGATGGTGTCGGAGCCTTTGTTTTCGATGTATTGTGCGGAAGTCTCAGAAGCGGCCTGCACCGAACCAGAGGCACAGGAAGAAATGAAAAGAGAGAAAAAAAGAAGAATGGGAAGGAGTCGTTTCATCGGGATGGGATTATAAGCGATTCAGCGATTCAACGAGTCAGCGATTCACCTCCTCTTTCTGATAAAATTTCGACCATGACATCGACTCCCGTTTTCACCGTCCAGGACATGGACTTTTATTATGGCGCTTCAAAGGCGCTCTCGAAAATTTCTCTCGAAATCCAGCCGCAAAAAGTGACCGCGCTCATTGGTCCATCGGGCTGTGGCAAATCCACGTTTTTGCGCTGTCTCAACCGCATGAACGACACGATTCCAGGAACCCGCGTCGAGGGGAAAATCCTGCTTCACGGCGAGGATATCTACAACCCCGACATGGACGTGGTCACCCTTCGTCAGCGCGTGGGGATGGTCTTCCAAAAGCCGAACCCATTTCCGCAATCCATTTATGACAACGTGGCATTCGGTCCGCGCGTGATGGGCATGGACGTGAATCTCGACGAGGTGGTGGAAACCAGCCTGAAACGAGCCGCCCTCTGGGATGACGTAAAAAAACAACTCAAATCCGACGCGATGGGACTTTCGCTTGGACAGCAGCAACGGCTTTGCATCGCCCGCGTGGTGGCGGTCAAACCAGAAGTCATCCTGATGGACGAATCCACGTCGGCGCTGGACCCAATCGCCACCCTGCGCGTGGAGGAGTTGATCGCTGAACTCAAAGCGGATTACACCATCGTCATCGTCACGCACAACATGCAGCAAGCCGCCCGCGTGTCGGACTACACGGGGCTGTTCTGGCTTGGCGAACTGGTGGAATTCTCCCCCACCAGCGACATGTTCACACATCCCAAAGAGGAATTGACTGAGGCATATATCACGGGGAGGATGGGATAGATCAGTTGATTAGTTGAGTAGTGATTAGTTGGATAGTTCAAAGTAAACAAAAAGGTGGACGCGATAGCCGCATCCACCTTTTTACTTCTTACCCGTTACTCACTTGTTCTTCTTCCAAAAATCATCGTCGCTGGATTTGATCTCAGCCATCTCGCCTGTCGCAATAAAAATGGTGCGCTCGCAGATGTTGGTCACGCGGTCAGCGACGCGCTCGAGGTTGTGGGCGGTCCACAACAGCCAATTGGCGCGTTCGATGGATTTCGGATCCTGAATGATGATCAACATCAATTCGCGGTAGACCTGATTGTAGAGCGCATCCACCTCGTCGTCTTCTATAGGAATCGCTTTCGCAGCCTCCACGTCCTCGTTGACAAAGGCTGTCAACGCGCGATGCAGCATGCTCGCGCCGATCTGCGCCATGCGCGGGATGTCGATCAGCGGTTTGAGCAGGGGTTCCTCTCCCATGCGGATATTGATGTTGGCAATGCCCTTGGCATAATCGCCCATGCGCTCCAACTCGGAGATGATCTCCATGGTGGACGCCAGCAGGCGCAGGTCGTGCGCCATCGGCTGCTGGGTGGCGATCAGGATCATCAACTGCTTTTCGATGTCGAAACGCTTCTTGTTGATCTCCCTATCCTCCTCGATGATCTTTTCCGCGCCTTTAATATCGCGCTTCTTCAATGCCTCCACCGAGGCAATGATGGCGTGTTCGACCATCGAGCCAAGCAGGAGCACATCATCTTTTACCTGTTGTATTTCGTGTTCGAAAGTTTTTCGGATCATAATTCCTCTAAGTATAGCCCGGGCTTAATCTACCCTGCGATTTTACTACCGACAATTACATCTGACGATAGTCATATGGTGTGATATTCTGTTCCTTTAGCCAAAGACACAGGCGTTCCTCGATCTGGTCGCGGACACAGCGGGTGGACTCAAGGCGGGCTTCATTAGTACTGGCAAATTTGGCGGGGTCGTCGAAGGGCCAGTGCTCGTGACTTCCCATGCTGAGGAACACGGCAGGACAATTCTCTTCGGCATTGGCGCAGACCGTGATGACATACCCAAAGTTGACCTTGCCCAGATATTCCGTCACCGACTTCGACCACTGATTCGAGATGTCGATTCCAACTTCTCGCATCACTTCCTGAACCTCAGGCAGGATGCTGCCCTTTGGATTTGTCCCCGCGCTGAAGACTTCAAAATGCTCCCCCGCCAGCGCGCGGAGCAGACCTTCCGCCATCTGACTGCGGGCTGAATTGCCTGTGCAAAGGAAGATTGCTTTTGGTTTATTCATGGTTTTTATCCTATGTCATTGCGAGGGCGCTTTTGTTCTTTGCCCGAAGCAATCTGGGGATTGCTTCGTCGTCGCTCCGCTCCTCCTCGCAATGACGTATTGGCTGTTATCCAAACCTTCCCGTCACGTAATCCTCGGTGCGCTTGTCGCTGGGGCGCGTGAAGATGTTCTTGGTCTCGTCGAACTCGATCACGCCGCCAGCGCGGAAGTCGTCGATCATCATCATGGCGGTGTAATCGGAGGCGCGCGCCGCCTGCTGCATGTTGTGGGTGACGATGATGATGGTGTAGTTCTTCTTGAGTTCCTGCATCAATTCCTCGATGCGAAGTGTGGAAATCGGGTCGAGCGCCGAAGCGGGTTCGTCCATCAAGATGATCTCAGGCTGGATGGCGATGGTGCGGGCGATGCACAAACGCTGCTGCTGTCCGCCAGAGAGGGCATAGGCGCTCTGTTGAAGTTTGTCTTTCACTTCATCCCAAAGCGCCGCGCTGCGCAGGGACTGCTCCACCAGTTCATCCATTTTCCCCTTGAAGCCGTTGATGCGCGCGCCCCAGGCGATATTTTCATAGATCGACTTGGGAAAGGGATTCGGCTTTTGAAAGACCATGCCGATCTTGCGGCGGACTTCCACTGGATCGACGTTATTGCTGTAGAGATTTTGTCCCTGTAAAAGCAATTCACCTGTGGCGTGGCAACCTGGCACGAAGTCATTCATGCGATTGAAGGCGCGCAGCAGCGTGGACTTGCCGCAGCCCGAAGGTCCGATGATGGAGGTAATCTTTTTCTTCTCGACCTTCATCGAGACACCTTTTACAGCGGTGAATCTGCCGTAATGGATGGAGAGATCGTTTGTTTCGATAGCGTAATTATTTTCCATGTTTCACTTCCAAATTGTGAGGAGATTACCACCTGCGCTGGAAACGGTTGCGGAGCAGGATCGCAGTGGCGTTCAAGGTCAACAGCAAAACCAGCAGGACGATGATGGCGCTTGCCGCGATGGCGTGGAATTCGGACTGGGCGCGGGTTGTCCACTGGTAGATTTGAATGGGCAGGGCGGTGAACTTCGAGAAGGGGCTGTCGGGGTCGAGGCTGATGAAGGTGGATGCGCCCACCACAATCAGCGGGGCGGTCTCACCGAGGGCGCGGGAGAGCGCCAGGATGCTGCCCGTCAGAATCCCAGGCAGGGCGTTGGGCAAAACGTGATGCCAGACCGTCTGCCAGCGAGTCGCGCCGACGCCAAACGCCGCCTGTCGCAGAGAGTCAGGCACGGCTTTGATGGCTTCCTGGGCGTTGATGATGATCAGGGGCAACACCAAAATTCCCATCGTCAGACCAGCCGACAGCACGGTCCGCCCGTTCGAGTCGGTGACGCCGAACATGCTTCCGCTGGTGAAAGGCTCCATCACGCGGACAAAGACCGCCAGTCCCAGCATCCCATAGACGATGCTCGGCACGCCCGCCAGGTTGTTGATGTTGGTCTGGATGATGGAGGTCAGCCAGTTCTTCGGCGCGTATTCCTGCAAATAGATTGCCGCGCCTGTGCCGATGGGCAGGGCGAAGAGGATGGCAATCCCCACCAGCCACAGCGAACCGAGGACGGCTGTGCGGACGCCCGCAAATTCAGCCCGCGACGACATGGGCGTAACCAAAAATTGCGGCGTCAGCCACGAGCGAAATTCCAAAATGGCATTCGGATATTTCTCCGTCACCTCGGCGCGGATTTCAGCGCCGCGCATAAGCGAATCGGTCATGCTCCACGTGCCTTTGGTATCAATGCGGACAAGACGCTCAATGAAGAGACTCAACAAGTCGGATTGGGCGCGCTCCGCCATCGGCTGTTCCGCATCCAGTTTGTTGTACGCGCCTTTGGAGAGATTTTCTTTGAGGATGACCAGCAGTTCGTCTTTGGTCAGTTCCGCCACGGGAGTGGAGGTGAACTCGGCCGGCGCTTTTTTGTATTCGTAGGCGATGTAGCCAAACGCCCCGTCCACCACGTTGTAGATCAAGGCAGTCAGGCTGACGATGGCGATCAACAATGCGGACAAAAACACAATCTGCCAGGCTGTCGCCGAACGGTAGCGGTTGCGCAGCGCGGAATGGAAGGCGTCGCCCTGTGGGTAGTTGGTTTGATGGTCGTTCATTCGTATTGCTCCCTAAAGCGATTGACCACCCACTGACTGATGAGATTCAGGACGAGGGTCACGAGGAACAGCATCAACGCGATGGCGAAGAGGCTGGTATAGTCGATGGAATTGTAGGAAAGGTCGCCGCCGCTGATACGGGCGATGTGACCCGTCATCGTTTCGGCGGCTTCGAGCGGATTGAACGAGAAGTTGGGACCCGACCCGGCGGCGACAGCAACGATCATCGTCTCTCCGACCGCGCGGGAGATGCCCACAATCACCGCCGCGCCGATGCCCGAAAGAGCCGCGGGCAGCATAATCTGAAGGCTGGTCTCGACCTTGGTCGCGCCCATGGCGTAGGCGGCTTCCCGCAGAGATTGCGGAACCGCGCTCAGGGCGTCCTCGCTCATCGAGGAGATGAGCGGCAGGATCATGATGCCCATCACAAGCCCGGCGGAGAGCATGTTGTAGACCTGAATGTTATTCCCCAAAAAACTTTTCAGGATGGGGGTGATGAAAAGCAGGGCGAAGTATCCGTACACAACGGTGGGGATACCCGCTAGAATTTCAAGGATGGGCTTGAGAATCGATCTCGCCCGCGCGGAGGCGTATTCACTGAGGTAGATAGCGGACGCAAGCCCAAGCGGGACCGAGATCAAAATGGCAATGAAACTGGTCACCAGCGTTGCCGACACCAGCGCCCAAATCCCGTATTGACCGATGCCCGGCTGCCATTTGGTAGTTCCAAGAAACTTTGCCAGGGTGACATCGGGATTGGAAAAAAAGAGCATGGCTTCCTTGCCCAATTCATACACGATGGCGACGGTTGTGATGATCGACAGGATGCCAGCTAAAAAGAGCAAAGCCTGGATGGTGCTTTCGCCCACCCGGAACTTCTTTTTTATATCGAACTGGCGAAACTGTTGTTCTTCGATGACTTTCATGTTGAGGGTTTCTTCCTTCATACACACTTTCCTTGCTCACTGTATTTCATAAACGAAGGCGGAATAATTCCTGTTTATTCGAACAAACTATCTTTCGGATCATACACAGACGAAATGGGCTGGACCCTGGAGTGGGTCCAGCCCAACATATCTTTTACATTTTCTACTTGCCCATGGCAGCCATGAGGGCGTCCATGGAACCTTTGAGGGCATCAGCGGGAGCGGGGAAGTACCCGACATCCGCGATATTGTCGTTGACGTTGCTCAGGTAGAAATACAGGAACGCGGCGACCTGGGGCTTCTCGGCGATGATCTTCGCATCCGAGTAGATGAACAGCGGACGAGCGAGCGGGTAGGTGCCGTTGTCCACATCTTCCTGGTTGGGTTCGACATCGTCGATGGCAACCGCCTTCAACGCGCCTGAATTCTCAGTGAAGTAGGCGAAGCCGAAGTAACCAATGGCATAGGGGCTGCCTTCGACGCCCTGAACGAGGACGTTATCGTCTTCGGAGAACTGCGCGCCTGCGAGACCGAGCAGTTTTTCTTCTGCGCCTTTCACATCATCCTTGTCATCCACTTTGGGGAGGACTTTGGCGACCACCGCTTCAATAAAGTAGTCAAAGGTGCCGCTGTCCGCGCCGGGGGAGTAGACTTCGATTTTTTCGGCGGGGAAGGCGGGGTCAACCTGATTCCAGGTCGTGAACTCGCCGGTGAAAATCTTGCCAAGTTGTTCTTTGCTCAGGCTGGTGACAAAATCATTTTCCGCGCTCATCACCACCGCGAGAGCGTCGGTGCCAACGCGGAATTCAATCAGTTCGCGACCAATCGCGGCGCAGGATTCAACTTCGCTGTCCTTGATGGCGCGGGAGGCGTTGGCGATGTCGGTCTCGCCAGCCACGCAGAAGCGCTCGAAACCAGCGCCGGAGCCGATGCTGTCGACGGTCACGTTGCCGGCAAAGCCTTCCTGTTGGAAGAGTTCAGCCATACGCTCGGAAAGAGGGAACACGGTCGAGGAACCGGCGGTGATCACATCACCGGTCACAGCGTCCGGGGCATACATCGCCATCGGGTCTGCTTCGGCGGGAACTGCAGTGGGTTCGGGAGCCTTGGTAGGCTCGGCGGCTTTGGTGGGTTCGGGAGCCGCGGTAGCGGGCGCGCCGCAAGCAGCAAGCACAAGGCTCAGCGCCACGACTACAAACAAGAATGAACGAACTGTTTTGGACATTTCTTTTCTCCTTGGTTTTTATGTAACGTTGCCATGATAAATGTCCGCGTTTAAGGAGAATGGAAGATTGGGTTAACGTCTGGTTAAATATCGATGGGCTGGGTAACAAGGAAAAACCCGCAACACTTCCGCCCTAAAAATCATAACCTGTTGTTAACAATAATTTCGCTGGCTTCCATATAATTATTCCCACTTCAATAACAAAGGTGAAACAGCATGGAATTTCACGCCAGCAAACTCGACAACGGCATCAGCCTGATCGAACTGACCGGCAAACTGGATGCCGCCGGTGTGGGCAAGATCGAAAAACAACTCCTCGATTATTGCTACGGAGAAAATCTCCGCATGATCGTGGATATGTCCGGCGTGGACCTGCTCGCATCCATCGGCATCCGGCTTCTGACCGTGAGCGCAAAATCACTGTCAAAACGCAGGGGGAAAATGGTGATATTGAATCCAACCGCTGAAATACAACATATCCTCGAAAAAGGCGGCATTCCCGCCATCATCCCAATCTATTCCCGCCTTGAGTCCGCTGAAACAGTGCTGCTGGCAAAGCCCGAAGCCTACACAGCGGGTATCTCGAAATAAAACACGCTTCCCTCGCCTTCCCTGCTGTTCGCCCAAATTCTGCCCCCGTGCGCTTCCACGATGTGCCTGGAAATGGACAAGCCCAGTCCCGTGCCTGACCCCGTGCGCGACCTGTCCACACGATAGAATCTTTCGAATATCCGGGATAGACTCTCTGACGGAATTCCAACTCCCGTATCCCGTACCGCAAACCTGACTCCGCCTGGAGTTGTCTCCGCTTCGAGAGTGATTTCTCCCCCCGGCTTTGTGAACTTAACCGCGTTGTGAATAAGATTCACCAGTACCTGCTCCAAACGGGCTTTGTCCACACGGATACTCTGAAGGTCGTCGTGACAGCGGACATACAGATTTAACCCGGCCCGCTCCGCTTGTAATTTCATTCGGTCCGCGGCGGAGTTCAGCAGTTTCTTCGGCTCTAACGGCGTAAGCATCAACTCGACCTGTCCCGACTCGATGCGCGAAAGATCGAGCAGTTCTTGAGCCATCTGGGTCAGCGCATCCACTTCGGCGTGGATTCTGCCGAGGAAACGTGGACCAGCTTCGGGGTCGGAGAGGGCGCCGCTTTGCAGGGTTTCGGTCAGGGCTTTGAGCGAGGCTAGCGGCGTCCGCAGTTCGTGCGAAATGTTCGAGATGAAGTCCCGCCGCACTGTCTCCAGTTTGCGGACGCGAGTCAGGTCCTGGGCGAGGAGCAGGCTTCCGCTGGCGTGGGTATCGGGGATGGCAATCACCTGCAAAAACTGACGGCGGGCGGGCAGTTCCACCGATTCACTTTGCATCTCGCCTGTCTGCTGGCAGCGACGCCATGCCTCCACCAATTGATGGTTGCGCAAGACTTCAGTCACACTGCGTCCCAGCGCATTGGAAATCTCGAACAGCCTTTGCGCCGCCGGGTTCGCAAGCTGAATCAAACCATTCGCATCCACGATGATGACGCCGTCGGTAAGCTGTTCCAGCACGGTAGCAAGGCGCTCGTTTTGTGAGTCTAAAGTGGAAAGTCTAAGTTCAAAGGCTTTCTTGAAAGACGCAATTGCATTCGACAGGTTTTCGATCGTCCTTACATCGGTGGGAAATGAGCCATCCGTGTCACGAATTTGGCTTGCGTAATTGTCAATCCGTTTTTTTAAATCATAATACCGCCACGCAAACCACGCAGCGGTAAGAAATCCAAAAATCGAAAACGCCCAGGCAAGCGCATTCATCCTTCATCCTTCATCCTTCATAATTCATCCTTCGAATCTGTATCCCCCGCCTCTCACGGTCACGATCCGCCCCGGGTTGGATGGGTCGGCTTCGATCTTTTGCCTCAACCAGCGGACGTGGACATCCACCGTGCGGCTGTCGCCGATGAAATCCCAGCCCCACACACGTTCGAGGATGAACTCACGCGAGAGCATCTGGCGGCGATGTTCGGCGAAGAAGAGCAACAGTTCATATTCCTTCGGTTTGAGTTGCAGGGGATTCCCATCCAGCATCACTTCGCGGCGGGTAAGGTCGATGACCAGGTTATCGAATTTCAAGGTCTCGTGTTTGGCTTCTGCCGAACCAGATTTCCCCATTTCCTCCCGTAAAAGCCGCGCGCGCCTGAGTTGCGACTTGACCCGCGCCAGCAGTTCGCGCATCGAGAATGGCTTGGTCAGGTAATCATCCGCGCCAACTTCGAGTCCCACCACACGGTCGATTTCATCGTCGCGGGCGGTGAGCATGAGGATGGCGGCGCTCATCTCTTTACGCAAGATACGCGCCACTTCAAAGCCATCCATTTCGGGCAGCATGATATCCAGCACGATCAAATCGGGTTTTAGACGCCGCGCCGCTTCCAGCGCGGCGCGTCCGTCTCCCACAGTTTCGACTGTATAGCCTTCCTTTTTCAGGTTGTAGGCAAGGGTCTCTTGCAACGAGAGTTCATCTTCAACGACAAGTATGGTTTCAGTCATTGGCGGGAATATATCACAAAGGTGGATTCATCTGTTAAGGAGATGTTAAAGTTTCAAAGGCTACTCGATCGTCTCCCGCAGTTTATGCGCCAGTTTTCCGAAACGAGGTGTATAGCGGATGTCGTCGTTGCGCGGACGGGGGAGGTCCACTTTTAATTCGAGTTTTATCCTGCCGGGACGCTGGGTCAACACGAAAACACGATCCGCCAAAAACAGCGACTCATTGATGGAATGTGTCACCATGATGACCGTTTTTTGCTTCGCCTGCCAGATATATGATAGTTCATCCCACATGCGTTCGCGGGTCATCGCATCGAGCGAGGCGAAAGGCTCATCGAGCAGGAGCAGGTCCGGGTCGTGGACGAGGGCGCGGGCCAAGCCCACGCGCTGGGCCATTCCGCCGGATAACTCGCGGGGCCAGGACTCTTCAAACCCGTTCAATCCCACCAGTTCGATCATCTCCTGTGCCTTGACCCGCGCCGAGGCTTCGTCCACTCCTTCCAACTCGAGCGGAAGTTTGATGTTATCCATGACGGTACGCCAGGGCATGAGGTGCGCCTGCTGAAAGACCATGCCGATTTCGGGCTGGTGACCGTTGAAGAAGTTGACCTGTCCCGATGAAGGTTTCAACAACCCGGCCAGGGTTCGCAGCAAAGTTGTCTTACCCGAACCAGATGGTCCAAGAAAACAGATGAAATCACGCGGGCGAACCTCGAAGGAAATATCGTCGAGCGCGCACAGTCCGCCGTTGTTATCGGGAAAGACAACGGAAAGATTTTCGACAGCGAGAATTGGGGATATATTTTTCATATTCGATGCAGGGACGACCCGTCACGATACTTTAATCGTCTGGTAAAACATGGCGGGTCGCCCTTACAAGTTACGGCACGAACTCGTTGGTGAAGGCTTTGCTCAAATCCATCTTTTCGGGAATCAATCCCATTTCCAACAGGACATTTTGCATGTTCTCCCATGCCTGCGGGTCGGAGTATCCGAGACGGTCGGCCTTCCACATTTTCGCGGAGGTGACAAGGATTCGCATCTGGATGTCCTTATCAAGATCAGCATGGTTGGGAATGTGCTTTGCGCTCAATTCATATACTTCATCGGGATGCTCGATGGCATATTGCATCCCCTCAACAAAGGCTCCCACAAAGGCTTTCACCAGTTCCGGGTCTTCGGCAATGACCTTTTCACTGGCAATGATCCCGTTTGCCGCAAGTTGCACATAGTCCGCCACACGCAATTCGGATATGGCAAACCCCTGTGCCTTCAACTGGATCGGTTCATTTGCCGCATAGCCAACCACGATGTCTTGTTTTCCCGTGGCGAATAATTCCACCTGATTGAAACCGATCTCCTCCAAGCTAACATCCGATTTTTTCAAGCCTGCGGAATACAACAAGGCTTGCAGTCCAACGTAATTTGCGCCGAACAGACCGGGCAAACCGATCCGCTGCCCTTTCAAGTCCTGAGGTGTGGCAATCCCTAGTTCTTTCTTCGAGACCACCGAAATTGGGTATTGCTGATACCACGCGGCGACATAGGTCACCGGGATGCCCTGGGCCCGCGCCAGCAAGACCTGTTCACCTGAAACCACCGCAAACGGAAGTTCGTTCGCGCCCACCAGTTTCACACCGTCGGTCTCGAAAGAGTAATCGAATTCGACCTCCATGCCGGCTTCTTTGAAAAATCCTTTTTCAACGGCGGTGTACAACGGCGCGAATTGAATATTGGCGATATAACCAAGCGGCAGGCGGATTTTGGTCAGCGTCTCTCCTGTCGGCTGCGATGTTCCGCATGCTGAAAGTATGAGTGCGAGCCCCGCCATAAATAAAACTATTTTCTTCAACATTATGTTCTCCTTTTGATTTTCGCGCCGAGCGAAGTCGAGGTGTCCCATCCTTCGACTTCGCTCAGGACGGATGACTACGCTCAGGACGTAGTTTGCTGCCATTTCAAAAACCTTCTCTCCAGCAACGTGACAAAACCATATAACGATAACGCCAGCGCAACCAGCATGATGACTGCCACAAAGACCATGGATGTGTCGTATTGGAAATCCCCGACTTTCAGCAAAAAGCCGAGTCCTGCCTTTGCATCCACCAACTCGCCGACGATTGCTCCAATAACCGACAACGTGGCCCCGACCCGCAGTCCGCCCAACAACACGGGCAGGGATGCGGGAATCTCAAGTTTGGACATCACCTGCCAGCGGGTGGCGCGCAGGGAGTTCATCATGTCGTACAGCGCATGCGGGACAGCCCGCACTCCCACCACTGTATTCACCAAAACCGGGAAGAAAACGATCAAGGCGCAGATGACAACCTTGGAGATGATCCCATGTCCCAGCCAGATGACAAGCAGGGGCGCAATGGCAACGATGGGAATCGCCTGGCTTGCCACAAGATAGGGCGCGAGAATCTTTTCCAATGAACGGGATTTGGCAATGCTGTATCCGAGTACCGTGGCAAGAGTCACACCGAGTAACAATCCCAGCAGAACCTCCAGCAGGGTGACGCCGGTATGGTACAGCAGGCTTCCATCCGCCAGCGACTGGAGCAGGCGCTTCCACACGTCCGTTGGGGAGGGCAGGATGAAGCGCGGCAATTCGGTCAGCCGCACAAGATATTCCCAGGCAAAGATACCGAGAATGATGGAAATAAGTCCAAGCCAGTGAGAGATTGATTTTTTCATGTCTTTTCGTAGGGGTGAGTTCTCCTCACCCAGGGCGGCGCGACGCCGTCCCTACAAAATAAAACGCCTCGCAAGATAAAACTGCGGGGCGTGGAATCAGGCACAGGCGGAGTCCGAGGCGGTTTCATCTCGAAAAAATCCCGAAAACAGAAATCGTTTTCGGGACATGAATCCGCGCAGAGACCAAAGGTCCTGACGTGATCACCTTCTACTATCCAGACTATACTGTCGGCTCTGGAATTTCACCAGAATCATGCCCGCTTTTTGCGGTAGCCACTTCCCAAAGGGGAAATTGTCACTGCCCAAAGAGGCTCGTGGGCTTTACCACCGATCGGGAATTCATAGCGCCATAGCGCCATGTCACCCTGCCCCGAAGGTTTATTCGATTGTATTAGACGTTATTACGCTTTGACGATGCAATCCACCGGGCAGACTTCAACGCACTTGGGCGCATCGAAGTGACCTTCGCACTCGACACAGGTGGCGGCATCGATCACATAGATGTCGCCGTCGGTGATGGAGTTGGTGGGACATTCCGGAAGGCAGGCGCCGCAGGCAATGCAGTCTTCATTGATTTTCATAGACATGGTATAGATTCTCCTTAACTGTTTGCTTGATATTTATGATGCAGATTCTAACATACTGCGGATTAAAGATACTAGATAGATGTGGTCAGGTTTAGTGACAAATGTCACCGGTTTATTAGATTTTGTCACCGGAGATGACTGATTTATCCTGTTGTATAATTTGCTCATTCAATTCAAAGGAGCCTCGTATGGGGCGTATCGAGAAGACTGTTTTCATTAGTTACCGCCGCACCAATTTGCCGTGGGCGCTGGCAATCTTTCAAAACCTGACCGCGCATGGTTATGACGTATTCTTCGATTATGAAAGCATCAACAGTGGAGACTTCGAGCAGGTGATTCTCGGCAATATCCGCGCACGGGCGCATTTTTTGGTGGTATTGACTCCCTCCGCGCTGGAACGCTGTTCCGATCCCAACGACTGGCTGCGGCGCGAGATCGAAACTGCGCTGGATGAAAAGCGCAACATCGTACCTTTGTTTTTGGAGGGATTTAATTTCAGCAGTCCATCCATCTCCAACCAACTGACGGGCAAACTGGAGCGAGTCAAAAGCTACAACGGCTTGAATATCCCCGCCGATTATTTCAGCGAAGCAATGGAGCGTCTGCAAAGCAGGTTCCTGAGCGTGCCATTGGATGCAGTGATTCACCCCGTTTCTGCTACGATACAAACAGAAGTGAAGAAACAACAGGTTGCCGCAAGTGGGGCGACGCAAGTCAAGGAAAAGGAATTGACGGCGCAGGAATGGTTCGAGAAGGGATTTAGGCTATGCGATAACAGTGATGAAGAAATCCATTGCTATACCGAAGCGATTGGGATCGAACCTAATTTTTCCGAGGCTTATTACAATCGTGGAATTGCGCGCTACAACAAAGGCAATTTGAATGGCGCAATCACGGATTACACTGAAGCCATTCGTCTTAAATCTGATAATGCCGAGTCCTACCAAAATCGCGGACTTGCACGCTCTGATAAAGGCGATTTGGATGGTGCAATCAAGGATTATACCGAAGCCATTCGTCTAAGGCCCGGTTCTGTCATCGCATACAACAATCGTGGAAGTATCCGTAAAACCAAAGGCGATTTGGATGGCGTAATCAAAGATTACACCGAAGCTATTCGTTTCAAACCTGATTATGCCATCGCATATAACAATCGCGGAATTGCGCGTCACAAT
>DAOUAS010000058.1:0-40855 GCA_034433295.1 Anaerolineales bacterium | reverse complement strand
TCATCCGGGAAGACCATGATGAAAGGACGGCTTTCACCGGAATGGATCATTCCGTCGGCCACGTTGGGCGCGCCAAGCCGCACCCATTGATCCTGATTGTAGGTCTGCCCGTGAAGCAGGTATAGGACGGGGTAACGCTCGTCTGTAAAAGTTTCATAGCAGGGCGGCAGGTAGATGAGGAATTCCTGCGGCGGCTTGGTGGCGGAGACGACATCCTGTTTGATTGTCCCAGGCGCGGTGAGACAACCCAGGGGAGTTGGCGTGGGAGGGATGGGGACGGGGGAGGCTGTAACGGTTACGGTTGGGGAGGGAACGGACTGGGCTTGTACAATATCGTTCGATGGCGAACAGGCCCAAAGTCCGCCAAAGAGCGGGAGACTTGCTATAATGAGAATGGCTTGACGGGTATTCATCCTTCGCATTATACTCGCCCAGTTCATCTGATCGGGGCGTAGCGCAGTCCGGCTAGCGCGCTTGCTTTGGGAGCAAGAGGTCCCGGGTTCGAATCCCGGCGCCCCGACAAAAACACAAAAACACCGTCATATCAGCCAGAAATGGCAGAAATGGCGGTGTTTTGTGTCTGCCCTATGAAAGTCAAACAGGAAGGGTCTCCGTGCTGAAAAATCATTTATCAGTGCGTTGCGCGCTCCTTTTCTGTTGTTACTTTGGGCGACACGACTCCGGAATTAAGCAATACCCGCGATTTCATCCAACTGCTTTTGGATATCGGCGGAGAGCGCTTCAGGCTTGTGCGTCGCCAGAATCTTCAACGCTTTTTCCTGCGCCCGCTGACGGAGGGTCTTCGCGCCCCTTGCCTTCCAGTCATCGTAGTTGCGGCGCTCGAAGAGTTTGGGATACCAGTCTTCCTTGTAATATTTAAGAGTATGTTCACTGCCGAGGTAATTTCCGTCAGGGCCGGTTTCGTGGATTAAATCCAATGCCAGGGTTTGGTTGTTGATCTCCATGCCTTTCATAAACTGCTTGGTGTAGGAAATCATTTCATCGCACATGACGACCTGCTCGATGGAATTGCACATGCCGCCATCGAGATAACCGACATCGTGAGCCATCTGCGCGCCAGCCAGCGTTTCGAGCATGATGGAGAATGCCGCTTCGGCGGCAGCCTGTTCATCGGGGACCTTGGAGTCGCTGCATCCGGTCAGGCCGAAGATGGGCAGGTCGTAGCGATGGGCAAGTTCAACCAGCATGACGCGGTTGGTCGGGTCGGCATAGGCGTCCACTGTGGTCTTCATATCCATCATGTCGTTGACACCGCCGGTCAGTATGATTGGCGCGCCTTCGCGGTTTAACTGCGCCAAGACCAGCCCAGCCAGTTCACCGGCGTTTGCCAAAGCCATCGCTCCGGCAGCGGTGACGGGTCCTGTTGCGCCGCGTAAAACAACGGGTGTGTATGTGGTTGGAATTCCCTTGCCGGAGAGGAAGAG
The DNA here is from genome assembly GCA_034433295.1 of Anaerolineales bacterium. Classification (GTDB taxonomy): domain Bacteria; phylum Chloroflexota; class Anaerolineae; order Anaerolineales; family Villigracilaceae; genus Villigracilis. The sequence goes on along the minus strand of DAOUAS010000058.1, from coordinate 39,410 downwards.
CAATTTTTGCAACGCTTCCTGGTTGTGACGCATCGGGTGGGTGACGTTGATGTAGCAGGCGCAGATCGGGTTGCGCCGAAGTTGTTCCGCGCCGCCGACAACGGCTTCCGCCATTTTGACGGCGTCCACGCAGCCGTCGAATTCGGTGGTGACGAATAAAATCGGCTTGGTGCTGTTCATCAACATCGCCCGCATCTGATAACGGTCGGCGGTATCCTGCGGCAGGTCGGAGGCGATACAAAATGACATCAGGAAGTCGATGTTGGTCAGCGCATCGCAGACGATTGTCGCTTCGACGATATCCTGCAACGTACCGCGCCGCCGCTCCCCTGTGCGGACATCGATCACATTCGGGCAATCGGAGCCGGTGCCATAGAAAACGTTGTTGCGTTCCAGCGGCATGACACGCTTTCCGTGGCGGTCACAAAGCACGGTGCGTTTCGGTGCAACCGAAAGCGCCCATTCCACCAATCCCGGCGGGATGTGGACCCAGTTTCCGTCATCAACTTGAACCCCTTTTTTCTTCAATAATTCAATGGCTTGCGGGTCGAACAAGCGGACACCAGTGCGGTCAAGGATTTCCAAGCTGGCGTGGTGCAGGCGCTCCACCTGGTCATCGGACATTTTGCGAAAGAGTGGGGCTTCGCGAGTGGTGTAATTGCTTTGCAGGGTCATGGGATTCTCCTTGTGAAAACGGTTAATTTCGTGGTTTTGGATTCCATCAGCTTGCTGAGGAAGTTTCAGGCAACAAGTTGCCTGACTCCAGAATGGTTACTTTTTTCCAAGATGGTGTTGATTCTTTCCAACGCCCCATCGGGCAGCGGATGGGGGACATGCGTTTCGAGGATGCTTCGAATCCGGGCGCGGATATTGTCGAGCATGGTTGGGGAACCATTTCGTTCCCACTGATTCCAAGGCTGGCGATCCATCAGGCTGGGTAGCCAGATTTCCTTGCGGAAGTGTTTGGCGGTTTCCTTCGCCGAGATGAATTCGCCACCCGGTCCCACGCGGTCGATCAGGTCAAGCATGAGAGTTTCGTCGCTGACTTCGATTCCGCGCATGGCACGCCGCGCCATGCTGATGATTTCATCGTTCATCACCAGCATTTCCAGCGAACCGATGTCGGCGCAGTCCAAAAATCCTGCGTCGTGCGGAATGGTTGTGCGGCTCAGTAAGGAGAAGATGACCTGCGTTGTGCTTTCGATTGCAGCTTGCAAATCCACCGTCTTCGCCTCGGACGCGCCCGAAGTTCCCATCAACGGCAGATTGAGGTAGGTCGCCAGTTCAGAAAGCGCCGCACTGTACAAACTCAACTCCGGTGAGCCGTAGAGTGGACGGGCGTTGCGTGGATCCATCGGCGTGGGGACAGAGCCGAGACAAACGGGCGCACCCGGCTTCTTGAGTTGAAGCGCCGCCAGCCCAGCCAGACATCCAGCCAGTTCCACGACCAGGGTTCCCGCGCCAGTTACGGGGGAGGAAATCCCCGCCACGCCCGGCCCGTGATAGACAACGGGAATTCCATGTTCCGCAGCCCAAAATGCATTGGCGATAATCGTATCGGGAATCACTAGCGGACCCAGCCCCACTGCGAACAAAGCAAAGATAGGCTTCTCACGCAGGGCGTCTTCCCCGCCGACAGCGGCTGTGGCAATCTGATAAATTTCCTGAATGTTTTCGAGCGACTGTCCCCAAGCCATGAGCGGCTTGCGAGTGTTCAGCACCATCTCGGCAAACTCGAAAACCGATGCGCGTTCCGGGTCGACATCTTCAGGCAGGGCAAGTCCCATCACGTAATCGATGTTTTCGAGGGAGTCGATGACCTTTGCGGCGGCGGTCACATCTTGACGGCGGGAGCGCTGGCGTTCACCTGTGTATGGGTCGATGAAATAACTGCTGGTCAGCCCGGGACCAAAATGTACCTGACCGGGAAAAACGTCCATACGGGTCTGCCCGTCCCGCCCCCAAAGCGTGAATCCATTGGGACAAGTCTTGAGCGTTTTCTGAATTACCTGACGCGGAATCCGTACCCGCACGCCGTCCACCTTCGCCCCTGTTTTGGCAAACAAGTCGCGGGCTTCGGCGTTGAGCACGTTCACGCCCGTCTGTTCGAGACATTCGAGTGTTGCCTGATAAATCTTCTCTAAATCCTGGTCAGACAAAACGCGGAATTTCAAGTTGATCGAATCTGTGTTAGACATATCCAAAGCCTTTGCAGTCTAACCTGACGAACGGGATTCGCCGACCCGCTCAGGGAAATGACATGCCACCAGATGCGCGTTATCGGGGTATTCTCTTAGAAGCGGGGACTCGCTTTTACAAAGTTCATCGCGGTATCGACAGCGCGGATGAAAAGGACAACCCGATGGTGGATTCCGAGGGCTGGGAATTTCTCCCTCCAGGACGATTCGTTTGCGTGTCCCGCGCATCTCGGGGTCGGGAAGCGATACAGCGGACATCAACGCTTCGGTGTAGGGATGCTTCGGCTGTGTGAACAACGCGGACGATTCGCCGACTTCCACAAGTTTGCCAAGGTACATCACGGCAACGCGGTCCGCAATAAAGCTGATGATATTGAGGTTGTGGGTGATGAGAATGTAAGTCAGCCCAAGCCTCTCGCGCAAATCCTTCATCAAGTTGAGGATGCCCGCCGCAACGGATACATCCAATCCGGCTGTGGGTTCATCCGCAATGAGCACGGAAGGCTGTAAAGCCAGCGCGCGCGCAATGCCCACGCGGCGGGCCTGTCCGCCGGAAAGCTGGTGCGGATATTTATCCGCCTGCTCGGAAGAAAGCCCGACCATCTCTAGCAATTCATCCACCTTGTTCGCGTCCATCGGGACGTTATGGATTTTGAACGGCTCGGTCAACAACCCGGCAACTGTCTTGCGCGGACTCAAACTCGAGATGGGGTCCTGGAAGATCATCTGCATTCGAGCGCGCAATGGTCGAATCTTCGACTGGGTCAGCGAGGTGATGTCATTTCCATCCACACTGACATTGCCTCCGGTTGGATTCTCCAACCGCAGGATGGTTCGTCCCAGTGTGGTCTTGCCACAGCCGCTTTCGCCGACCAGTGCCAGACTCTCCCCGCGATAGACAGCAATGTCAACGCCGTCCACCGCGCGCACCAGCCCTTGCTTTTCGCCCAGAAGTTTGCCAAGCCAGCCGAGGGTATCCTTGAAATGGACTTTCACCTTGTCAGCGTGGACTACTCGTTGATTGCCTTGTACTTCGCCCTTTACAAAAGGTACAGCAGCAGGCTGAGATTGTTCGATTTCACCGTACAGCGACTGCGGCGACTTGCCCTTCCAATCGGGTTGATAGGCATGACATAAAACGGTCTGCTTATCCACCTGCGACTGGGATGGTTCGCTTGTAAAACAAATCTCCTGAGCCAGGTCACAGCGCGGGGCAAACTTGCATCCAAGAGGCAAATCCTTCAAACTCGGCACGCGCCCGCGGATGGTGATCAACCGCTCCACATGCATCTGGTTCGACGGGTGCGAGCGCAGCAAAGCCCGTGTGTACGGATGCAACGGCTTTTTGAAAATGCTGAATATGTCACTGGTCTCCATCACATTGCCGGCGTACAACACCACCACCTGATCGCATAACTGCGCCACCACACCCAAGTCATGCGTGATGTAAAGGATGGAAGTCTGCAACTCGTCGCGCAGTTCGCGGATCAGCCCGGTGATCTGCGCTTCCAAAGTGACATCGAGCGCGGAGGTGGGCTCGTCTGCAATCAACAGGGATGGATTGGACTGCAATGCCGATGCGATCATAATCCGCTGACTCATGCCACCCGAAAACTGGTGCGGGAAATTTTTGATGCGTTTTGCCGCGTCGGGAATGCCAACCTTGGTCAACATGTAAATGGCCCGCTCACGCGCTTCGCTTCGGGTTATGGGCTGTCCCTTTGGCGGATGAGCAAGGATGGTATCCACCATCTGCTGTTCGATGCTGAAGACCGGGTTCAGGCTGGTCATCGGGTCCTGAAAGATCATGGAGATGTCGCGCCCGCGCGCGCGGCGCATCTCGTCTTCGTTCATTTTGAGCAGGTTGCGCCCATTGAAAAGCATTTCCCCGCCGGAGATTTCCCCGTTGGGAGGCAACAGCCTCATCACAGCCGAGGCAATGGTGCTTTTTCCGCAGCCTGATTCTCCCACCAACCCGACGATCTGGCCGCGCCTGACTTCAAAGTTGACATTTCGTACGGCGGTGAGAGTCGCCTGCCGCGTGTGATATTTGATTTCGAGGTTTTTTGCCTGGAAGGTGATATCGTCCATCATAAGCCTCTTGTCCCCGACAAACGCGGATCGAGCACATCACGCAAGGCTTCACCAAAGAGGGTAAAACCGAGCGTGGTCAATGCCAGCGTGATGCCCGACCACAGAATAGGCCATTGTGATTCAAAGATGTGATTGAAGCCTTCGGAAAGAATCACTCCCCATGAAGGAGTCGGGGGACGCACGCCCATTCCCATGAAGGACAAGCCTGATTCAAAAGTGATGACCCACGGAAGGTCCATTGCTGCCAGCAATAGTGCAGGCGCAATCACATTCGGCAGGATGTGCGAAAGCAGGATTTTACGATCGTTCGCCCCCAATGACCTTTCCGCTTCGATATAAGCCTTCTCGCGGATGGACAAGGTCTGGGCGCGAATCACACGGGCGTAGTTGGGCATCCAGGTTATACCGATGACAATAATCACGTTGACCAGCGACGGGCCAAGCAAGGCCAGAATCGCCAGCGAAAGCATGATCGAAGGGAAAGATTGCAGGGTATCCATGATAATCAAGATGACATTGTCCACCGTCCCGCCGATATAACCAGCCAGCAAACCGAAAAATATCCCCGTGGTCAGGGCAATTGTCACAGAAGGCAGCGCTGTTCCAAAGGCAATCCGTGATCCGTAGACCAGCCGCGAGAAAATATCCCTGCCGAGGTGGTCGGTGCCGAGCCAATAAGTTTCCGAGGGACCTTTCATCCGGTTTGGGATATCCTGCCTGGAATAGTCATAAGGAGCGATCAAAGGCGCAAATACGACGCAAATCAAAAAGGCCAAAACAATCACAAAGCCAACCGCTCCCAATGGTTGCCGGAGAACGTCACCAAAGACTGGGATACGGTCGAGTGTTTTTTGAAGGAGATTGGACGGTTTCTCTAGATATTGCATGGATCAACTCCGGGACTTGTTCAACTGGATGCGCGGATCGAGGTAGGTGTATATTAGATCGGCGATGAAGTTGGCAAGGACGAAAAGCACCGCAACGATGAAGACGCCCGCGCGCACCACCGGGTAATTTCGCACCTGGATGGCGTTGTAAATCAGCAGACCCATACCTGGTCTCGTAAAGATGATTTCCACAAAAACCGCACCACCCATCAAACTGCCAAGTCCCACGCCCAGGACGGCCACTGTTGGAATCAGCGCGTTCTTGAGCGCATATTTATATCGAATCAGGCTTTCAGAAATTCCCGCAGCGCGGGAGGTGCGCACGTACGTTTCGTTCATCACTTCCAAAAGACTGGTGCGCACCAAACGTCCGAGATAGCCAATCCATGTGATAGCCAGCGCCGTTGAGGGAAGAATCAAGCGACTCAAATAATCCATTGTATCCCCGGTTTTGCCAATACCCATGGCGGGCAGGATACGAAGTTCCACGGCAAAGATGAGCAGGAGAAACAACCCCGCCACGTACGACGGAATGGTTGTAAATGAAATGGAGATGACTGCCAGAATACGATCCGCTAATGAATTGGGATGAGTGGCGGAGAATACCCCCATGGGTATGCCAATGAGAATTGCAAGGCTGAGACTGGTGAGCGCGAGAACCAACGTGTGAGGCAGGGCGCTGCCGACCAGCTTTGTGATTGGCGCGCCGGTAACGGCGTCCACCCCCAGACTCCCGCGCAGGATGTTCAGCAGGAAGTTGAAAATTTGCACATAGATCGGTTTATCCAGATCCATCGCGGCGCGCATCTTTGCAATCAGGGCGGGAGTGGCGCGCGGACCAAGTATGGTGGTAGCCGGGTCGCCGGGGACGATATGTACCAGCAGCGACAGGAAAATAACCACCAATAACAATACTAGGAGGGTCATGAAGAAACGCTTGACAAAATATACCAACATTGGAAGAAACCATCCTTGCGTTTTCTGGGTTCCGAGAGGTTGTCGAAATCACGGGAGCAAGCTCCCAATTATTCTGCTCTTGCCGCCCAAATCGACGGCAAGAGCAATCATCGACTTATCTAACTCAAGTTGCCACCTTGGGTGAAAAGGAACGTGTCGCCCTGAAGGAGCGTGTTCTTCGCGACCGAAGGGTCTCGGCTGAGCCTATTAGAGATGCTTCGGGGAAAGAGCGCCCCTCAGCATGACACAAGGCGCGTATGGTGGCAACTTTGGTTATCTATTATTGTCCGCTAAACTCACGCAGCATGGGAGACAGACCGCCGGGGTAAATGACGGCCTTGACGCCTGCCTTGGATACGTAAACCTGTGGCACGTTGGTCACAAAGACGGCGATTGCGTCGTTGTTCCACAGTTTTTGCATTTCGAGGTAAATCGCTTCACGCTCGGCGGCATCTATTGTTTCGATACCTTTCTGGTGCAGGGCGTCAAAGTCTTTGTTGCACCAGCGCATCCAGTTCCAGAGGTCGACCTGATCGCAGGTAAACCACATGGTGGACCAGGCCGGTTCGGGAGCCACGGAGGAATAACCGACCGCAAAGAGTTCCAGTTCCTTGTTCTTGCCGCCTTCGCCATAGGACCAGAATGTGCTGGAATCCAGTGGATTGAGAGTGACCTTGATTCCAACTTCTTTCAGGTTTTCCTGGACAATTTGACCCCAGGTGTTGAATTCATCGGTGTTCTCGTAGGTCATGACTAGGTCCAGCGAGGTGAGGTTGGCCTTGGCAAGGAAATCCTTGGCTTTGGTCACGTCACGCTCATAGACGGGCGCATCCTTCCAGTAGCCGAGAGTCCCTTCGGGAATCAATTCATTGGCGCGAGGAGCCTTATCGTTGTAAGCCGCCGCCAGAATGCTGGGAACGTCGATGCCGTGGCGGATGGCTTGCCGGACATTGATGTCGGTCAGTTTGGGGTGCTCGACATTCATGCCGATCCAGTTGTAGGCTGTGGACGGAATCAAATCAACGGTGAAGTTTGAATCGCTCTGGAATTTATCTGTGGAAGGCAGGGAGATGCTGCTGAAATCCAGTTCGCCGGCCTGCAGGGCAACTTCCGCCGCCTTGTCGTCGTCCACGGGCAGGAGGTCGATTTCATCGTAATAGGCTGGGTCTCCCCAATAATCGGGATTACGGGTGAGCGTAATCTGTTGCTTGGGCGTCCATCCTGCAAAGAGGTAGGGCCCTGTGCCAACCAGATCGGTCTTGACTCCTTCTTCGCCGACTTCTTCATAGAACTTCTTGCTGACAATCAGGCCGGAGGTCATGGGCAGAACCGAAGTCCAGAGGGTGGCTTGCGGTTTCTTGAAGACCAGTTTGCCGGTGTATTTATCCACGATCTCGACCCGGTCAAGGGATGACCAGTCGTCGGCGTAGGCCGGTTTGGGATCGGGCACCAGGAAGCGCTCGTAGGAGAATTTCACATCTTCGGTGGTGAGTTCCCCGTAGCCGCGCTGCCACATGACGCCCTTACGCAGTGTGAAGTCAATCGTCAGGCCGTCGTCAGAGACTTTGTACGTTTCAGCCAGTTGGGGTTCGAGCACACCTTCAGCGTTATAGCGGAACAGTCCTTCGAGGACAGTACGAGCAATCGTATCTTCCACAGCGCCAGTGACATTGGCGGTATCCAGGTTATTGATGTCGCGGGGGAGGCGCACTCTGAGTACCTTTGGGGCTTCTTCGGCCGGGGCGGGCGGTTCGGTTGCGGCGGACGCTTTCGGAGCCGCCTCATTTGCCGGTGCAGAGGTATCCTGTTCCGGAGCGGCTTGTGGACCGCAACTCGTCAGCAATATGCTGGCAACCAAAAGCAGACTCAGCAGATACCATAGACTTTTTTTCATGTTTTCGTCCTTTCTCTTCACCTTATTGTTGGATTTATGATTGGCGAACAAAGACACGAACCGATTGATGTTTATACCGCGCACCTCCTTTTTCCGTCCGCGAAAACGGCGAATCGCCTTATACCAATTCCCGGCGAATTTTTCGCGCCCAGCTTTTGGTGAATACTCTTACCTGACCTTCATAAGCGTCAAGTATGTTGGTCAAGTGAAAATGGTCTTTGTCACTGGTCATCACGCTCCTGGTTTTCACACGCGTTACCCAGTCATCGCGGCTGAGTTCGATTTGCCGCGCGCATTCCACGCTGGCAGACGTCGGCTGCCCTTCCACAATGGAAAACTTGTTGACGATCACACTGTCATAGATCATCCCATTGGAAAGGCGGTTGCGTCCGTCGTCGATTCGGTCGGTCATTTGCAATCGAGCTTTGACCACATCGTAATCGAACACACGATTGGCATCTTCGGGACGCAGGCTTTCGTACTCCAACATGGGAGCGCCTTCGGGAGTGGCAAACGGCGCAAGCGACTCGTCCAATTGATGGGGAGCCCGCGTGGGTAGAATTATTTTGCTTTCATCGCCGGTATGGATGGTCAACATGGCAGGCTCGGGCGAGGGCCAGGCATGGGGCCAGTATGTGGGTGAAATCGAAACGCGCCAGCGATGTCCGGTGACGAGCCTGTGGGCGGTGACATTGAGTTGCACCGACACCTGGTATGTTTTTCCCGCTTCCATTGGCTTTGGCTCAGCATGACCGTCCCGATGTGTGAGGTTGAGCAATCCCCAACTGACCAGACGGGACGCGCCGTCGGGCGCAACATCACACAAGCGCACAGCAAGCAGTGCGTTGGGCTGATCCACCGACAATTTTAGTTTGACTTCCGGGAAGCCCAAAATCTCCATTGCCTGTTCAACGGGCGCGGACGTGAAGCACAAAGAAAGCGCATCGTCAGTACGCTGGTCAATCGGCATACCGAATTTGTTTCCGTACGGACACCAAACTCCGGCTGTCGTGCCGTTGATCTGTGCGCCCAGCAATGTCAGTTTGACAGGCGTTTCGGCGGTTTTGAGAAGACTGCCGTCATCAAAAAAGAGAACCTCGGACGAGTCTCGTGCGGGCGGATAACTTGCTTCAGCAACCCAACGACCCGACCATTCCGTTTCGCAGGGTTCCGGCTTGACGCTTTCAGGCATCCAGACGCGCAGCATCGGTTCATCCATGATACCCGTGTCGACTCCCTTGAGCCAGTGATCCCACCAGCGCAGACTTTCCTGCAAGAAGCCAATTGATGGATGCGGCAGCGCCGTGTGCGGATACGAATGTGCCCAGGGACCAATCAGCCCCTTGCGTGGAACTGGTAACCCTTCCAGCAGACGCGGCACGGAATTGGTGTAGGGATCGACCCATCCGCCTATGGCGTAGACCGCACAGTTGATGGCGCTGTAATCCTCGTCCACCGAGCCTTGCTTCCAGAAGTCGTCCCGTTGTTGGTGACTAAGCCAGGCTTCGATGAAAGGCGGCGTGTTTTCCAGACGGTTGAACCACATCTCGCGCCAGCGGCCTCCAACGACAGCGGGGTCAGGTGGGAGGGCATTATATGAGAACATGATAGAGGCCCAATTCAGCAAGTCCGAGCCAAGCACACAGCCGCCCATGTAATGACAATCATCTGTGTAACGGTCATCGGTGGAGCAGACTGTGATGATGGCTTTCAGTTCGGGAGGACGGTGTGCCGCTACCTGCAAGCTGTTGAAGCCTCCCCACGAGATTCCCATCATCCCGACCTTGCCAGTACACCAGGGCTGGCGCCCGATCCAGGCAATCACTTCCACGGCATCCAATTGTTCCTGCGGCAGGTATTCATCCATCAGCAAGCCATCGGAATCGCCACTGCCACGTATATCCACTCGTATGGATGCATAACCGTGCCCGGCAAAATATTCATGAATCACGCGATCTCGAATCGCTGTCCCGTCGTTTTTACGATATGGCAAATACTCCAGAATTGCGGGGACAGGATTTTGTTCCGCATCGTCAGGTATCCAAATGCGCGTTGCCAGCCGCGTGCCATCGGCAAGCGCGATCCATGTATTCTCGATCAGTTTTACTTTCCTGGGAAATGTGGTGCGGGTTTCGTATTTGGGCAATCTCTTCATGGTTGCTCTCCAACTTCTTGATAATCTGCCGCGCTTGCATTATGACTTACAGACTCCGCAAGTCAGGCTTGTAGAGTCTGTAAGTATCCAGAAGTTTCACTTTCGGACCTGCAAAGTTTATTTCATCATCGGGACTTTGACGCCCTTGGCTTTGGCGAACTCGATGGCTTCGGGATAACCCGCGTCCACATGGCGGACAACGCCCATGCCGGGGTCGGTGGTGAGGACGCGCTCGATGCGCTTCGCCGCTTCGGGAGTCCCGTCTGCCACGATGACCTGTCCTGCGTGGATGCTGTAGCCAATGCCGACTCCGCCGCCGTGGTGGATGCTGACCCACGTCGCGCCGTTGACCGCGTTGACCAATGCGTTGAGTAATGGCCAATCCGCAATCGCGTCGGAGCCGTCCAACATTCCTTCGGTCTCGCGGTTGGGACTCGCCACCGAACCAGAGTCGAGGTGGTCGCGCCCGATCACGATGGGGGCCTTCAACTGTCCGCTAGCAACCATCTCGTTGAGTTTGAGTCCAGCCTTCGCGCGTTCGCCGTATCCCAGCCAGCAGATGCGGGCGGGTAGTCCCTGGAATTCAACCTGTTCACGAGCCATCGTCAACCAGCGCTTGAGGTGACCGTCTTCGGGGAAGAGTTCCATCATCGCCTGGTCGGTCTTGTAGATGTCTTCGGGGTCGCCTGAAAGCGCCACCCAGCGGAAGGGTCCCTTGCCTTCGCAGAACAGCGGACGGATGTAGGCTGGCACGAAGCCGGGATAATCAAAGGCATTGGTCACGCCGTAATCAAGCGCGCGCTGGCGGATGTTGTTGCCGTAATCGAAAACGACGCTGCCTTTTTCCTTCCACGCCAGCATGGTTTCGACATGTTTCGCCATCGAAGCCATCGCGCGTTTTTTATATTCTTCGGGGTCGCTGACTCGCAGGTCGGCGGCTTGTTCGAGGCTGAGTCCGGCGGGGATGTAGCCGTACATCACGTCATGCGCCGAGGTCTGGTCAGTGACCACGTCGGGGACGACGCCGCGAGCCAGCAATTCGGGCAGGACTTCCGCCGCGTTGCCGACCAGCGCAATAGACTTGGGCATCCCCGCCTTCATGGCATCTTCCGCCCAGGTCATCGCTTCTTCGATGTTGTCGGTGACCGCGTCCACTTGGCGCAGGGACAGGCGGCGTTCTGCGCGCCAGCGGTCAACTTCCACAAGAACACCCACGCCTTCGTTCATGGTAATCGCCAGCGGCTGCGCTCCGCCCATTTCGCCAAGTCCAGCCGTGAGGACAAGCTTGCCTTTCAGTGTTCCCCATCCGTTCAGGCGAGCCAACGCTCCGAAGGTTTCATACGTCCCCTGCAAAATGCCCTGCGTGCCGATATAGATCCAACTGCCCGCGGTCATCTGCCCGAACATGATCAAGCCTTCTTTTTCCCATTTGTCGAAGTTCTCCTGCGTCGCCCAGTGCGGGACAATGTTGCTGTTTGCCAGCAAGACGCGCGGTGCATCAGTGTGGGTGCGGAAAACCGCCACGGGCTTGCCCGATTGGACAAGCAAGGTCTCGTCGGGTTCGAGCTTCTTCAACGATTCGAGAATGGCATCGTAGCAATCCCAATTGCGGGCGGCGCGTCCGCGTCCGCCGTAGACGATGAGGTTGTCAGGGTCGAAGGCAACCTGCGGGTCGAGGTTGTTTTGAATCATGCGATACGCAGCTTCGATCTGCCAGTTCTTGCAGGAGAGTTGAGTCCCCTGCGGAGCATGAATTTCTCGTTTGGTCATGTTTGATTCCTTGTCGAAGATGGAGTCAAAAGTCTCCCGACTTTTGCTTTCCAACGACCCCAGTCGTTGGACTCCGATACAGTTTATCCCAAACTTCCCACAGCCTTTTCCACGGCTTCCAAAATCTCACCGGACCTCACCAGTTCCTTCATGCGGTTGTGGTCAATGTGCAGCGGGCGGTCTTCATCCAGATGGGCAACGTACTTGCGGATGACTTCCTTGGCGGTCGTCACGCCTTTGCCCGGCGCAAACTCGCGGAAGTCCAACGCCTGTGCCGCGCCCATGAATTCGATTCCCAGCACGCCATAGGCGTTATCCAAAATCTGTCCGTTCTTGATGGCGGTGTTCATGCCCATCGAAACGAAGTCTTCCTGGTCCGCTGCGGCGGGGATGGATTGGATGCTGGCAGGCGCGGACAAAATCTTTTGCTCCACAATCAGCATGTCAGCCGTGTACTGACTGAGCATCATGCCGGACATCAAGCCCGCTTCTTTTGTAAGGAAGGGCGGGAGTCCCACGCTGAGGGCGGGATTGGTCAGGCGGTTGAATCGGCGCTCGGCAAGGACGCAGACCATCGTGATGGCAGTCCCCGCCAAATCCATCGGGAGGCTGACCGGTGAGCCTTGAAAGTTTGCGCCCGTCAGGGTCAATTTGTGTTCGGGCAGGAAGATGGGATTGTCGCCAACGCCGTTCAATTCGATCTCAACCTGACTCTTGGCGTAAGCAATGGCGTCGTGCGCTGCTCCGATCACCTGCGGGGTCGAACGCATCGAGTAGGCATCCTGTACCTTGACCTTCATCTTGCCGGTCACCAGGTCGCTGCCGGCAATGCACTTGCGAATTGCATTTGCACTGCGTACCGCTCCCGCAAATCCGCGAACTTTGTGCAGGCGCTCATCATAAGGCTTCATGTTTGCCAGCAATGCTTCGAGACTCATGGCGCAGGCGATCTCGGCTTGCTTGAGCCAGCGGTTCATGTCATACAAATGAATCGCGCTCATGGCGGTCAGCAGGTTCGAGCCGTTGATGGCGGCAAGTCCGTCACGCGCCTGCAAGCCGGGGACTGGGATTCCCGCCCGATCCAGCGCTTCCTTGCCGGGGAGTCTCTCACCTTGATAGAAGGCTTCGCCTTCACCCATTAATAACAGGGCAATTTGTGACATGGGAGCCAGGTCCCCACAGGCGCCAACGGAACCTTTCTGGCAGACGACAGGAGTGACGCCCTTGTTCAACATCTCGACGTAGGTCTGGGTGATTTCGGGGCGACAGCCCGATTTGCCGTGTGCGTGGACGTTGATGCGTCCTGCCATCGCGGCGCGGACGTTTTCGATGGAGACGGGTTCGCCGATTCCCGCCGCGTGGTTGTAGATCAAATATCTTTGAAATTGCTTGACCTGCTCATCGGTGAGCACAACCTCCGAAAATTCGCCAATCCCCGTATTGACCCCGTACATGATTTCATGCGCCGAGACTTTTTCTTCCAGCATTTGGCGGCAGACACGAATTCGCTCCAGTGCGTCGGGGTGCAGTTCCACCTTTTCGCCATGGCGCGCAATTCGCACCAGTTTTTCGACGGTCAGGCTTTGACCATCCAATACGATTGTCATTTGTACCTCGCAAGATTTTTTTCGGAGTCCAGAAGTTCTACTTCCGGACTTTGTAAACTCAAAGAAGACATTCCATTTCCAATTATTGCAATAAATCGGGCTTGAAAAAACAGTGCCTAACCACGAAGGCGCTGAGGGAAAACCATTTAAAACTCCGCCGAAAAGCGGTACACGTCGCCGCGATAGATGGTTCGATACCAGGTGACGGGCTTGCCGCCCGTGGTGTAGGTGACACGCTCGACCGAGAAGCCCACCGACTTTGAATTCACTTGCAGGTATTCAGCTTCCTTTTTGGTGAACGTCCGCGCTTCGATGGTGTAGCAGGCTCGAATCAGCGGGATGTTGAATTTATCCACCAGCAGGGAATGGACGGATTGACCTTCGAGGTCTTCTTCCATCAACTGCGGACAGGTTTTGTATTCGAGGCAGCGGGTTTCGTAGGCGATTGGTTTGTCATCCGCCAGCCGCAGGCGGACGATTTCGATGACTTTTCCCCCCACAGGAATTTGCAATTGTCGGGCGGCGTCTTCGTTGGCGGGGAAGGCGCGGCGGCTGATGAGTTGGGTGCTGGGTTTCCAGCCGCGTGATTTCATTTCCTCGTCGAAGTTTGCAAGACGGAAGGAAACGGGCGTGGTTTCCGTGGAATTGATGAACGTCCCCCGCCCTTGTTCGCGGCGCAGCAAACCGCCGTCAATCAGCATTTCAACAGCGCGGCGGACAGTCCCACGACTCAAGCCATACTCCTGGCAGAGTTCATCATCGGTGAGAAATTTGTCTCCGGGCTGGTATTCCCCCGACTGGAGACGTTTTTCGAGAATTCCCTTGAGTTGAAAATAACGAGGGACAACGCCTTGCTCTATCTGTTCCATATCCGACCTTTGGCTACTCCTTTTCCAAAGTGAAACTTGACACGCACGGCTTGCTCGTATTATTATGTAAACATATATACAACTATACAATATAGTATGACACATGTCCCCTTGCCTGTCAAGTTGCCTATCGATTTAGCCTGATTATCGGTGAAAAGGAGCTGGAACATGCCTGTATCTTTTTTTATGAACGGCGCGCCTGTCCATGTGGACGTCCCTCCAACGACCCCCTTGTTGGATGTGTTGCGAGCGGAACTGGGCTTGACCGGAACAAAACAGGGCTGTGACCACGAAGGGGAATGTGGCGTCTGCACGGTGTTACTGGACGGAAAAACCATCCGTTCGTGTATTACGCCAGTCAGCAAGGCGGCAGGACGACATGTGTTCACAGTGGAAGGCTTGGGCAGACCGGGAAACTTGCACCCATTGCAACAAGCTTTCATCGACACGGGCGCAGTGCAATGTGGATATTGCACGCCCGGCATGTTGGTCGCCGCGAAGGGGCTGCTCGATCAAATCCCCAATCCCAGTCACGAACAAATCATCGAATTTTTGGAAGGCAATCTCTGCCGCTGCACAGGATATAAACGCATCCTGATGGCGGTGGAACTTGCTGCCGCAAAATTGCGCGGCGAAGGGGCGGAATTCAAAAACAAGCATCCGGTGGTGGGAAAGGAATATCGCCGCATGGACGCTGTGGATAAAGTTACCGGACGCGCAAAATATGTCGAGGATATGGTCATGCCTGGTTTGTTGCATGGCAGGGTGCTGCGCAGTTCCCATCATCACGCGCGCATTGTGACACTGGACAAAACGCAGGCGGAAAAACTTCCGGGCGTGATTCGCGTCATCACTGCCAATGATATCCCCGGCGAGAATGGACTGGGAGATTACAGCCGCGACGAGCCGGTTTTGACTCCACTTGGAGACACGGTCAAAATGGTGGGAGCGCCTATCGCCATCGTGGTGGCGGAAACAGCGCAGCAGGCTCAGGCTGGCGTGGATGCAATTCAAGTCGCTTACGAAATCCTGCCGCATACATTCGAAGCCGAAGAGGCTCTGATGGAAAACGCCCACCCGATTTATCCGCATGGCAACATTCTGACCCAGTACCAGGTCAAACACGGCGACCTCGACCATGCCTTTGCTGAATCAGACCTGACGGTGGAAACCTGTTACCGGACTGCTTTTGTGGAACACAGCGCGCTGGAACGGGAAGCCAGTCTCGCTTACATTGACGAGAACGGCATCGTCACCGTCGTTTGCGCCAACCATGAACCGTATTGGCATCGCAATTACATTGCCGCGACCCTCGCGTTGAAGCCGACCCAGGTGCGGGTTATCACCCCGCCCATTGGCGGATCATTCGGTGGCAAGCAGGATCCCATCCCCGCTGTCACGGTTGGACTTGCAACCTTCATCACCCGCCGACCTGTGCGGATCGTCTACTCACGTCATGAGGTTTTTGCCGCAACTCCCAAGCGTCATCCCTATGATTTGAAATTTCGCATTGGCGCCAAACAAGATGGACAGTTGACCGGCATCCATGCCCGCATCAACATCAACACAGGAGCCTACGATGCGCATGGACAGTACATTGTCCACTTCGCCGTCACCGGCAGCGGCGGCGCATATCGCTGGCAGGCAGTGGATTCGTTTGCGCAGACGGTATACTCCAACGGTCCCAAAGCGGGACAATATCGCGGGTTTGGCACGACCCAAAGCACCTTCGCCCTCGAATGTACGCTGGACGAATTGGCGCAAAAACTGGAAATGGATCCGCTCGAACTGCGATTGAAAAACGCCATCGAGCAATCATCCATTTCGTTTCTTGGATACCCCATCGGCGAGTCGATTGGTTACCGCGAGGTCTTGCAAACACTCCAGCCGCAATATAGAGAGATGATCAAACAAGCCGAGGCATACAACGCCGCCGCCCGCGAGAAAGGCGAACCATTCCGCAAGGGAGTTGGGTTGGCGGGGATGTGGTATCGCTTCGGAAAATCTGGCTCATTGAAAGTCGAAGCCCATTGTGAACTGGCGTCTGACGGACATTTCGTTGTCTACGCCTCCGCTCCCGACTATGGGCAGGGATCAAACGCAATGTTGACCCAGTTTGCGGCGGAGATTCTCGAAGATTCTTGCGATAGGATCAGACTCTTCAACGCGGATACCGCCCTCGTCCCCGACAGCGGAATCCAAGGCGCATCGCGTTCCACGTATTTTGTCGGCGGCGCGGTCTGCAAAGCGGCGGGTAATCTTCGCAAGTCTATTCAAGCGGTTGCCAGCGAAATGCTGGATTGCGATCCCGCAGACGTCACTTTCAGAGAAGACAAAGTTTATTCGAAACAGTACCCAGCCCGGGCGGTGCCCCTGAGTGAGGTTGCGGCAGAGTTCGACCGCATGGGTAGAAGTCGCAGAGTCCCGGGCTTCTTCGATTTGAGTCCCCAATTTCCCGATGAAACGAAACCACAGTATGTGCCGCTATTTTGTACGGGCGCGCAAATCGCCGAAGTGTTGGCCAACTTGAAGACAGGTGTTGTGCGGGTGGAGAGAGTCGTCGTTTCGCAGGATATGGGTAAGACCGTCAACCCTGTTGATGCGCAGGGACAAATCGAAGGCGCGGTGATGATGGGCGTTGGGACTGCCATCATGGAGGAAGTCATCCCCAATGCGACGACCAGTTTCGCCAGTTACTATGTGCCGACGATCAAGTCCATGCCTGAAATCGAAACTCACTTGGTTGAAGTCGCCAGTCTGCACGGACCGCTGGGCGTGAAAGGCATCGCCGAAGCGGTGATGACGCCAACCGCGCCCGCCATCGTCAACGCCATCTCGCGGGTTGTCCGCCAGCGGATTCGCGAAATCCCCGCCACGCCAGAGCGGGTACTGAAAGCCATTACCGCATCCCAAAAAGAAGGGCTGGCTTTATGAACCCCGCTGAATATCTTTTCCCCACAACCATTGAAGAAGCAACGGGACTTCTCGCCAGTTGGAATGGCGAGGCGCGGGTCATTGCTGGCGGCACTGATTTGATGCTGGACTTGGAGAAGGGCAAAATCCAACCGCGATGTTTTGTCGGCACGGATCGAATTCAGGGGCTGGATCAAATCGCAGTTGAAGATGATTTTGTCGTCATCGGCGCGAGGATCACGTTTGCAAACATCAAAGACCATCCGTACATCAACCAACATGTTCACGCGCTGGCGGATGCGGCGCGCAGCGTGGGTTCGCTGTCGATTCAAAACACGGCGACGTTGGCAGGGAACATCGTCAATGCCATGCCTGCGGCAGATGGAACGGTCTCAGCAATCGCCCTTGAAGCGGAAGCTCATATCGTGGATGTTGAACACAAAGAGTGGAAACTTGTCGAAACCCTCTTTCTTGGTCCCGGCAAATCGAGCATCGACCCAACCCGACAACTGGTCACGCACATCCGCTTTCCGCGCTGTGAACGGGGACGCGGCACGGCCTGGTATCGTATTGGTCGCCGTCCCTCGTTGACCCTGCCCATCCTCAACTGTGCTGTGAATATTTTTCTGAATCCAAAGGGTCAAGTGGAAAAGGCGCGGATTGCGCTCGGTCCCGTCGCGCCGCATCCGTTTCGGGCCTCAGGGGCGGAATGCTTCCTCGAAGGGCGTTTTCCCACCGAAGAGAACATCAAGCAGGCGGCGGAGATTGCCCAAAAGGAAACCGATCCGCGCGGGAATGTGCTGCGATCCTCGCGGGAATATCGCCTTGCCGCAATCCCGGTCATCGTGGAGAATGCGTTGACGACGGCTGTCCAACGCGCATGTTTTTCGAATTGACTTGTCGGATCAAGATCGATGTGCGCAAGTCAAGGCTGCGTTACGCCAGCCATATCGCGGCTTCACGCACGAACGGATTGCCTGCAAGTATTTGACGTGGGACTGGCATGTGAAGGAAGAAGCGCGGAACGGACTCACCGTCCAGCAATTTGCGCGCTATTCCTTGATGAAGATTGGGATTGGGCATGATCTGACGCGGATTGCGCTTGACCCAAAACACCCGCGCAGACTGGCAAGTGGGGCGGAAGTTCTGGTTTTGTATCCGGAACTCGCACAGATCGAGTAGCGCCTGAAGGCCTCCACTCTTGAGGAAACAGGGTGAGGGCTGTCTCTGCCTCAGAAATTTGCCCGTGGAAAACAAAAAACAGCCCCGAGTCTCTTGCTTTCGGAGCTTTCTTTTTGTTTTTATCTCAATTTTCAAGTTCAATCTGCTTTACCCTTGACACTGCTGTTTATCGGTAGGTGGCGTTTTTACCTTAAGACTACTCAAGGTTTAACACGGTTTGACTTATTTCCTGCCAAAACCGCAAATGTTCTCTTTTGATACCGCTTGCACGCTGATACCAGCCGTCGGGCATAGACCTGCTTTCCATCTGCACTGTCCATCTTTGCAGAGCGTCAGGCTGTTGGTTACTATCGGCGGTGAATTCTTTGCCCTCAAAGTAGCCTGGGTCTTTTGACTCCCATTCCAGTCACTCGTTTGGAGATCTGTTGTTTTTCCACTTCCTTGTGGGTAGACCCGAAACGTACATCCGCATTCCGCGCATTGATAGCGCCAAGCCTCCACCTGTTTGTACTTGGCATCCGGCACATTCTTTTTCACTTTCCGACGTGGATAAAAGCCTTTGCCTTTACATCCTCCTTTTGGACATCGTTTCGGAAGTTCGAAATGTTCCAGTTTGACTTCTGGCAGATGCAACTTGAGTCGTATATAATGGATTCCACTTTGTTTTGTTCGGCTGTGGGGCGGTTGGCAGACTGCCCCACAGCCATTTAACCACCCTTTTTACCAACCGTGGAACAGTCACCCTGATGCCTTTTCCTTCGTTTGTTTGTATAGTATGATTACCGGCGTTGACTTGCTCCCGGTGTTAATATCCAAAACTTACATCAATGAGGTATGCCATGGCAAACAAGAAATGGGTAAATCGCTTTACGCCGCTTTACAGGCCGGCTGCGAATATGAATGAAGTGCCTTTGACTTTGCGCATAAAAATACAGGATCTGTTTGAGCGTACGATTGTGGAGCCTACGGGGCAGAAAAAGGACCCTTATGAAGAGGTCAACTACATCACTGGAACGGGTGTCATCACCGGCTGGGTGCACGGCGCGGACCTCGAGGATTATGTCGAAAAATATCCGCGCGATTGTGTGAATATCTTTAACCAGACTCCCGCTCCAAATGATTTTGAGCAATACTTCATCTTCAATGGCGTCAAACAGGTCAATGCCTGTGGCGAACTGTGCGTTTGCTATATCCTCGGCATTTCATTGCAGGAGATGCTCGAAAACTGGCAGTTAAAGGCTCCCGCTTTTTGGAAGAGCATTTTTGGTAGCGGCAGGGCGCGCGGCACCGGGTCGGGCGAGCTGTCACAGATGTTCGATATTTTTGCCCAGCCGAGCATGCAGTTGACCACCGCCCTGTTCGAACCACACATCAAACGCAGCCGTTACATCATCAAGGGCATGAGACGCCTGCTCGAAACTGGTTCCGTGGTCGCCAGCGTCAACATAGACGGCAACACCGGCTGGTTGCGCGGCAGCGGGGTTTTGCACTGGGTTGTTGTAACCAAGGTGATTCCCGAGCGCAACGGGCTGGGTTTTGTCGAGTTATACAATCCTGCCATGAACAGGATCGAATACTACTCGTGGGCGGAGTTTATTAATTCCGCGCACCTCCCCTACGGCGTATATGCCCCCAACCCTTAACGGAAGGTTTTCGGAACCGGCGGAGGAATTCCCCTGTCGTTATGGATTCAGGGTCAATTCCATAGTGTGAATGTAAACGGATTGTCTCAACTCAGGATCGCTGGGGAGGTCAGGGTTGTCCTGGCGGATGGACAACCGTACCATCGTCGGTTCCGTAACCTTGTAGGGAAGGGTTGTCTCGAACGCTTCGGTATCAATTCCATTGAAATCTAGTACGCGCGAGGAGATCGCCTTTCCTTCCGGGGTGATTAGTTCGAGAAAAACAGGTTGATCGTTGACAGGCCAGAATCTCCCCTGGAGGGCAAGAACGCCGCCGAAGATTTCATCCCCCTCTTTCAATCCTTCATACATAACCCGCTCGTACATCATGTTGCCGATTGGGGTGATCTGGTTCTCGCCGATGGAATATAACAACACAGGCATTGTGTTGAGCGACTGAATGCGTTTGCGGTCATCCTTTGAACTGATGCGGATATAGCCTTTTTCAGAAACGGCGCGGATCTCAAAATCTAGTTTTATGCTTCGATACACACCGCTGCCAGGGTTGCGCGTTACACGTTCCAGCGTGCGTTGCAGGGTGCGTCCATCCTCGCCGAGGAGATCGATCCGCACCAGCTGGCTTTCTCCCGAGACCAGCAACACTTGCAAGTTGATGGGCGAAACCAAGCTGGACATGGGCCCAGGCGAAATAAAACGAATCTGCGCGAATTGGGTAAAACCCGGCGCGAAGGTCGGGGTGACAGTGGGAAGCGGCGTAACCGGAACGGGGGTTTCGGTGGGCAGGGGAGTTTCTGTTGGAAGCGGCGCCAGCGCGCTTGCAGTGGCAAAGGCGGCCTCGCCGGTTAAAGCGACAATGGTCGGGATATAATCCGGCGGGAAAGGGGTGGCGACTGCGACTGCCGACTGTGAGCAAGCGGTCAAAAACGCGAGGAGAAAAATGATCGGAGTTTTGGATTTCATGGTTGACTGGAATCAACATCCCGTAGAATCATCCTTCGGACGTTCTGCAGGACGAGTAGTTTTTACAGCCTGTAGATGGCGCTGTACTTGTTCGTCAAATAGCGGATGTAGGCCTCGGAATTGATTTTCGACCCTGTCACCTTTTGTGCCAAATCCTGTGGGTCATACTTGTGCCCGTAAACGTGAATCTTCCCACGCAGCCAGTCGAGCAGGGACTCGAACCCACCCTTGCGGATTTGCTCATCGAGGTCCTTGATATCCTTGTTGACGGTTTCCCAGACCTGCGCGGAGATCAGATTGCCGAGCGCGTAGGTGGAAAAGTAGCCCATGAGTCCGCTCGACCAGTGGACATCCTGTAAAACGCCCACGGCGTCATTTGGCGGGACAATACCAAGATACTCGTCCATCTTTGTATTCCAGATTTCGGGCAGGTCTTTTACCGCAAATTTCCCTTCGACCATGCCGATTTCAAGTTCAAGCCTCAGCATGACGTGCATGTTGTACGTGGCTTCGTCGGCGTTGACGCGGATGAGAGTAGGTTCGACCCTGTTAATAGCCTTGTAGAAGTCTTTGACGCTCACACCGTCCAACTGGGCGGGAAATGTCTTTTTCAAGGCAGGGAAGAAATACTCCCAAAATGGAAGCGAACGCCCGACCATGTTTTCCCACAGGCGCGATTGGGATTCGTGAACCGCCAGTGAAGTCCCGCCCGCCAGTGGCGTGCGCTCGTACGCCGGGTTGCTTCCCTGTTCATACATCGCGTGACCGGATTCGTGCATGGCGCTGAACAGGGTCGCAAGTGGATTATCGGTCTCGAAGCGGTTTGTGATGCGCGTATCGTTTACGCTAAAGGTTGTTTGGAAGGGATGCGGAGCCTTGTCCTGCCGGCCGCGACTCCAGTCATAGCCAAACCTGGTGATGATGGCTTCGCCAAAATCCCAGACCTTCTTCTCGTTATATTTTTTGTAGAGGAAGTCGTCCTTCACCTGTTTGGCAGATTTGATCCTCCTGAGCAGATCCACCTGCTTTGGACGCAGGTTATTGAAGATTTCCTGCACCTCGGCGGTCTTCATGCCGGGCTCGTAATCGTTGAGCAGGGTGTCGTAGGGATGATCCGCAGGCGGGAAGAATGAAATATATTCGCGCGCCATTTCGACGACCTTTTCCAGGTGCGGGCGGAAGATGGAAAAGTCGGACTTGCCTTTTGCCTCGACCCAGGCATCGAAAGCCCTGGTGATGACGATGGCCTGCTTTGCAACGAAAGATGCCGGCACGCGAGTGGCTTTGTCGTATTCGCGGGCGGAGACACGCGCCAAAGCGCCATCATCTGTATCGGGGTCTAGCCCTTCCTGCTTGAGTTCATCGAGCAGTTTGCCGACTTCCTCTGAAGTGGCTTTTTCGTGGGCGATCCGTCCGATGGTGGACAACTGCTGTCCGCGCGCTTCGCTTCCGCCGGGGGGCATGCTCACATTCTGATCCCATTCCAATACGTTTTGAACCTGATGCAGGTCGGCGACCTCGCCAAGCAATTCCCTGAGTTGTGCAATTTTTTCAGACATGAAAACTCCTGAGTGACTGTGTTTGATGAAAAAAATCCTTGCCTGTGAATTGATTGTATCGTAAAGATGGGCGCAGAAAAAAGGTGACAGCCTGAGAGGCTGTCACCCGATTCTCGAACTACGGGCATTTGCGTTTTTCGCCCGTCCCATCCCAACGGATTTCGATACTTTGGCCTTCCTTGATGGTGAAATCCAACACCTCCGGATCGCCGGGGACATCGATGTCGAGAACGGTATATGTTCCCGGGTAAATCCAGACCTCGTTGTCGGGGTATTCAAAATAAGATGGGACGATCATGTCGGCCTGCGGAACATACATTTGGTGGTATGTGCAATTCCGCAGGTAGGCGGCGACAGGCCATTCAGTAGTTGTGAAACCCGGGAGATATTCCAGATTGCCCTCCACTTGCGAATATTCGGTTTTCACAGACACCCAGCCGGTCTTGTCGGAGCCTGGGATTTGAATCTGCGCCCAATCCGAAAGCACATCGCGTGCGATGACCTTTGCACTTGTATCCTTGTAAAGTACGCCGATGGGATTGAACGCCATATCCGGTCCACGGCGGATGAAAAGGTTCCCCTTGATCGCAGTGATCGTCACACTGGGCGCGGGAGTCACCGAAGGTCGGACCGTCGCTGCGGTGGGTGTCGGAAGGTCGAAGGTGGCTGTCGGCGTAGGAAGCGGATTGACAACCTCTTGGGCGGCGGGAGTCGCACTGGCAGGCGCGGCAGGTTGAGTCTCCGCCTTGAACTGTACACACGCTTGAGACAGAAGGATGAGGAGCAGGGCGATGGCGATGCGGATTGTCTGCGATGACCGGGTCATGTCCGTGCCTTATTCGTGACGCAGCGCTTCCACCGGTTCGAGGTTCGCGGCGCGGCTGGCAGGGTAGATGCCAAAGAACAGACCGATGACCGCTGAAAAACTGGTCGAGAGCAGAATGGCGTCGGTGCCGACGATGGGGGTGAAGTTGTTTCCCGTCGCCGCAGCCACCTTGCCAACGATGAAGGCGATCAGCCAGCCGAACAGAATCCCGATGACTCCTCCGACCAGACTAAGCACCGAGGACTCGGTCAAAAACTGAAGAAGGATATCCCGCTTGCGCGCGCCCAACGCCTTGCGCAAGCCGATCTCGCGCGTGCGTTCCGTCACCGAAACCAGCATGATGTTCATAATGCCGATGCCGCCCACGAGCAGGGAAATGCCCGCGATACCGCCGAGGAAGATGGTCAATACGCCTGTGATGGTCTCAAAGGTTTGCAGGAAATCCTGCTGGGTGAAGACGGTGAAATCATCCTCGCCGACGGGCGTGCGGTGACGCTGGCGCAGGATGTTCGAGATTTCATCCGACGCCGAAGTCACGGTTTCGGCGCTGGTGGCTTGCACGAAAATCATATCCACCTGGTCGAGCGATCCGCGCTTGAGCAGGCGCGCCTGCGCGGTGGTAAATGGAATGTAGGCGGCATCATCTTCACTGCCGAATGCGCCGCCGCCCTTGGCGACCAGAATGCCGATCACGCGGAAGGGTTGTCCCTCGATACGGATGGTTTCACCAACGAGACCGTCATGGCGTCCAAATAGGGCATCCGCCGTGTCAGGTCCGAGGATGACAACGGACATCCGCCCGTTGACGTGTTCCTCGTTCACGAATTCGCCTTCTGCCAACTCCATATTGCGCACGGATGCGTATGCGGAAGTAACACCCGAAATGCTGGTAGATGTGGTTTCGCCTCCATAGGCGAGGAGTCCATTTCCTGCAAGTGCGGGAGCAACCGCCGCAACAGACGGCGCAGCGAACGGGTCGGCAATGGCTTCCGCGTCGCCAAGTGTCAGTGGACGTTCATTTCTCCCGCTTCTCCTTCCTGGGGGACCACCGCCGCCCTGTTCGGGTCCGCCGCGAAAAACAAACAAGAGGTTTGTGCCGATGCTGCTAATGGAACCGGTAATGGATGCCTGCGCGCCGTTTCCAACCGCGAGCATGGCGATGACCGCGGCAACCCCGATGACGATGCCAAGCACTGTCAGCCCGGAACGCAACTTGTTGCCGCTCAAACTTTCGAGGGCTTCGAGAAGGGCTTGTCCGAAGGTCATTGTTTATTCCCTCCATTTTCCTCGTAAGATAGATCAAGTTCCCCGTCGCGCAGGCGAATGATGCGCTGGGTCTGCTCGGCAATCTTCGGGTCGTGGGTGACGATGATCAGGGTTGTCCCCCGTTCCTTGTTGAGGTTCAGCAAAAGGCTCATGATCTCCTTGCCGACCTTGGAATCGAGGTTGCCCGTCGGTTCGTCCGCCATGATGATGGCGGGGTCGTTGACGATGGCACGGGCAACTGCCACACGCTGCTGCTGTCCGCCGGAGAGTTCAAACGGACGGTGGGTCATGCGGTCACCCAGCCCCACCGCTTCGAGGGCGGCTTTTGCCCGGTCGCGGCGTCCTTCAGTAAGCCCGGCATAGCGCAGGGGAAGTTCCACATTGCCAACGGCGGTCAGGCGCGAGAGCAGGTTGAAACTTTGAAAAACGAACCCAACCTTACGGTTGCGGACGCTTGCCAGTTGGTCGTCGGTCATGTTGGCGACCGCTTCCCCGTCGAGGATGTACTCGCCGGAAGTTGGCCTGTCCAGACAGCCGAGGGTGTTCATCATGGTCGATTTGCCCGAACCCGAAGGCCCCATGATGGAAACGATTTCACCGCGCGTGATCGTAAATGAAACGCCGTTCAGGGCGTGGACTTCGATCTCGCCCATCTTGTACGTTTTTGTGAGGTCGCGCGCCTCGATTACCCAATCCATGCTAACCTCCAAACGGTCCCCCGTTCATCGAGGGCGGGTTCAAAATGATCGGGTCGCCTTCCTTGATCTCACCCTCTGCGAGCGCGCTGTTGATGCCGTCGGTGGAGCCAATCTTGACTTGGACATCCTTCGGCATTCCATCCACCAGCAGGTAGACCACGCGCTCGTTGTTGACGAGACGCACAGCGCGGTTGGGAATCAGAATGACATCGTTTACTTCCTCGACCACGATGTTGACAGCGGCGGTCATGCCGGGTTTGACGTAATCATCCGGGTCGGTCAACTCTACCGTGACGGTGAAGCTGACCACGCCCGACACCGTATCGCCCGCCTGGCTGACTTTGACCACCTTGCCATGATATGGTTCGGTCCTGCCAAGAACTGCATCGAAGGTCAGGGTGGCATCCTGGTCAATGACCACAGAATTGATATCCACTTCGGAAACCTGAACATCAACCATCAAATGGGAGAGATCGTCCACGCGGAAAGCCACTGTGCCTGTGGAAACCTGGTCGCCGACCGCAGAACTGGCTTGTGTCACCATACCGTTGAATGGAGCGGCAATTCGCGCCATATCCAGTGTAGACTGGGCGGCTGCCACCCGCGCTTGGGCGGCGGCAATGTCGGCAGGGTCGGCTCCGTCCTTGACACGCTCATAATTGCGGCGGGCGTCGTTCAGTTGCGCTTCTGCCAATGCAAGTTTTTCATCGGCATCGGCGATGGTCTCCTTGTCCGCGTAACCCTTGTAATATCTCACTTTGGGAACACCGCGAATCAGGTACACATCGGCGATGTTGATTTTGCCGTTCAGCCCCAGACGGTAGTCGTAGGCTTTTTTATAATCCTCTTCGGCCTTGTCCACATTGCGTAACGCCTGCGCGCGCGCGGTGTCCGAGTTGAGCAAATCATCCAGGGCCTTTTGAGCGCTGGCAAGATCGGCTTCGGCGAGGATCACGCTTTGGTTGAGCGAAGACTTGGTGAGGCTGGCAACCACATCGTCCCTCGAGACATGGTCTCCCACTTCGACGTTGACCTTCTCCACAATGCCAGTCGTCTCCCACGCCAGAACGGCGCTTTGTTTGGCGCGCACGCTGCCTGTCGCGCCCACCGTGGCTTGAATCGAGCCGCGTTTGGCTGGCTCGGTTTGAAAGACGCCCGCCTGCTGGCTTCCATTTCGGGTGAAAAGGAAAACCGCCACCAGCAGGACAACAACCACAACCCCGGCAATGATCCATGTCTTGCGCGAAAACTTCGAAAAGAATTTTTTCATCGGTGTTCTCCAAATGCATTTGCCCGCTTTTTCATGCGGCTGTACTGGATGTGCCGTTTCAGTTGAAAAGACCATTTTGACGCGCAAAAAGGTTCGGTTTAATTCCCCATCTGGTTTTCTCGAGGCACATTCCTGATGTTTAAGTGTATCGAATCAATGTGTAGAAAATATGTATTTTCAACCTGCCAATTCTAATTCAGGAATACGAAATTGATGACGTTTGGATGCGCGAATTAATAAATGTCTAATGAGACCCTCCAGACCCCCTTTGTTATAATCCAACGCATGTTTCAGCGCATCATACGCGGACTTGAGTTGACTCTCATCCTTTTCATCCTCGCCCTTATTTTGGGATATGGCACTCCCTCCGGTGCGGACGAACTGGAAAAAGTGCGCGCCTACACCCGTCAGATCGAATTCAATTACGTCTCGTGGATGGGGAACGCGGCCCTGCTCAAATTGCGGGCCGCCTCCATTGGCGCGCCGCATATCTTCGACCCTGTGTCCCAAAAACGAATTGTGTTTGAATACATGGCATACACGCGGCTAATTCTTGAAAAGGAATACGCATTGGAAAAAATCTACGCCGACGCCACAATCACGGACAAGGAGTTTGCGTCTGAATCCCTGCGCGCCGAACTTTCAGAGCTGTATGCCCGACAGAAGGAGCTTGCCCCGCTTGCAGAGTCGATTTTGCAGGAACAGGTCAGCCAGGTCCTTTTGGAGGTTGGACTGACTGCGGAGGGTCAGCCCGTGCCGGATGTTTGGTATCACTCCACGCCGCTGCCCATGGCGTTGATCACCTCACCGCGCAGTCACATCGAGCAGACAGCCAACATTTCCATCGCAACTGAATTGACCATCGACGAAATCTCCGCGCTCGAAAGCCGCGTGGACGAAGGGTTGGATGTATCGTCACTGGTGGTTGACATCGGCGGGGTGGGCGTCTATCCAACCATGGTCATGCGTAGTACGGATTTGAACTGGATTCTCAATACAGTGGCGCACGAGTGGATTCACAATTACCTCACGCTTCGCCCGCTGGGAATGTTTTACGGCAAGACTCCCGAACTACGTACCATGAATGAAACCACCGCTTCCATCGCGGGGGATGAGATCGGAGCGCTTGCCTTCGAACGATTCTATCCGGAATTGATTGTCTCCAGTCCTTCGCTCAGGATGGTCTCTGCTCCGTTGGGGCATCCCGAACCCGGCGACTTTTTACGCCCCCCGTTTGACTTCCGCGCTGAGATGCGCGAAACCCGCGTCACAGTGGACGCCCTGCTTGCGGAAGGAAAGATCGAGGAAGCCGAAGCCTATATGGAGTCGCGCCGGCTTGTCTTTTTGAAGAACGGCTATTTGCTTCGCAAACTCAACCAGGCATATTTCGCCTTTTACGGAGCCTATGCCGATATGCCCGGCGGCGCGGCGGGAGAGGACCCCGTCGGCCCGGCCGTGCGTGCTTTGCGCGCCCAGAGCGGGTCTCTTGCGGACTTTGTCAACACGATTTCCTGGATGACCGATTTCGAGCAGTTAAAAGAAGCGGTAAGCCCATAATATAGGATTTGAAAGACATGACAGGCTTTCGGAAAATCCCATTGGCTATGTTGATACGGTCAAACCTGTCAGGTCTGGTCGTTTTATTTCGAGGATTCCCATGAAAAGATATTATCTATTTTTCATCTTTGCCATTTTTATTCTCGGTGCCTGTGCCGCACAGGAAACCCCGACTCCCACAGTCGTTCTGGTGGAACCGGTCATTGTGGACACGCCGACTCCCGCTTTCAGTTGTTCCGCAATTAGTGCCATGCCGACTGCCGCCCCCGATGTGAATTCCTATTTTCCGCCTGTCACCGCGGCGGATTTTTCCATCGGTCCCGCCGATGCGGCTGTGACGATTGTCGAGTATTGTGATTTTCAATCGGATGCCTGTCTCAATATGGCGAGCATCATCGGCAGGTTGATGCAGGAAAAGGAGGATGTGAGTTTTGTGTTCCGTCCCCTGCCGCTGATCGGAGTCCTTGACAAATCGGAGAAGTCGATCCTCGCGGCGCTGGCAGCGGATGAGCAGGATAATTTCTGGTTGATGTATGAACTGCTCTTTTTCAAACACGCCGAGTGGAAGGCTCTCAAACCGGAGACGTTCGATGCGTGGGCGGCACGCGAGGCCGCGGCGCTGAATATGGACGGAGAAAAATTCAAGGCGGCGATGAAGTCGGATGAAACAGCGGCCCGGCTGCGGGAGATGTATGAGTCGGCAGAGAAGTTGAACATCCAAAAAGTTCCGCTTGTCCTCATCAATGGGATCATACAACCTGCCTACGTTCTCGATTACCAAAGCATGAGCGACGCGGTGGGACTGATTGCGCTGGGTCGGAAGCAATTTACTCAATGTCCTTCCTTCGATGTCGATCCGCAGAAGCAATATATAGCCACGCTTCACACGGAGAAGGGCGACATCGTAATTCAGCTGTTTCCGGATAAGGCTCCGCTGGCAGTGAACTCGTTTGTGTTCTTGGCGAAGCAGGGCTGGTACGATGGCGTGACCTTTCATCGCGTGATTCCCGGCTTCGTGGCGCAGGCAGGAGACCCCAGCGGAACTGGCAGGGGCAATCCCGGATATTTCTTTAGGAACGAGTCCAGCGATTTGAAGTTTGACAAGTCTGGCATGGTGGCCATGGCAAACAACGGGCCCGATACAAATGGCAGTCAATTCTTCATCACTTTTGCGCCCGCTCCCCATCTCGACGGCGGATACACTGTCTTTGGCCGGGTGCTGAGCGGACTGGATGTGGCCGAGCAGTTGACTCCGCGCGATCCCACTCAGGGCGACGCCCTGCCCCCCGGTGATAAAATTCTGAATGTGGAAATAGAAGAAAAATAATGCGGACAAATAAAATTCATTGGGCTTCGCTGTTGATCTTGATTGTCCTCGGCATGAGCGCGTCCTTCGTTTCGTTGGCGGCGTTCGGCGTGGGTATCAATTCGTTGGTCATTCTTTTTTCAAAAGGTATCGACCCTGCCGGACAAATGATCAGCGCTTTTACGTTCGGCTTCGAGGGAGTGGTTTTGATTTTGTGCTTCTGGTTTGTTTTGCAAAAGACCATGGGGCGGGAACAGGCTGAAAAGTCGATTGTGTTCCCGTTTGCTGGCTGGCAAATCGCGGCCATCCTTGGGCTGGCAATCGCCTCGGTGGGGATCGGAGCGGCAGTCGTCTTCACGGAAGTACAATGGCTGGCGTGGTTGATCCTTCCCGCGCTGACCATCATCGTCATTGCGCCCCCCATCTGGTTGTTGCTTGGCATCGGTTCGAGGGGAATCGAACTCGGTCCGCGCTGGCGGGTTTTCGGCATCTTTGGCTTGAGCATGACTCTCGGCCCGCTGGTAATGATCGTAACTGAAGTTATCTTGTTGGTGCTTGCCATTGCCGCCGTCGTGGTCTTTATCGCTGTTCAGGAGCCGGTGTTATTTCGTGAAATGGCCAGGGTTGGGCTGGCGCTCGAAAACCAAACCAACGAGGAGATGGTCCTCAAACTGCTTGCCCCGTACATATCAAGCCCGCTTGCGATTGCCGCCGTGCTTGCGTTCGTTGCCGTTCTCGTGCCGTTGGTCGAGGAATTGTTCAAGCCGCTGGCGGTGTGGCTCTTTGCTTGGAAATTGGAATCCCCCGCCCAGGGTTTTGCCATGGGATTGTTGAGCGGCGCGGCGTTTGCGTTGGTCGAAAGTTTGAATGCAAGCGGAGCCGGGGCTGAAGGTTGGCCGGTCATTGTCAGCATCCGCGCAGGGACGAGCATGTTGCACATCGCGGCATCGGGACTTGTGGGATGGGGGATTGTCTCCGCGTTTCGCGAGCGGCGCATCCTGCGATTGTTCGCCGCATATTTTAGCGCCGTGCTTATTCACGGGGTTTGGAATGCCTGCGCGGTGGGAGCCGGGCTCTCGTTTGTTGGAGAAATCATTGGCAGTTCGGAATGGTTCTTCGATTTGCTTCCCGCCATGGCGGGCGGCATGTTCATGCTGGTCTTTGGGATTTTCCTGCTGTTGGTTGCGGCCAACAAGCGGATGAGAAGACAGCCCGCACT
This sequence comes from Anaerolineales bacterium, assembly GCA_034433295.1. Taxonomy (GTDB): domain Bacteria; phylum Chloroflexota; class Anaerolineae; order Anaerolineales; family Villigracilaceae; genus Villigracilis. The sequence goes on along the minus strand of DAOUAS010000058.1, from coordinate 8,580 downwards.
GAGCGCAGTCGAAGCGCGGAAGGAAAGTTCTTCGACGGCGATCAGAACGGAACAGGATGAGAGGGTACAATAACGGCATGACCGATTCGTCCACCGCAAAGGAAGGCGACCTTGCCCAGCTAGTCGGCTTGACTCACAAGCATTTTATTTTTACACTGACGGCTGGCGCGGAATTCCAGAGTCATCGCGGCATCCTCAAGCATGATGACCTGATCGGCAAACCGTACGGTTCGCAGGTGTTCAGCCATACGGGAGCGCCGTTCTTTTTGTTGCAGCCATCGATTGCGGATGTGCTCAACGAACTGCCGCGCGCCACGCAGATTTTGTACCCGAAGGACATCGGCTATATTCTGGTGATGATGGGCATCACGCCCGGTAAGCGGGTGATGGAAGCGGGGACAGGCTCCGGCTCGATCACGATTGCCATGGCAACCGCCGTCGGCGCAGAGGGACAGGTCATCTCCTACGAGCAAAAACCCGATACGCAGAGTCTGGCACGCAAGAACGTGGAACGTGTCGGGTTGACTTCACGGGTAGAGTTCAAACTGCGCGACATCCGCGAGGGCTTCGACGAAACGAACATGGACGCCTTCTTCCTCGATGTGCAATTTCCATACGAGTACATCGCGCAGGTGCGCGCCGCGCTCAAACCCGGCGGATTTTTCGGCACGATCATCCCCACCTTCAACCAGGTCGAAAAGACGTTGATCGCTTTGAAGAAAAACAACTTTGCCTTTGTGGAAGTGTGCGAGTTGATGCTGCGGCATTTCAAATCCGACCCGGCCCGCATCCGTCCCGCCGACCGCATGGTGGCGCACACCGGCTATTTGATCTTTGCCCGCCGCATCGAATCCAACGCCGATCTGCGCGGCGCGGAGTTGGCAAACGAAGTCAGTATCGAGGATTAACCGAGGAGGTAGCCATGTTTGGTCGCAGAGGAGGACGTCTATTACGAAGGATGCTCCAAAGGGGAGCGGCTTCCGACTTGCAGGACGCCAACCAGATGATGATGGACGGCGACTACAAGGGCGCGGCGGATGCGTTCAAGCGGCTTGCCGTGGGCGCGGAGAATCTCTTCCCGCACCGGGCGCCGATCCTGCACATGGAAGCGGGTCGCGCCGCCATGTTGGGCGGGGATGTCAAAACAGGCGTTGCATACGTTCGCCGCGGACTTACCATGCTCGCCTCACAGGGACGCCTGCACCGGATGCAGGTACTCGGTCAGCGAGTGGTGGATGAATTGACCGCGCGCGGACTAAACGACGAAGCGAGGGAAATTGCGGAATTGATGGGAGCGAACCTGCCGAAGGAACCCCCGACCCAGCCTGTTCCCGTCCAACGGACTATCCTACCCGCTCATTGTCCATCCTGCGGCGGGACAGTCAGACCCGACGAGATCGAATGGATCGATAGTATCACCGCTGAATGTGACTATTGCGGAAGTCCCCTGCGCGGCCAATAGTTTCCATGAATCTGACCCAGGAGTACATCGCCCAAAAACTGCGGGAGGCGCGGAAGAGCGCCGCCGACTCGGATGGTTACGCCGAAATCCCCGTCAAACCAAGTACCCGCTTGAAATGTGCGGCGGTGCTGGTTCCGCTGGTTTTCTCTGGCGGCGAATGGCATCTACTGTTTACCCGTCGCACGGACCGCGTACAGTCACACAAGGGACAGGTCTCCTTCCCCGGCGGCGCATGTGACGATGGAGAAACTATGCCCGAGCAAACCGCCCTGCGTGAGACCGAAGAGGAGATTGGCGTGCAGCGTGAAGACGTGACCGTTCTTGGGCGGCTGAGTCAGTTGATTACCATCACCAGTTATCGCGTGACGCCCGTTGTGGGAGTCATCCCGTTTCCGTATGCGTTCAAGGTTGCCAATATAGAAGTGGCGCGTGTATTCACCATCCCTTTATTGTGGCTTTCTGACCGAAACAATTATTGGGAGTTTATCCTGCGCGATTCGGATCGCTCGCTCATCACCTACCATCCTTACGATGGCGAATTGCTCTGGGGCGCGACCGCAAGAATGACGATTACTTTTTTGAAGACGATTGGAACACTGGCAGGAAGGTAAAACCCCGAAGGGGTGACATTGTGTTGCGCACAACGATATAATCCCGCTCATGGAAATCAATCTCACAACCCCCGCCTTGCTTTTTCCCACCGTATCCTTGTTGATGCTGGCTTATACCAACCGTTTCCTTACCCTTGCAACCATCATCCGCAACCTGCATGACCGCTACAAAGCCGAGAACGACGGTAATATTCTCAGTCAGATTGCCAACTTGCGCTATCGTATCTACCTGATTCGCGACATGCAAATTTTTGGACTGCTCAGCCTGCTGTTTTGCGTTATCAGCATGTTTGCCCTCTTTGCGGGTTGGATCGTGACTGGACAGTGGAGCTTTGCCATTGCCTTGCTCCTGATGATCGTCTCGATGGTGATTTCACTGCGCGAGTTGCAAATCTCCGTTGGCGCATTGGACCTGCTGTTGGCAGAGTTGGAAGACGAAACCAAGAAGAGGAAATAAAGACAGAGTCCAGAAGTTCTACTTCTGGACTCTGCTGTTTTTGTAAGTAGGACTTGCGGACTGCGCTTACAAAATCTCTCCAATGCCGCGCTTCAAAAACTTCCCATCACCAGACTTGCCCAACCACTTCTCGCCATCCACAATCAACTTGCCGCGCAGAAAAACCTTTTCAGGGTAGCCGACCAAGTCCCAGCCTTCGTAGAGACTGTAATCGGTGCGTTGATGCGAATGCGCCACGCCATACTTGACGTGCTTTTCTGGATCCCAGATCACGATGTCCGCGTCCGCCCCGGGGACGAGCGCTCCCTTGCGCGGATACAAGCCGAAAATTTTCGCGGGGTTGGTAGACATGTATGCCACAAACTGATTTGGCGTGATTTGTCCCGTGCGGACGCCGTGCGTCCACATAATAGGCATACGGTCCTGAACTCCAGGCAGACCGTTGGGAATCTTTGTAAAGTCCTTCGCGCCGAGTTCCTTGCCGGGGATGGCGACTTCCTTTCCTTCGTAGATAATCGGCTTGGTACCGTCGAAGAAGAACGGGCAATGGTCTGTGCCAATAGTTTGAAGCGTGTTTTCGTGAAGTCCCTGCCATATCCGCGCATTGTCTTCTTTTGAACGCATCGGCGGGGAGCAAATCCACTTGGCGCCATCGGGACGACGCAACTCTTCGACGCTGAAAAAAAGATAAGGGGGACAGGTCTCTCCCATCACCTTGACACCGCGCTCGCGGGCATACTTCAGCATGTCTACTTCGCCGCCCATGTTCATGTGGACGATATAGACAGGCGAATCTGCCTGTTCTGCCATCGCCGCCATGCGGAATGTTGCCTCCACCGCGCCCCAGCCTGGACGGGTGAGCGCGTGCCATTCGGGAGTCGTGTGTCCCGCCGCCAGCGCCTCAGGAACCAGTTCCGCAATCACATCGCCATTTTCGCAATGCGCCATCATCAACATGCCGTTTTCTTTGGCAAGCCGCAGGGCGCGGAAGATGCCGCCATCGTCCAGCCGCAGTTTGCCGTTGTAGGCGGTGAAGACTTTTAGCGTCTGGATTCCCATATCCATCAGCGCGGGCAGTTCTTTGGCAAGTTTGTCGTCGAAGCGGTTCAGGTTCATGTGGAAGGAATAATCAATTGCTGCCTTCGCCGCTTTTTCCAGCCACAGGTCGGTCGAATATTTGAATCCCTGTTCTTCGAGGACGACAAAGTCCATGACGGTAGTTGTCCCGCCGAAGGCCGCTGCTTTGTGTCCCGTGTAATGGTCGTCGGACGAGACTGTTCCAAACATGGGCAGATCCAAATGGACGTGCGGGTCTACGCCGCCGGGCATGATGAATTTGCCACTGGCGTCGATCACTTCGGCGTTGGGATGAGTTAGATTTTTGCCGATTTCCAATATCGTTTCGCCTTCGTTCAAAATATCAGCTTGAAACGTGTCAGATGCGGTAATGAGGGTGCCGTTTTTGATAAGTGTGTTCATGAGTAAAGGTTCCTGATGTTTGTGAAGTATGTGAGGGATTAAGATTTTTGGGTGGTGTTACGTTGGATGCCTGCTTTAAGACGTGATAACAAATAGCCGACTTCAACGGCAAACTTGGAAAGGTGAGTGTAATCCTTGTCGTCCAAATAATGCAAGTCGTGCGCGATTTCAATCTGACATTCCACCTCAGCCAGTGGGCCAACGGAAATATTCAAATGACGCAAATAATTTGGCGCAGTGCCAAGTGCATACCCTTCGGCGATATTGGATTCAATGGAAACTGCGGCGCGCCGAATCTGACTGACAGGCCCGAACGTTTCGTGTTTGGGAAAATTCCTGCTTGCTTTATAAACTGCCAGCGTAAACGAATGGGCTCGCTGCCATACGATCAACTTGCGAAATGCCTTGGGTTCTTTGTCCATCAATATCCTCCATCAATCTCATAACCATCAGATACCTCAGATACCCCGGATACTTTTATCCCCAACAACGCCATCAACACATCGGGCGGCAAATCCGCTTCGGGCAAATCGACCTTGTAGAGTTGCTCGTTCTCGGCGCGTTCGCGCAGGTTCTTCCACAAAATATCCCGTTCCTCGTTTTGGACAACCAGGTCGTTCAGGATTTTCGCGTTCAGCAAATATTCTCCCGTTGAATACAAAAACGTCAGCCGCTTCCACTTGTCGGTCTTGATCGGCTCGCGCAGTCTCTCCAGTCCGCCCAGTTGGATTTTGAAATATTCCTCGTTCGCTCGCGGATGATCTTTCTCGTCGCGCAGCAACTCGCCGCGGGTGGTCAACTCATGTCCGCGCACTTCGGCGATGAATTCGATCTGTCCGCCGCGCTCGCCAAAGGCTGCGGGTTGGTAAAAAGCCAGGTAGTCCACGGCAACAACTTTCGGCGCGGAGCGAAGCGGAATTCGATACCAGCCGAGGAGTCGCGCAATTTCCAAATCCCGCGGCGTTGGAATCAGACAGACCAGAATCAAATCCGTTGGTGTGAGCATGGTTTGTTCAATCGGACTTTTGGGCTTCGGTGACGAGTGGCAGGGTGGTGGTAAAAGTAGTTCCCTTGCCGACTTCGCTTTCAACGGTGATGTTTCCGCCCATGAGGTTGATGAGTTGCTTGGTGATGGAAAGTCCCAGTCCGTACCCTTTGCGGAGGATACGGTTGGCTTCGGGCAATTGCTTGAATGGTTCAAACACCGCCTGAATTGCGTTTTCTGGGATGCCGGGACCTGTATCCGAAACCTGCATCTTCCATTCGTTTGTATCAGACTTGAAGATGTTCACGTTGACGCCGCCCGTCTCGGTGAACTTGATGGCGTTGCTGATCAAGTTGACGAGGATTTGTTTCAGCCGCTGGCTGTCGCCAATGATGGAAACGGGCATGTCGCCGGAGATGATGGCGCTGAATTCGAGTTTTTTAGATTCGGCCAGGATGCTCAATTGGTTGCAGGTCTTGCCCAGCACCACACGGACTTCAAATGGCACTTCGGCCAGTTTCAGCCTGCCGCTGTCCAACTGAGCCTGGTCGAGCAGACCGGAGACGAGGGCTTCGAGGTATTCAGTGCTTTCCCGCACCTTGCCGAGGACACTGATCTGTTTTTCATCCAACTCGCCGTAGGATTTGCGGACAAGCAGGTCCGTGTAGCCCATAATGATGCCCAACGGCGTCCGCAGTTCGTGGCTGACGTTTGCCAGCAATTGGGTCTTGAAACCGTTTGCCCGCGCCGCTTCATCGCGGGCGATGGCCAGCGCGGATTCGTTTTCCTTCAAGCTGGTGATGTCGCGGAATGTGACGATCCAGCCGCCAGTTGGTTTGGGAGAGCCGTCACGCAGGGCACTGACGAAAAGGTCGAACCACCTTGTGGGTCTGCCATCGTTTTCGAGTATGATTTCCCGATGAAGGCCATGCTTTTTCAAGGACTCATCGTCGAGATAAACCCATTTATGAAAAACCTCATGAAATGATTTGCCAATGACGGCATTGACTTGGATATCGAAAAGTTCCAACGCGGCGGGATTCAGTTCCACGATTCTCATGCCGGGGTCGAGAACGATGACTGCATCGGAAATGCTTTCGAACACGGCGCGGTGGGCGACAGGTACGATGTTTAGTAGTTCGTAACGGAGGAAACCCCATCCCAGAATCAAAATGGACAGTGAAAAGGTGACGGAGGTGATGTCAATCGGCACGAGCCTCATGACTACTATGCCATTTACGACCCAGGGCAGCAAGACGGCCACGATGTTGACAATTACTTGTGAGCGATATACATCCCTTTGATTCCAATATTCACGGAGTAAGAGGTATGTGCCAAACACCAGGATGCCGTAAATGTACACGGCATGGAGCCAGAACCACCAGCCGGGCGGATTCCAGATCAGGAGCAAACCAAGGGTTTTATCCTTGATCGTGCCGATTTCTGTGAAGAACCAGTGGTTGAATTCCGTTGTCCATACCACCAGCAGGGTTAGGATGGGGAAGATCAGCGCCAGCGCGATGTTGCGTTTCGTCAGCCAATGTCTGTGCCCGGTGTAGGCGAAGGCAAACGCAGTCCACGAGAGGGGAACGCCGATGATGCCGATGTATTGGATTTTGACCGCAAGTAATTTTACGCTCAGGCTTGTACTGCCCAGTTCAAAGATGTAGCCAAAGGCCCATAAAGTCGCAAAGAAGCACATGGCACTGAACGGGATGGCCGCGAAATGTCCCCTGCGGCGGAAAGCATACACGCCCATCGCAAAGGTAAGCGCAGCCGAAACAAACCAGGGAATCAGATACGGCGTGTTTTGCATCCTGCAAATTATACAACACTACACTTTGCAGAACGAAGATTTCAGGTTGCAAAAAAATGACAGTCACCCGAAGGTGACTGTCTTCCGTTTCTTTTAGCTCAATCCAACTTCCTTGTTGAATTCGACGATCAACTCGTCGATTTCATCGGCCTGCTTTTGGACACTCGTCCAATAGTCTGGCTGATACCATTGCTGTTGGATTTCCTCGTAGGTCTTGCCCTGCTGTTCGACCCAGGTGTAATACTTGAGGTTGTGCACACGGCGGCGGTCAGGATAGCGCAGCTCAAGCATATTGTCGGTGGACTGTCCATGCAGGTAGCGGGCGAAGTCGGCGGCGGCATCGGTCTCGGTGTATTGACCAAACTCCTGGTGCATCTCGTGCAGGCGGGAACGATAGAGTTCCATCGAGTCGGTCAGCACGGTGATCATGACGTCGTTCTCGTCCATCTCGTAGTATTTGGCGGCTTTGATGCAGGAAAGCACATTCGAAATACCGGAGAAACCCAGCAAGTCGAGCTTGCCGACCACATCTTCAGGTACACCCTTCTTGACCAGCTGAGCCTTGCCATTTTCCTCATTGAATAGACGGGAGATGTTGACCACGGCATTGTCATCGATGGCGACCACCACATCGGTGTTCTTGGAGTTGTGAACCCACGGCACATGCTTGTCGCCGATGCCTTCGATACGGTGCGCGCCGAAGCCGTTTTCGAGCAGGGTGGGACATTGCAGGGCTTCGCTGGCGACGATCTTGCTGTCGGGGAACAACTGCTTCATGTAGTCGCCGCTGGCAATCGTCCCTGCCGATCCGGTAGCGGATGCCATGCCACGATAGCGTCCGTTCTTGCCTGCGACCTGCTTGAAGACTTCTTCCATTGCATGACCCGTCACCTCATAGTGCCAGAGGTAGTTGCCGAATTCCTCGAACTGGTTGAAGATCATCAAGTCCTGACCGGACTTGCGGAGTTCCCAGCACTTGTCGAAGATTTCTTTGACGTTGGATTCTGAACCGGGAGTCTTGATCGTTTCTCCCGCGACCTTGGACAGCCACTCGAAGCGTTCCTTCGACATGCCTTCGGGCAGGATGGCAATCGAGTCACAAGCCAGTAGGGCAGAGTCATACGCGCCACCGCGGCAGTAATTGCCTGTGGACGGCCATACAGCTTTCTGGGTGGTCGGGTCGAATTGACCAGTCACCAGTCTCGGGACCAGACAGGAAAAGGCTGCTCCGACCTTGTGCGCTCCGGTCGGGAACCACTTGCCGACGATGGCAACGATGCGGGCCTTGACGCCCGTCAGCGAGGAGGGGAGTTCGAGGAAGTTGACTCCGCCAAACGTTCCGCCGGAAGCGGTGGGTTGGTTATGCCAGTTGATGCGAAACAGGTTGCGGGGGTGGATGTCCCATAGCCCGATGCCCTTCAATTCTTCCTTGATTTTGGCGGGAATCTTCGAGGGGTCTTTCATTTGGGCGTAGGTAGGGATGATGATATTGCGTTCCTTGGCGCGCTGGATGGCGCGGACGCGGCGGTCTTTTTGGATTGTGAGATCAATTGTGGTCATGGGTTCTCCTGGATTTTTTCAATTGTCAGACAACTTCATTATAGCGCAAATATGCCAAATTACAAATAAGCAACTATCGAAAAGAACCATAAAAACATGGTAATGGTCAGGTTGAAGTGAAAAACCTTAACGCGAATTTCTCGAATGTTGCGAATAACGCGAAAAAGCCCAAAAGACATTCGTGAAATTCGCCCAATTTGCGCCATTCGC
>DAOUAS010000057.1:0-6525 GCA_034433295.1 Anaerolineales bacterium | reverse complement strand
GGCTCGTCCATGCCGAAAGCCATCGAAGCAATCGCGCCAACGGTGTAGCGACCAATCCCCGGCAGGGCGCGGAGTTCGGTCAGGTTGCGAGGGAGTTGCCCGCTGAATTTTTCGGCGGTGATCTTGGCGGCTTTATGCAGGTTGCGGACGCGGCTATAGTAGCCAAGTCCTTCCCAGGCATTCAAGACTTCCCGCTCGGAAGCTTTCGCCAGCGATATCACGTCGGGAAATAACCTCATCCACTTTTCAAAATAAGGAATGACCGTCTCCACACGGGTCTGCTGGAGCATGATTTCAGACACCCACACGGCATACGGGTCGGGATGGTCACGCCAGGGGAGAGTCCGCCCGTGTTTTTTGTACCAGTTGAGGAGGAGGCGGGAGAGGGCAGTCATCAGTTGTCAGCGCAAGGTTGAGAGAGAGGGTCGTTTTGATAGGAATGAGTCCCAAAGTCAATCACGCGGACATCGAAGTAGCCGTCTCGTTGGCAGGCTAGGACAATGGCGTCGGCGCCCTGCGGGAAGTCGAGGACTTCTTTCGTTGTGAAAATCATGTTGGCGCTTTGTTTGTTTAGCAGTAGAAATCCAATGCGCGAAAAATCTTGAACAGCATATGCAGCCCAGGGGCGCGCCGAAGACATGCCTTCATGGCGGCGGTAGAGTCGCGGGTATAACATTTGTCCTTCGGTAAGGATCGCATTGGGTTGCGAAAGGAAAGCATCAATCGCATTTGACGTATAACCACTCGCGCCTAATGACGTGATCAGTTCAGCTTGCGAGGCAGTATAACGAGGTTGAGCAAGTCCCTTTGCCAGCCACGGGAGGGAACCAACGAAAATGAAGCCAAGAACAATCAATACGTTTTGCAGTCTAAAATCACGCAATGATATTTTTTTTACTTCGGGTTGGATGTATTGGGGAAATATCTTTTCAATTTTTGCGCCGAAGAGCAGGGTCAAGCCGCCGAGGAGTTCCATCGCGCCGATGGCGAAGTAGAAATAAATGACCCAATCCACGGGCAGGTTGTAGCGCCAGCCCGAAAAACGGGAGATGCCATTGGCAAGGGTGTATCCCAAATTCACAGCAAGCGGAAGCAGCCCCAGCCAACCCATTCGCCGCCACGCAGCGCCAAGTCCAATCGCAATGATGGCAAGATAAAGAACGAGCAGGGCAGTGTTGTACCAGGGAAGCGTCCTGTCGAAGGCGACCCAATACAAATTCACCGGCGCGGACAGGCTGTCAAAATCTTCGATGAGCGGCAAAGCCAGCAGTCCGCCGATTTCGGTGTTCAAGATATGCGTGGTTATAAATCCTGCCACGTAGCCGGGATTTTCGAGCGTGAACGAAACGATGCGCTTTCCAACGCTGTCGGTTTCGGGGTTGAACTGGCTGAGATCCAAATTGCCCGTAAAGGAATACTGGCTGTAGATCACTGCGGACTGACGCGGGTCGTCGAAGGTGAATTGACCTTCCACCGTGTAGTTGTGAGTCAGCCACGGCAGGACAGTGAGAATCATGACAGCAGTGAAGACAACGCCAGCGATGATCCAGCCCTTTGTTTTTCGTTGGTAAGCAAACCAAGCCAAAATAAAAACGACAGGCAAGACGAGCAGGGACTGTGTGCGGAACAACAATACCAAGCCGAAGACTCCGCCTGCGACCAATGTGGATTTCAGGTCACGCCGCTCCAGCCACCAGATCAGGACGAGGCAGAGGAAAGCCAGCGCCATCGCAGTGGGAAAGTCGGTGGTGAAGATTTTGGAGTTTGCAACGCGGGTATTGGATGAAATCCACAAGCCGACCAGTTCGCGGAAAATGGCGAAGAGGGCGACGGTCACACCGGCGGCGGGACTATGTAGTTTCTTTGCCAAGAAATACAAGGCGACAGGGAAAAGCGCGAGAACCAAAGTCTGCGCGGCAATGATGGCGGGATAATTCTGTCCGAAGAAAAAATGCAGGGCAGCGAGGAAGATCACATACAACGGGCGGGGCGGGATGCCGCCAAGATAATCCGTGCCGATGAGCAGGCTTTGGGATAGGAAGTCATAGAATCCTGCGTCGGAGTATGGAAAGGGCATGTTCGCGGGCGGCGTGATGGGAGCGTAGAAGCTATTCTGCAAGACATCCACCGGGACGGAGAGCCAGAGGATGGCGGCGGTGAGGTAGATGGCGAGGGGGAGGAGGAAATTGGAAGTTGGTAATTGGTAATTTACGCCGCTAACAGAATAGACGAGAATTGCAGATCCCACGAGAATCGCCACCCCAAACTGCCAGCCGAAGATGGCGACGCCGGGTTCGCCCCAGTAGGCGGTGTCTTTGGTGATGCCGAGTTTGGTGATGAGGATAAAAAGAAAAATGGCAAAGAGAATTGCAAAAGCAATAGCGGATGAAAGATAAACAGGCTTGCGCTTTGCAAGTTCCTGAGGATGGAATCCGTTTTTGGAGATGAGGAGAAAGACGGTGATCTGAATTGCAACAATGAGCAAAAACCACAGCAATGGACCCAACCGCTGGTAGTAGGGGAGGAGCCGCTCAGGGTTGAGATAACGCAGGAGAAACAGAATCAGGCTTGAGATTAAGGCTGCCAGTGAGCAAGTCAAAATAAAAGGCGTGGACAAGGCCCGGTCGAAGCGAGTCAGGCTGCGGTGTGTGGTGATCCCCAAATAAATCCCGCCAAAGAAAAATAGGGCGATAATCCCAAACATGGCAAGCCGCGCAAGGGAAAGTCCGCTTTCAGATGGGATAAGCAGAAGCGAGAGCGCGGCAAGCAGGGATTCAAAAGCCGTGGCGAAAAAGAGCCACGGCAAAAAACGCGCAAAGACTTCTGAAGTCTTTTTGGGGTTCTGTGAATTCATGGGCGTCGAGAGACTTCTGAAGTCTCCTTAGAATTGGAATCCGTTGCGGGCGGCGACGATCTTGTGCGAGTAATTTTGAACATAACCAAAGAGCCGCTCCTGCAAAAGCGCCCAGTCCGCCGAGGCAAGGATGCGCCGCGCCTGGGGCAGGTCCGATGCAAGCAAGCCAACTTGAATCTGCGGGTAGGGTCCGTAGATGGTCGCCCACGCTTCGGTGGGGCGCAAGCCGAGCCTTTGCACGCCGGGGATGAATTCGCCGACCACGAACTCGAAATATTCCTGATCGCGTTCGGCGGCAATGTCCCAGGTCATGATGACTTTGACGGTCATTTGATTAGCCTTTTTGATATTGCAAGGCGGTCACGTGCGTTTCAGCCGGCAGGCTGGCGCGCGTAACCTTGAGCGCGGGCTGTGCTTCCTGTTTGCCCAGCCCCATTTCCTTGAGGAACTTGTTGAGTTCGTCGAGTTTGATCTTTGAATCGGGTGTGGCATAGTGCATGGGAACGACGATGTTCGGCTCCAACATGCTGACGACTTCGGCGGCCTTCGCCGCGTTGAGGCTGTTGCCTCCGCCGACCGGGACGAGCGCCACATTGACCGTGCCGAGCAATTCGACTTCGCTTTGCGTGGGGATCTGTTGCAGGTCGCCGAGATGGGCGACGGTGATGCCGTCGTAGTCGAAGACGTAAACCGTGTTGCGGACCTTGTCCTTCGATTTCTTGACCGCGCCATCGATTTGAACGGCCGTGATGAAGACGCCGCCAATTTCGAATTCGCCCGCGCCGGTTAGTACGTGTGTGGCGCCTTTGACCGCGTCGCTGAAATTATGTCCGGGCGCATCGTGGCTGATGGTGACGATCTCGGCTTTGAGTTTTAGGGGGTCGTAACCAGCTGTCTTGCTGTCGAAAGGATCGGTGACCACGGCGGCGAAGTTTCGCTCCGTGAGCCGAAAGCATGAATGTCCATACCAGGTAATTTCCATGAAAAGAGCCTCCGAAGGGTGATTATACCCGATGGATGCTGACGGAAAGGATATGGTAACCTTTACGAAATTTCTTTGACCCAGCCCAGGATTGTACTTTTGATTTCCCTCCAGGACACATCCCAAAGCATTCTGGGCATGCGCTCGCTTTCGGCGTCGTCAAAATAAACCAGTCCATAGAGGACAGCGCCAATGTCGCGGATGTTGAACTTTTTCCGGTAAAAGCCGAGCATATCCTGAAGGGAAAAAGCTTTTTTCCCCAGCGCATAAAGATCGCAAAAGTCCTTGCGCGCTCCGCGTTGGGCAATGGCGGAAAGTTTGATGCATGCAAGGTCGGCAAGCGGGGCGAGCGGACAATTCATCTCATCCCATTGTTCCACCGGCTGGAGCAGGGGATATTGGTATTGAAGGAATGTCACACGCACACCCCGGATTTCCCCATGTAATGTGCCGGGTGAAACCTGTTCAATCTCCAGGTTCAAGTTGGAATCGCGGAGCGACTGCGCCAGTATCATCCCATCCGAAAAGGGTTGCGGGGTGAACCAATCCAAATCCACTGAAACACGATGCGCCAGATGAATGGCAAGCGCGGTGCCGCCCGCAAGGTAGAATCCCCTTGCGGACATGTGCGACCCCATCAGCCGCAGGACGCCAAGTTGTTTCTTTTGCAAACCATCGGTGAAATACCCGGTCATTTTTTCCATGCGCCATTCTGCGCGTCACGCACCCACCCATTCACCTTGTGCGCCGGAAAATCATAAACCAATCCCCAAAACCGCAATTGACGCGGACTCAACCCTCTGCCTTTGTGGGCCAGGAGCCAGTTTCGAAGTTCCCCATCCCCAACCCGACGGCGCAGCCAGCAAATCGAATCCCATGATCCGTTTGTCAGCAGACGTCGAATAATCAAATCCCTGTCTTGTGAAAGGGAGAGGCTGGAAAACCGATAATCCCAAAAGTACGGGCGAAGTTTTTTTGGCAACGATCTTTTTCCTAGCATGGTCTAATTATAAACGAGAAGGGCAAAGCCTCGATTTATCTCCCTACGAATTATAATTTCACAATCTTTAACCAGGAAACCAAATGTTCAAAATCAAATTTCTCCCCTATCTCGAAGCCCTCTTTGCAGTCGTCGTGTGGGGCGGATCGTTCATCGCCACGAAAATCGCTGTGGGACAAATCTCTCCCAACACGGTGGTATGGCTTCGTTTTGCGGTGGGCATTCCGTTGATCTTCATCGCGGTTGCCGCGCGCCGTCAATTTGCGTTTCCCAAAGGGAACGAGTGGTGGTACTTTGCCCTGCTTGGTTTTTTGGGAATCTCCTTCCATCAGTGGCTGCAATCGAACGGACTGCGAACGGCGCAAGCCACCACCACCGCGTGGATCATTGCCACGTCACCGGCGTTCATCGCCGTGCTCGGCTGGCTGGTCTTGAAGGAAAGACTCACCCTGCACCAGTCGCTGGGCATTGGGTTGGCCATGGTGGGTGTGCTGGCGGTGGTCAGCAAGGGGGATTTCAAGGCGATGGCGGTCGGGGACTTCGGCACGCCGGGCGATTTTCTCATTCTCATCAGTTCGGTCAATTGGGCGGTGTTTTCCATTCTCTCGCGGCATGGACTAAAGACTCATCCGTCCACGCGAATGACGTTTTGGGTGATGACTCTTGGCTGGCTTTTCACGTCCGCAGCGTTTGCGGCGGGCGGAAACTACGCCGAAATTTCCCAACTGAATTTTCGCGGCTGGATGGCGATGCTTTACCTCGGCGTGCTGACCACTGGCTTTGCCTACATTGCCTGGTTCGACGCGCTCAGTCAATTGCCAGCCGCGCAGACGGGCGCTTTCCTTTTCATCGAGCCGCTGACGAGCATGGTGGTCGCCGCTTATGTTTTGGGCGAGAAGATTACCCTCGTTCCCGTTTTGGGCGGCGTGGTGATTCTGTTTGGGATCTGGCTGGTTAATAGGCAGGTTTGAACGTTTGAAGGTTGGCAGGTCGAAAGTCGAAGGTCCAGATGGATGCAAGAGCGACGAAGAATGCAAGTGTTGAAAAGATAGACAATGGCTGGCGGTTGGGGATTGGGCCCGGGGATGGGCAGACGTATCGGGATGCGCAACTGGATGATTATTCTGGATTGCGTCGAAGCCGATTTCCCCATCATCCTTCGACTACGCTCAGGATGAGTTTGAGTGCGCGGACTTCGACTCGGTCCGCCGCCGGGACCTGGGGATTTGGTCTGTGGAACGACCCGTTTGGGCTGTCGCTTGGGTTTGGCGGGAATCCGTTCCGCTTGCCTGCGCTGCCGAATGCGGTATGGTTCTTTTATGCGTCGCCGCAAAATTACTTATCTTTTACCGACGATAAACCCGCACAAGGTTTTCTGGCGCAGACCTTCCGCTCGCCGAAGTTTCATCCGCTGTTGATTCCTGCTGGACTGGCGTTGCCCTTCTCGCGCAAGACGACGAGAAATTTGTTAGGAAAAGTTATTGCCGAGGACTCGTCCGCTCTCAGTGTGGACACGACTCAATGGCACAGATACAGCCTTGAGTGGCGTCCGCAGCGAGTGGCTTGGGATGTGGATGAAGTCCGGGTCTTTGAGTCGCCGGTAAGTCCGAATCCGCCTTTGGGAATCATCATCTGGATCGATAACCAATATGCAGCGTTTACACCGGAGGGAAAGATTGCGTTTGGGGT
>DAOUAS010000056.1:0-56578 GCA_034433295.1 Anaerolineales bacterium | reverse complement strand
TCACCTGGCTGCACGAGGACGACCCGTTCAAACTGCTCGCCTTCGAAGCTCCGTTGACAGAGATCAAATCGAGATTGGCGACCGACCCCAGATATTTCGAGAAGCTGATTCAGACTCACCTGCTGGATAATCCTCATCGGACGACGCTGCGCTTCAAACCCGACCCCGAAGTGGGTCGCCGTTTCGAGGAAGAGGAGAAATCCCGACTGGCTGCCGTCCGCGAAGGCATGAGCAAGGATGACTTGAAGGCCTGCGTCGAAAACACCAAGCAGCTCAAAGAATTACAGGAAGCGCCCAACTCACCCGAAGCGCTGTCGACCATGCCCTTCCTCAAACTCTCAGACTTGGAGAAGGAAAACAAGACCATCCCCATCGAGGTGACGCAGGTGCAGGATACGCCCGTGCTTTATCACGACCTGTTTACCAACGGCATCGTCTACCTTGACCTCGGTTTTGACTTGCACACCCTCCCCGCCGACCTGCTCCCGCTGACGGAGATCTTCGCCCGCGCCCTGCTGGAGATGGGCACCGACAAAGAGGACTACGTCAAACTCTCGCAGCGCATCGGAAAGTACACGGGCGGCATCCACGGCAACGGGATCAGCGCCACAGCCCACAAGTCGCGGGAAAACATCAGCAAGCTGTTCCTGCACGGCAAAGCCACCGTCGGTCAAGCCACCGAGCTGCTGAACATCCTCAAGGATGTTTTGCTCAGCGCGAAGTTCGACAACCGCGAACGCCTCAAGCAGATCGTCCTCGAAGAGAAATCGGGGCTGGAGTCGTCCCTCGTCCCCAGCGGACACGCCTACGCCAACCGCCGTATCCGCTCTCAGTTTGGCGGCGCGGGCTGGGTCAACGAGCAGATGGGCGGTATCAGCTATCTCTTCGCCCTGCGCAAACTCGCCAGCGACATCGACAAGCAATGGGACAGCGTTTTGCAGAAATTGGAGACCATGCACGATTTGCTCATCAACAGCAAGTCGCTGATCTGCAACGTCACGCTCGATGCCGAAAATTGGAAGGCTTTCAAACCTCACTTCGAGAATTTCATCTTTGCCCTTCCAGAAAAAGACGTTCAACTTTCGCCCTTTGACTTTCAACCTCAGATTCAAAAGGAAGGTCTGACCATCCCGGCGCAAGTCAACTACGTCGCCAAAGCCGTGAACCTGTACGACCTCGGCTACGAACTCGACGGCTCTTCGCACGTCATCATGAATTATCTGCGGACCACCTACCTGTGGGAAAAACTGCGCGTGATGGGCGGAGCCTACGGCGCGTTCTGCTCGTTTGACAGCAACTCTGGCGTGCTCTCCTTCCTGTCCTACCGCGACCCAAACCTGGATGCCACGCTCGAAAACTACGACAACGTCGCTGGCTTCTTGAAGGGTCTCGACTCCGCTTCGTTGGACGAGAGCGAACTGACCAAAGCCATCATCGGCACCATCGGCGACTTCGATTCCTACCAACTCCCTGACGCGAAGGGCTACACCTCGATGATGCGCTACCTGACAGGCAAGACTGACGAAATGCGCCAGAAGGAACGCGACGAAGTCCTCTCGACCAACGGCGAAGATTTCATTGCCTTCGGCGAATTGCTGGAGAAATTCGCCAAATCCGAGTCGGTCGTAGCGCTTGGGTCACAGTCCGCGATTGAAGACGCAAAAGCTGGCTTGAAGGTGACGAAGGTTTTATAAGGATGTAAAATTAGATAAATGACCACGCAAAGCATGAACTCAGACGACCAATTAGTTTCTGAACTGTGGGCGCGAGATGTGAGATTTCTGATGGGAAACCAGTCCAGCGCTGTGCCATTGCTTGCGCCTGCAAATCTCATTGCCTCGTTGGCGCAAAGCACAAATGCTCGCGTGCGTTTTTCTTTGATTCCTTTATTCCTTCGTCGTCCTGAATTGTCAGCAGAAGTACAAAACGCAGATAATTTGCTTTCAATACAAATGCGCCAGCAAAATGTGCTTCGCTTTTACTACACTGCTGCTGTTTTCCTTCAAAGGAAATATCAGCGACAATTGTTGCTTCTTCTCGGAGAACAACCTCGATTACCTGATCTGTTCTCGGACATACTGGGCGTTCCCCCACAGGAAGACCCAAACCAGGCACTTGAACAACTGGCAAAGCGGCATCAAGCGTTAAGCGGACAATTTGTCAATTGGCTTGGGACGTACGAACACGCGGCGGAAGTCTGGTTGAAGCAAATGGAATTACAAGCGGCATAAGCATGGACTATTTAGAACTCGAAAAAGCTTTAACTGAATTGGGCAATCGCCTTCCGCCCGAATCCCATTTAACTCTGATCGGCGGCAGCGCGTTGCTCCTGCTTGGAAGTCCGCGCCTGACCATGGATATTGATTTTGTTGGTGATGACCTTAAACCCAGCGAATTACATCGTCAGGTTATCCAGATCGCACGAGAACTGAAAATTCAAATGGAACCTGTTCCTCTAGATCGTTTCATACCTCTGCCGCAAGGAAATGAAAAACGGGTAATCCACATTGCCCAGTTTGGAAATTTGAGTATTGAAATTGCCGACCCTTACAGTATTGCTCTCAGCAAGGTAGATCGTGGTTTGGACAGCGACTTTGAGGACCTTGTATTCCTTATCCAAACCAGTCACATCAGCTTAAAAGAATTGGAATCTATTGTGCAAAACGCCGTCTCGAAGGCAGGCAAGTTCGATCTTCACCCCGATATCCTCGCCCACTTGCAAGAGCTAAAATCTCGATTGGAATAATTTCAGGAGACTCCATGAACATCACCCTAAGAATCAATGGTGCTGACTACGCTCTCGACACCGCCCCCTCCACAACCCTGCTCGCCGCCTTGCGCGGACTTGGCTTCCACGGCGTCAAGTTCGGCGATGAAGGCGGCTTGAGCGGCTCGGACACGATTCTGCTCGACGGCAAACCCGTCAACGCAGGGTCGCTGCTCGCGGCGCAGGCTGAAGGTCACAAGATCGCCACCATCGAAGCCCTCGGCGAACATCCCGAACAGGGCTGGAAGTCCACCGAAGGTTTGCATCCGCTGCAGAAGGCTTTCATCGAAATGGGCGCTGTCCAGTGCGGATACTGCACGCCCGCGCAAATCCTCGCCGCGAAGTCCCTGCTGGATAAGAATCCGAATCCAGGCGAGGCGGAAGTCCGCGAAGCGATTTCGGGTGTGCTGTGCCGCTGCACGGGTTATCTCAAACCTGTGCAGGCAGTGTTGAAAGCTGCCGCTGAAATGCGGGGCGACGAGCCTGTAACCTGGGAATCGGTAAATTGGGATTTTGGAAATCGAGATGGATTTTCCCCTAACGACCAATCTACCAACCTACCAACTTACCAACCTACCAATTTACTAACCAAGCCTAAGGTGGTGGTCACTCCTGACAAGCAGACATGGCAAACCGTCGGCAAGCCAGAGGTCAAGGTGGACGCGGTCAAGCTGGCGCAGGGCAAACCCGCCTTTGCCGCGGACTTCGAAAAGCGCGGATTACTCCATGCCAAAGTATTGCTCTCACCACACGCGCACGCCCTCATCAAGAAGATCGATACCAGCAAAGCCAAGGCGCTCGAAGGCGTCGCCGCCGTGTTGACCTGGCAGGATCTGCCGCGCGTAGTCTACTCGACGGCTGGACAGTCCGACCCGATCCCTGGTCCGCTGGATGCTTTCTCGCTCGATAAAAAGGTCCGCTTCGTCGGCGATCGTGTGGCATTCGTCGCTGCTGAAACTGTCGAAATCGCGGAGAAGGCTTTGTCGTTGATCGAAGTCGAGTATGAAGTCCTGCCCGCCATTTTGGACTCGCGCGAGTCGATGACCAGCCCAACGCGGATTCACGACGAACCTGAGTACGTCAACTTTGCGGATTCCAATCCTGAAAAGAATCTCGCCGCAGAAATCCGTATCGACATCGGCGAAGTGGAAAAGGGCTTTGCCGAAGCCGACCAAATCTTCGAAGCAGAATATGAAGTACCGAAGGTGCAACAAGCGCACATCGAGCCGCATGTGGTTGTGACTTATTGGGATGAAGACGACCGACTGGTGATTCGCACCTCGACACAGGTTCCGTTCCATGTCCGCAGGATGATGGCTCCCGTGCTGGGTCTGCCCGTCAAGCGGATTCGCGTCATCAAGCCGCGCATCGGCGGCGGCTTTGGCGGCAAGCAGGAAGTCCTCATCGAAGACGTTGCCGCCCACCTGACGATTGCCACCAAGCGACCCGTCATCTACGAATACACCCGCGAGGAGGAATTCATTGCTGCCCGCTCGCGTCACCCAATGCGAATCAAGATGAAAACAGGCGTGAAGAAAGACGGCACAATCACCGCCAACTCGATGTACGCCCTTTCGGATACTGGCGCGTATGGCTGTCATGCGTTGACCGTCACTGGCAACACGGGACACAAGTCCATGGCGTTGTATGTCGGCGACGGAGAATATCGCAAGTCACCCAACATCCGTTTTTATGCGGACGTGGTCTATACCAACACACCGCCCGCTGGCGCGTATCGCGGATACGGCGTGCCGCAAGGCTACTGGCCGCTCGACCGCCATCTGGAAAAGATCGCCCGCGCCATGGGCTTCGACCCGATTGACTTTCGCTTGAAAAATGCCATCCATCCTGGAGAATATCACCCGTTCTCCACCGCCTGGAACGAAGGACGCGAGCCACGCCCGGAGATCATCCATACCGTCGGCTTGGAGCAATGCGTGGCACAGGGTCGCGCTGCCATTGGCTGGGATGATAAATACGGGAACGAACAATGGCACACATCCGCGCCGTCCAGGAAACGCAAGGGTATTGGCATTGCGCTCGCCATGCAAGGCACAGCCATCCCTTACCTTGACATGGGCGGCGCTTCGATAAAAATGAACGACGATGGTTCGTTCAATTTGTTAGTTGGTGCCACCGACCTTGGCACTGGGTCTGACACCGTTCTGGCGCAAATGGCGGCGGAAGTGCTGGGCGTCCCCGTCGAGGACATGATTTGCTATTCCTCCGACACGGACTTCACGCCGTTCGACAAAGGCGCATATGCCTCATCCACAACTTACATCTCAGGCACGGCTGCCACCAAAGCCGCGCAAATCGTGGCGGAGAGAATCAAGGCGCGCGCGGCGCGGATGTTTGGTGAACAGTTCAAGCTAAACGTGGAACCTGCCAACGTTCAACTCGCAAACCGAAAGGCAATTGCCCCAAGCGGAGAAAGCATCCCACTTGCCGAAATTGCCCTCGACGCCTTGCACAAGAACAACCAGGAACAAATCATGGGCGTGGCAAGTTACGTCTCGCCCGTGTCACCTCCGCCGTTTGCGGCGCAGTTCGCCGAAGTGACCGTGGACACGGAAACAGGCCAGGTCACGGTGGACAAACTCGTGATGGCCGTTGATTCCGGCATCATCATCAACCCTGTCACGGCGTCGGGGCAAATCGAAGGAGGCATGACCCAGGCGCTCGGCTACGCCGTCTGCGAGGAAATGCGCTACGACGAAAAGGGAGTCGCCTATGAACGCGACTTCGACCGCTATCACATCTTCCGCGCCGATGAAATGCCCGAACTGGAAACCATCTTCGTGGAGACGCTGGAACCCAGTCACCCGTTCGGCGCGAAAGCCGTCGCCGAGATTCCGCTTGATGGGGTCGCGCCAGCCGTCGGCAACGCCATCCTCGATGCCGTCGGCGTCAACATGGACAACAATCCCGTCACACCGGAAAAAATCTGGAGAGCGCTCAAGAAATAAATCCAACGAAGTGGCAGTCAAGTTCATTGACTGCCACTTCGTTCTCCATTGGCAAGATATAATTAACTCAAGTTGCCACCATACGCGCCTTGTGTCATCCTGTGGGACGCTCTTTCCCCGAAGCATCTCTGACACAATCAATCGAGACCCTTCGGTCGCGGAAAACACGCTCCCTCAGGGCGACATGGTCCTTTTCATTCCAAGGCAGCAACTTGGGTTAAGTAATAAGGATATTACGCAGTGTCGTTCTGAGCGACACCTGCGCTGCAACGGACGCAGCGCGGCGCAGTGAGCGAAGAACCTCTACGATTATCTCAGAGACCCTCACCGCGCTGGCGCGCGGCGCAAGTGTCGCTGCCGCTCAGGGAATCACGGCTGGGCGCGTAACATCAGGCAAAAAGTGAAAAGTAACGAGGTCGAGCAACTCTGCCCGACCTCGTTTTCATCCTTGTATTTCCAGTCCCGTTACGCAGATAACGCCAGTTCATTCACCAGCGTTTGAGGTAGTGAAATGGGCGAGAACAGACTGGCGGGGAAGAGATAATCCTCTCCCGACTCATCGATCACGCGGAGCATTTTGTGGCTTTCCGCTTCCTTGTCTGAAATCAACTGGTAAATCTTGCGCGGTTCGAGGGAGGCTTCGTAGCCTTTGTTTCTCAGGCAGACAACAAATTGGAGGGAGTTTTTTTCCGTCATATTATTTTCCAAGAATTCGTTTCACTTTGATGTCGCGTTTTTCCGATGCCATGCGCTTCGTACCAGTGAATCTCGGCAAAACAAGTGGTGTTGTCAGGCAAGCGGACATTGGCAAAGCCCTTCAACTTTCTCCAGCGTCCCCTGCCATGTTTCTTTTGCAGCCTGTCAAGGTCGCGGATGGAGTTGCCTACGGCAATGATCTCGATCTCTGTAATTTCGCTGAGAACTTCGATAATGTCGTTTGGCATGGCAGGGTCATTATACTATGCTGGCGTTCAAGCCGCCGCAATCTGTCAAGTCTAAATAAGGTAAAATCCCGCCATGACCATCATGTTGCTGGAACTGGCGCACAAATGTCTTCGCCGCGTATGGCTGGGAGTCCACGCTGAGCGATGAGGAGATTTTGGAAAGGCTGTTGAAGTTGAATTTGGAGAGAAGCAAATAACTGATGTTACGCGCCCAGCCGTGATTCCCTGAGCGATAGCGACACTTGCGCCGCGCGCCAGCGCGGTGAGGGTCTCTGAGATAATCGTAGAGGTTCTTCGCTCCGCTCAGAATGACACTGCGTAACATCAGTAAATAAAAAGGAAGGCAAATTCGATGGAAACAAAAAAATACCTGTTCGTCATCAACGACGCCCCCTATGGCAATGAACGCCCCTACAACGCCCTGCGTCACGCCATCAATTTGGTCAAGCGCGACGCGGTGGAAGTAAAAGTGTTTCTGACTGCCGACGGCGTTTTCTGCGCCCGCAAGGGGCAAAAAACGCCGGAAGGATATTACAACGTGGAACGCATGGTCAAGTCGCTGGCGAAGCGCGGCAAAGTCGCCACCTGAGGCTCCTGCTCGGATGCCCGAGGTCTCGGGCTGGACGATTTCACGGAAGGAATCGAGATGGGCAGCATGGATTTGCTCGGCGATTGGACTGTCGAAGCGGATCATGTAATCATTTATTAGCGCCGCCTGCGGCTGTGACCAGACTTCCGAAGTCTCGCCGCTCTTTGGCGCTTCGGAAGTCTAAGTCCAACCAGGAGTAAAAGACCATGACCATCAACAAATGGGGCTCGCTTGCATCTTTTCTAATGGCGGTGTCCTTCATCACAGCGCCGTTCATTTACCTGACTGGAAACCTGCGGGATTCCGTCGGCATCTTCGCCTACGACCTGGCGGATTTTCTTTACGGACCCATCCTGTCAGCCAGCTTAATTGTCATGACCTACGCGCTTCGCGAACGCATCGGCAGGGACGCCTTTCGCCGCATGGATTTGGCGCTCCTCGCGGCTGTCCTTTCGGCAGTGGGCATGGCGGCAGTCGCCTTCATCCGCGCTTCCAACCGTCACTACCACCTGGCGCATCCTGATTTGCATTTGGAAGAATCCACAACCGTCCTCATCGTTTGGACGACGCTCATATCAGGAGTGACCGCGATTGGATTTCACTTTCTGGGGTGGGCGTTCGTGCTGCTTGGCTCAGCCAATTGGACGTCCCGCCTCTTTCCCCGCCTGTTGAGCGGCTTCCATTTTCTGGCGGGAGTCTCCGCCCTGTTTGTGTATCGGTTCCCTGAACTCGAAGGGCTTGCTTTATTGCTTGGCGCGATCATCGGCGTCTGTCAGGGCATTTTGCTCTGGGGATTTGATACCAAGACCTGACAGGTTTCCACAGGAGTCCGAGTTTCCTTTGCCTTACATCCCCTCCAAAATCGCAATCGCGTTTTGGATTCTTTGCAGGCATTTGTCCCTGCCGATGATTTCCATGCTCTCGAATAGCGGCGGGCTGACCTTTTGTCCCGTTGTGGCTACGCGCAAGATACCGAAGACCTGGTTTGCGCTCGATCCGCTCTCTTCGACGTATGCCCGCAGGGGCGGTTCGCACTTTTCGTGGCTGACATCTGGCTGCGCCGCCAAAATTTGGTATGCCCTTCGAGCCGTCTCCGCCGATTGGTTTGCGTCCAGTCCCTTGGCGACCAAGTCTTCGGGAGCGGGAGTCACCTCGTCTTTGAAAAAGAATCCGCCAAAGGAGACACAATCGTCTAACGTAACCAGTCTCTCGCGGATGAGCGGGACAACCTTCAGCAGGATTTCATCGTTGACATTCAGTCCCTCGCGGGTGAAATAAGGCTTGAGACGGGCCGCCAGGTCCGGGGTCGTGAAAAGACGGATATGCGTCGCGTTGAAATGATCCAGTTTCTGGAAGTTGATCGCGGCGGGAGATGCAGTCAGACTGTCAATCGAAAACCTGTCAACCATCTGGCCAACGGTCATCACATCATCCTCCGCAACCCCCCACCCCATCAAGGCAATCCAATTATTTATCCCTTCGGGAGTAAAACCCAAGTCGCTCATATCCTTGATAAAGACTGAATAGCCATCCTTCATGGCGATGGAAGTATCGCGCTTACTGAGCTTGCCCTTGCCGCTTGGTTTGAGAAAAACGGAGAGATGCACCCAGGCCGGCTCCTCCCAACCAAAGGCGCGGACGATGTTGACGTGAAGCGGAAACGTGCCGAGCCATTCCGAGCCGCGCAGGACGTGCGTGATGCCCATCTCATGGTCGTCCACCATCGCCGCCAGGTGATAGGTTGGCAGGCCATCGGTCTTGATAAGCACCTGGTCGTTGAGTTGCTTGTTATCGGTAACGATGTCGCCGCGCAGATGGTCACGCGCCGTGGTCGTGCCTTCCTGCGGCATCTTGAAACGGATGATATATTTTTCTCCGCTGACCATACGGCGCGCCGCCTCGCCGGGATCGAGGCTGCGACAAGTCCCGTCGTAATGCGGATTCTCCTTGCGCTTCATCTGCTCCTGCCGCACTTTCTCGAGTCGGTCAGGCGCGCAGAAACACGGATAGGCATGTCCGCTGTTGACCAGGGTTTTGGCGTGAGCCTGATAGATTTCACGGCGATCTGTCTGACGGTACGGCCCATACGCCCCCCCCACATCGGGGCCTTCGTCGTAGTTCAATCCCAGCCAGCGCAGGCCGTCCATGATTTCCTGTTCCGCGCCGGGTACGGTGCGGGTGAGGTCGGTATCTTCGATGCGCAGGACGAACTGTCCGCCGGTTTTCTTTGCCAGCAGATAGTCATAGAGCGCAACGCGCGCGGTGGCGAGATGCATGTGTCCTGTTGGGGAGGGCGCGACACGAGTGCGAGCGGGTTTGATCGACAAGATGATGACTCCTTGAAATATTTCTGTATTGTGAGGGAATTGCTTCGCGCGCTGCGCTCGCAATGACTTTCTAAAACTCCATTTGTTTATGCCGCATGGCGACAGACTCGACCAGTCCGATGCCGAGCATGAGGGCGGTCAGTCCGCTGCCGCCGTAACTGACGAATGGGAGCGGCAGCCCCGAAACGGGGAGAATATTCAGGTTCATGCCCATGTTCACCGCCGCCTGGAAAAAGATCAGCGTCGCCACCCCAAAACTGATCATCGCCCCGGCAACGTCGCGGGATTTTTGTCCCGCCCGGATGCAGCGCCATATGATGACAGCCAACGTCAGGATAATGAAAATGCCGCCAATGGCTCCAAACTCCTCCGCGCTTGCGGCGAAGATAAAGTCGGTGTGCCGCACTTTCAGAAAACGCAACTGGGTTTGCGTGCCCTGCCCGTAACCTTCCCCGAAGATTCCTCCCGAACCAATGGCAATCAGGGCCTGTTGAACATTGTACCTGTTTCCGTAGGTATCGTTTGGATCGGGCACGACGAAATTGACAATTCGTTCCTGTTGATAGGGCTGCATGAAAGGGATTTTCACGCCGATCACGGAAAGAACGATCAGACTGACGACGACGACCACCCCCACACTCCCGGCAACGGCCACATGCCGGACCTGCACGCCATTGATCCACAACAACACAGCCAGGATGACGGAAAGCACCAGCACATTGCTCAGGTTTGGCTGAAGCAGGATCATGACAACGATTCCCGAAGCCCACAGCACAGCGCCCAACACCCAGCGCAGGTCGCGCGGCTGGAATTGGGATACGTCGAAATAACGCGCCAGAACGATGATGACGATGATCTTGGCGAATTCCGTCGGCTGAAGGAACAACACGCCCACCGTAAACCAACGCTGGGCGCCAAACGCGGACTGCCCAAACCCCGTCAATGTAACCAGAAAAATCATGGTGACAAGGTAGATTGGGCGATGCAGCGCCAGCCAGTATCGATAGTCGATGGATGCGACCGCGAAGATGACCGTCACGCCCAGAATCGCAAAATAAATCTGGCGGGTCACCAGCGGCAGCAACACTTCGTTCCCCGCCACGGCAGAGCGAATCATCACCGTGCCGAAGGCTGAGGCAAGGATCACCGCCCCCAGCAAAATGAAATCGAAGTTACGCCATGAAAGTCCGCGAATCATAATAAAAAACACGGATACAACCCGTACAGGCTGACCCGTGTCTCCAATCGAAAGAATCAACCTGCGCGATGGCGCGACACGCTCCGCAGGGGAATATCGGCCACCAGCCTTTGAGACCTGCCATCGCGTTCCAACCCGATTTGAACCGCGTCGGGGTCGATGTCGATGTAATTCGAAATCGCCTTGAGCAAGTCATCCTTCAGCGACTCCAATTGTCCGGGCGTCAGATCCGTGCGGTCATGAACCAGGACAAGTTGCAAACGTTCCTTTGCGCTCGACGCGCTGCGTTTTCTGCCCAAGAAGTCGAACATTACTTCCTCCCCGCCAGTTTTTGAAACACGCTCCAGAGACCGGTCTGCTGGTTAAAGTCCATGAAGGGAACGTTCTCGCCTTGAAGGCGTTTGGCGATGTTTCGGAAAGCCTGTCCCGCGCGGCTTTTCGGATCGTTGACAACGGGCGCGCCCCGGTTCGAGCCGATGATAACCGTCTCGTCCTCCGGCACAACCCCGATCAAATGGATGCCAAGCAGGTCGAGCACGTCCTCGGCGGAGAGCATGTCGTTGTTTTTGACCATGGTCGGATTCAGCCGGTTGAGAATCAGCGACGGGCTGCCCTTTTCCTCCGCTTCGAGGATTCCCACCACCCGGTCGGCGTCCCGCACCGCGCTGACCTCGGGATTGGTCACCACCAAAACGCGGTCGGCGGCGGCAATGGCATTGCGAAAGCCGCGCTCGATGCCGGCGGGCGAATCGATGATGACGAAATCCACTTCGGGCTTCAGGTCGGCGCACAGGCGCTTCATGTCAGATGGCGAGACGGCGTTCTTGTCCCGGGTTTGCGCGGCGGGAATCAAATACAGTTCGGGATAATGCTTGTCGCGGATCATGGCCTGGCGCAGTTTACAGCGTCCTTCGATGACGTCCACAATGTCGTATACGATCCGGTTTTCGAGTCCCATAATGACATCCAGGTTGCGCAGGCCGATGTCGCCGTCGATGCAAACAACCTTTCTGCCGTCCGCAGCCAAAGCGGTGGCGAGATTGGCAACGGCTGTGGTTTTTCCAACGCCGCCTTTTCCAGAGGTAACAGTGATTACTTGAGCAGTCATGGCATTTCCTGTAAAGAATTTCAGCCTGCGCGCCAGAGTTCGGATTGCAGGTACCCTTCCTCATTGATGCTGGCGATCTCGGGTTGGGGATTCTTCTGCGGCTTGAGCATCGCGGACACTTCATCCGCAATACGAAGTTGGGTGGCGGAAAGGTCGAGCGCGCAGATGACGGCGGAGCGGTCACCCTTTGCGCCGGCGTGAATCATACCGCGCACCCGCCCCCAAACAACGACATGCCCATCGGCAACGATCTCCGCGCCAGCGTTGACATCGCCCAGCACCACCACATTGCCGGGGAATTCGATGCGCTTTCCGGAACGCAGGGTTTTCGTAATGAACAGGGCCGAGTTCTCCGCAATTTCAACGTGTTTTTGCTCTTCAGGCCTGGGTTTTGAAATTCGCGTTGCCAGTCCAAGCAGTTGCGAAGTATGTTCGGTGGTTGGCGATTCGCTAATTACGGCCCACAGGGTTACGGTCCGCTCCGAGAGGCGGTCGCGCAACTCCACCAGGTCGTTGACCTTCAAAACCTGCGAACCAACATCCAGCGCAAGCCGCGCGCCCTGGAAAAACGCGGCCCGCTCCTCGATCTGCATCAGAAGCGCGGCACACTGATCTTCCCAGGCCGCTTCGGCAAACGTGGCAAGGAGTCCATCGCGAATGCCTTTAATCTGAACGAGGATTGATGGGGTCGGCTCCATAACGAACTGTCCGGATTATACCTGACGCAATGCGGAAACCGGAAAGATTGTCCGCTTTCCGCAAGGTTATTGCCCCGCCGCCGGATTTTGCAGTGAGATGTCAATGGCTTTCAGTTCAAAGTATGCCCGAATGACGCGCGCCACGATCGGAGCCGCTACGCTTGCGCCTTCACCGCCATGATAGGCAAATGCGGCCACGATGATTTCGGGGTCTTCATAGGGCGCATAGGCCAGGGTCCATGAGTGCGTGGGCCATTTGCCAAAATCGCACTGGTCGGCCGCGCGGGCAACGTCGTCGCAATATTCCGCTGTCCCGGTCTTGCCGGCAACGGCAATGGGAATTTCATTGAAGACATCGTGGAGCGTGCCAAACAACGGGTCGGTCACAGCCATGCGCGTGCCGGCGCGCACTGCCGCAATCGATTCGGGTTTAATGACCTTCAAATCCTCCGTCAAACTGCAATACCCCTGATCGCAGGAATAGCCTTTGATCAAGGGCGTGGCGGTTACGTCCCATTTCATGTTGGGGGTAAAAGGCGAAATTTGATAACCGCCCTCCATCCGAGATTTAGATACCGCGAGATTCCGCGGATCGAACCAGAACTCCACCGGGTTTCCGTCTCCATCCGTGATTTCTCGCACAACGGTGGGCTGCATCAACCTGCCGTTATTGGCAATCGTCGCGCCGGACATCAGGATTTGAAGCGGCGTGGCAAGCACATATCCCTGCCCCACGCTGGCAATGTAGGTGTCGCCGGTGGACCAATTTTCGCCGGTATTGACGCGTTTCCACTGCGGCGAAGGGATCAAACCGTCTGCCTCGCCCAGCAACTGGATTCCGGAAGCCCGATCATAACCCAGGGCGCGCGCATATTCGCCCAGACGCTCGATCCCCAGTCCCTGGGGAATTTCATCCTGATAGCCGCCGCCCAATTTATAGAAGCAGACGTTGCTCGAAAAGGCAATGCACTGCAAAAAACTGATCGGGCCAAAACCTTCGGGCTTCTTCTCGAAAATATGATCTACGAAGGGGCGCGTGTTGAGCGCCGTGCAAACATCATTGGGGTTGAATTTTTCACAAAGTTCCAGTTGTCCCGGCGCATCCACGATATCCGCCAATGTAACCACGCCCTCGTTAATGGCTCCAGTGGCGGTGGGTAACTTGAAAACAGAACCGGGCGGAAACTCGGCCGAAATGGCATTGTTCAGTAACGGATGGCGCGGATCCTGACTCAACTGCTCATAATAGTAGGCGGGGATGATTCGCGCAAAACGATTGTTCTCATACGAAGGATGGGAGACCATGGCAAGGATTTCACCGGTCTTTGGATTCATGGCAATCACCACCCCGCTCGAAATACGGATGGTCCCAAAGTAGGTGTTCCAAAAATTAATTTCCTGAAGGAGAGACGCCTCGGCGGCCGCCTGCAGTCGGGTATCGATTGTCAGGTAGATGTTATTTCCAGGCACGGCCGGGATGGGCGGCTCCAGGTTGCGAAGTTCCTGACCGGCTACATCGACCTGCACCACACGCAAACCGTTCCTGCCGGCAAGGACATCCTGCAATGAGGCCTCCACGCCCGAATAGCCGATTTTGTCGCGGTTGGGGATAAAGCCCTGCGCGCGCAATTCCCCTTCGAGTGAAGCCGGAATGGGTCCCAAAAATCCGACGAGGTTAGCCGTAAGCGAACTGGTCGGGTAATCGCGAATCGGCTCCACTTCGACATCCACGCCGGGCCAATCCACCGACTTTTCGCCAACGACCCGGGCCACCTTCTCCGAAACATTACATTTCACCTTGACGGGGCTGTACGGGGCAAGCGTATCCTGCAGGGCGACCAGCTGCCCGATGCCTGGGCCCGGCACACAGGCCGCAAAGAGTTTGGTCTCAGCCAGCGATTCATCAGTCACCGGCCCGCCGACGGGGACGTCGATCAATGCGGAGAGTTCGCGGTAAATGCGCTGGATGTCCGAGTCGTCGTCGGGCAAATCCGCAGGGGTGATGATGACATTATAGGACGCAAGATTGCGGGCAAGGATGTAACCGTTGCGGTCATAAATGATGCCGCGCGGGGCGGGCACGCTGACCTCGTTTGTATAGTTATCCACGGCGCTGGTCTTCCACGCAGGCTGTTCAAACACCTGCAGATTCAACAAACGCAACAGGAGGGCAATAAAGGTAAAAGCCACCAAACCATATATCGCCGCCAGCCGCCATGTCTCGAAGCGGACGGGGCGCGGAACGGGTCCTGAACTCATTCAAACTCCTCGGCTGGATAAACCCAGCGCGCAAGTTCGCGCATGAACATGTAGACTGGAATGGAAAACAGCATATTCAACAACAGACCCGGCAGGGTGATCAACCCAACCACGTCGGCAAAATTGAAAGGCGTCCCAAGAATGCGAAGAACGCCGAAGGACAGCAAGTGCATCATCAGCGTGCCCATGAAGGCAACGCTGAACATCGCCAGCAGGGGCGCCTGCCACACCCGCCGTTGAAGTCCCCGCGCCACAAAGACAATCGCAATATAGCCGATCGCCACCACGGGCCAGGGCATGGCCGACACATAGGCAATCATCACACAACCAAGCACAGTCCAATGCCATGCGGACCTGACGCGATTTTGCAACGCCCAGGCGCCAAGCATGAGAAGCGGCAGATCGGCATGTCCTGCGAGCAGCCTGATCTGACTGACGACGGAAGATTGCAGGATAACCGCCAGCAACAACAAAGGGAACGCGATAATATTTCGCATGTGGGATAAACCGGATCGCTCTCACAATTCACGGCATCAACGGCGTGATGTCCACAGGACGGAAGTTGGTGATGACCAGAACGATCTGCAGGCGGGCAAAATCAACCGCAGGCTGAACCGTGGACTGTTGAAACAATTCGAACTCGAGGCTGCGTATCGTGACCACCTGACCGATGATCAAGTCGGAAGGATATCCCCCGCCCAACCCGGAAGTGAGGATGAGATCACCCGGCTCAACCGAGGAATCCTGTGAAATCATGTCCAGTGAAACGTCCCCGGTGACGGATCCGAGCAAAACAGCGTCGGTTTTTGCGTTCTGTAAATAAACATTGATCGAGGATGCGGGGTCGGTAATCAATTGAATGCGCGCGGCGTCCGCGATAACTGCATCCACGCGCCCTACCAAACCCTGGTTGGTCACCACCGGCATACCGCGCCGGATATCATCGTTCGAACCACGGTTGATGATGATGTAATGCAAAAACGGGCTTGGATCGCGGCCGATGACGGCGGCCGCCTTATAGGTGCTTTCGGGATTGGAACGGGAAAAATCGACCAGCGCCGCAAGAATCTCGGTCTCGTTGACTCGTTGTTGCAGTTCGATCACCTGAGCCTGAAGTTGCGATACCTGGGCTTCCAGTTCGGTGTTTCGCGCGCGCAGGGATACAATGTCGCGAGGCGCAGTAATGAAATCCTGAACGCCAAGATATCGGGAGGATACCCAGGTTTGAATTTGTATCAGCATGGAACTGAACTGCCTGGAGGCGGAACCAAAAAATCCGCCAAGAGCCAGAGCGAGAATCCCCCCTATGACGAGAAAAACAATGGTAGTTTGCAGGGAGCGGGAGTTCATGCGTTTTCAATCCATCTCACGAATCATTGCCGAAACCCCGGGCAATGAAAAGACAGGACCGTCTATCCAAGCATGTGGCGCGTACTGCCACGCTCCAAACCAACCATGTACCGGCTCAACACATCGAAGTCTTCGAAGATCATGGCCGCGCCCCGGGCCACGCAGGTCAGCGGGTCTTCGGCAACCCAGACTCGCAGTTTGAGTTCATCCGTCAGGCGTTCGGACAATCCCTGTAAAAGGGCGCCGCCGCCGGCGAGGCAGATGCCGACATCCATCAGATCGGCTACGATCTCCGGCGGAATTTCATCGAGCGCGTCGCGGACAGTGTCGATAATCACCTGCACCGAACCTGAAAGCGCCTCGCGGATTTCGATGGAAGAAACCTCGACGGTTTCAGGGAGACCGGTGACAAGGTTGCGTCCGCGTACTTCCATGGTCTTTTCCGGCTGGAGCGGATAGGCGGAACCAATCTGCCATTTTATCTGTTCGGCATTGCCTTCACCAATCAGCAGGTTGTACTTGTTGCGGAGGTATTGAACGACATCCTGATCCATCTCGTCGCCGGCGACACGCAACGAACGTGATGCGACAACACCGCTCATCGAAAGCACAGCAACTTCGGTTGTGCCGCCGCCGATATCCACCACCATCGAGCCGCGAATCTCGCCAATGGGCAGGCCTGCCCCCAGTGCGGCCGCAATCGGCTCCTCGATCAACATGGCCTGACGCGCGCCGGAAGCCATCACCGCATCATAGACGGCGCGCTTCTCCACTTCGGTCACGCCAGTAGGCAGTCCGATGATCACCCGCGGACGGGGCAATGGGACCATGCTTTGTTCATGGACCTTGCCGATGAAATATTCAAGCATCACCTGGGTGACATCGAATTCGGAAATCACGCCGTCGCGAATGGGACGAACAACCACAACATTGCTGGGGGTGCGTCCGACCATTTCCTTGGCCTCAAGTCCGATCGCAAGGGGTTGCCGCAATTTCTTGTCGACGGTAACCCAGGACGGTTCATTGATGACAATCCCCTTGCCGCGAACGTGAACCAGAGTGTTTGCGGTACCAAGGTCTATGGCAATATCAAGCGAGAAAAGGCCTAGCAGCCAGTTAAGAGGGTTGAAGGCCAAGATGGGCTCCTGGGAAAAAATCTTTGCGTATCATGTAGGTCGGGTAGAATTATACCATGAGCGCTGGAAATCGATTTTTTCGGCCGCAAGCGTCTCAGTGGTGTAAAATAACGGACATTATTCGAAGCCCAGGAGAAACAACATGTCTAAAATTGCACTTGTCACAGACAGCACCGCTTTTTTGCCCGCGGAACTCGTCAAACAATACAACCTGACGGTGACGCCGCTCGTCGTCATTTGGGACGAAAGGAATTTCGAGGATGGGATCGATATCCAGCCCGGCGAATTCTACTCGCGCCTGAAATCATCCAAGACCATGCCTTCCACCTCACAGGTCTCGGTGGGACATATGCACACCGTGTTCCACAACCTGGTCGAGGGTGGGTATGAAGTGTTGGGGATTTTCATCTCCTCCAAATTGTCCGGCACAAGCCAATCGGCGTTACAAGCCAGGGAGATGATGGGGGAAGCCGGGAAGAAAGTGACCATCGTGGACAGCCTTGCCACTTCCATGCTGATGGGATTCCAAGTCCTGGCAGCGGCGCGCGCCCTGGAAAAAGGCGCGAGCTTGCAGGAATGCCTTGATTCCGTGGAGAAAACGCGCTTGAACTCGGAAGCCTTTTTCGCGGTAGACACGCTCGAATTCCTGCACCGTGGCGGACGAATCGGCGGAGCGCAGCGCTTCATCGGCTCGGCATTGAACCTCAAGCCCATCCTCGCCATCCAGGACGGCAAAGTGGAAGGCATCGAACGCATCCGCACAAAGTCGAAGGCGCACGACCGACTGCTTGAATTGGTTTCTGAAAAAGTGAGCGGGAAACAAAATATCCGCCTTGCCGCAGTCCACGCAAACGCGCGGGAAGACGCCGAAGCCCTGCTTGTGCGCGCCGTCCAAAAGCTGAGTCCGGTCGAGACAATGTGCTCGGACCTCAGCCCGGTGATTGGCACACACACCGGACCGGGAACCGTCGGGTTGATTTACAACTTCGATTAGATGATCGATTCATCCCAGTTCGAGCGCGCGGCCCAATCCCTGCCCATCCTCAAACAGGCGGGGGAATCTTTTGCGCGTGAGTTCAAGCAGGCGGCAGCCTTTACAAGAATCCCCGCCAGAAGGGACGTTTTCCTCGAAGGCGACCGGGTGGAGTCAATCGCCCTCTTGATTTCGGGCATGGTGCGCGTCTACAAAATCGGCGAGACGGGACGCGAGATCACGCTGTATCGTTTTGGGAATGGCTCCTCCTGCATCCTGACCGCCAACGCCATTTTGAGTCACAAGACTTTCCCTGCCGTTGCTACCGTGGAACAGGACGCCGAGGCGGTGATGATCCCCGCCGATGTCTTTCGCGATTGGGTGAAACGCCACGACCTGTGGCGCGAGTTTGTCTTCGACCTGCTCTCGCAAAGGCTCTCGACGGTGATGGCGGTCATTGACGAAGTTGCCTTCCGGCGTATGGATCGCCGCGTGGCTTCGCTATTGCTGGAAAAAGCCAAACGTCAGAACCCGATCCGGATTACTCATCAGGAGATTGCATCCGAGTTGGGTAGTTCGCGCGAGGTCATCAGCCGTCTGCTGGAGGATTTCGTCAGCGATGGAAGTATCCGCTCCGGGCGGGGTACGATCAAGGTCGTGGATTTTGACCTGCTGGAATCGCGTTCGGCTGTGTGACTTTGTCACAGACGGACTTTGTAACTTCTCCTATACTTCGGGCATCAAACCAACCAAAGGAGATTTACAAATATGAAACGCAATATGTCGAATGTCGATCGAATTGTCCGTGTGGTGCTTGCCGCGATTTTCGCTTACCTGTACTTTGGCGGCGTTGTCACCGGGACACTGGGAATTGTACTGCTTGTACTCGGCGCGGTCTTCCTGCTGACAGCGGTGATTGCCTTTTGCCCGCTTTATGTCCCCTTCAAACTCAGCACGTACAAATAGCCCTCACGCAACGGAGCGGACGGGAAATCGTCCGCTCCGAAACTATCAGCCATGAACCAATCTGAATTTCAACAAAAGGTAGCGGAAGCAAACAAGCCCGTCATTGTGGACTTTTGGGCGTCGTGGTGCGGTCCTTGTATGATAACCAAGCCCATCCTCGAAAAACTGGCGAAGGAATACGACGGCAGGGTACAGTTCATGCCGGTCAATGCCGACGAGTCACGCGAAGTGCTTGAACAGTTCAAAGTCTTCGGCATTCCCACCGTCATCACCCTGCGGGACGGGAAGGAAGTGGGACGCGTAACCGGGGCGCAAAACGAATCCGGTTACCGCGCCATGTTCGAGGCGCTGGCGGAAGGCAAAGAAGTAAAAGTTCCGTTGACTTCGTTCGACCGGATGCTGAGACTCGGCGCGGGCGCAATCTTCGTGGTCATGGGAATCAACACCGGCAACTGGCTTGTGGCAGGCATCGGCGGCCTCATCGCCTTCATGGGAGTTTATGATCGCTGTCCCATCTGGCAGGCGGTCACCAGGATGTTTAAGGCGAAGTAAAACATTCACGAATGAAAAAGGCTCCGAAACCTGCCGGAGCCTTTTTATATTTACAACTCTTCACGTTCCATCATCTCTATCTTTTTCCCGTCGCTCCATCAACCGTTCCACATCCACATCGTAGTCCCCCACTTGCTGCCGCTTGCGGTGGCGAAGTTCAACTGATTTATGAGTTCCGATTGCGTCTCCGCCTTCCGCACGCTTTCACGGCGCTTTTCGACGGCGTCGGCTGGAGTGTTGGATTCGCTTTGTTCCACCGACAAAACCCGCACTTCCTTCAAATCTCCGGCAGTGTATGGAATGACCTCCCCGGCATGATGACCCATCAAGGCTCGGGTGAGCGGAGCATTCTCGTCGAGCAGACCAGACTTGAGGTCGGCTTGTTTCGATTCCACCAGCCCAACTCGTCAAGGCCGCCTGGCAGGTTCAATTCGGGAATATGTTATTCAAAGTAGGATCGTGGCTTGCCGGGCAAACCTTTCCTGTTTTCTCCTTTTCGCGGGCATAGATTCCGCCTTCCTCGTGGATATCCTTCCACGCCGTGAACGGGATTCCCAAAGCGCGGGCGGACGGAGCGGCGGCCATGGCGGCGCGCTCCATCAGGCTGGCGTAGATGCGGGCTAGACCAAAGCCATGTTGGTTTTGGACGTTCCATGATTTCCCGTCGGTAATGGGTTGTTTTTCCTTGAGATACCTGGCAAGGACTTCCGCCTGCTCAAGCCCTTTCTCGGTCAAAAACGGGTCGTGGTTTTCCTTGTAGTTGTCGTTGTAATAGTTCGCGTTGTTGATGGATTGTCCATGTCGGATGAAATAAAGTTGCATTGTTTTTCCTTGAGAAACCTCCGACGCGAAGCGCTCGGAGGTTTGAGTTTCCGCAAATTATAAAGCGTCCTGACACAATCCTGCCACAAATTTGTGATATGCTCCGACCATGCCACACCGCATTCTCGTCGTGGACGATGAATCGTCTGTCATGGACTTGCTCGCCTACAACCTCCGCAAAGCCCTGTACGATGTGCAGGTTGCGGCGGATGGTCGCACGGCGTTGCGCCTTGCCCACGAGTCGCAGCCTGACTTGATTCTGCTCGACCTGATGATTCCCGAAGTGGACGGTCTTGACGTTTGCCGCGAACTGCGCAAGACCAGCAACGTGCCCATCATCATGATTACGGCGCGGGGCGAAGAACTTGACCGCGTACTTGGACTCGAGATCGGCGCGGACGATTATGTCACCAAGCCGTTCAGCGTCCGAGAGTTGATGGCACGTATCAAAGCAGTTTTGCGTCGCGCGCAAAGCGCGGAAAAAGGCGGCGATGAAGAATCGCCCACCCTCCTGCGCGGACCTGGCGACCTGCTGATGGATGTGGAGCGACGCTCCGTGACTGTTGGCGATGCGCCCATCGAATTGACCAGGCTCGAGTTTGACCTGCTCCATCGGCTGCTGCTCAACCCTGGGCGGGTGCTGACTCGCGAGCGTCTGCTCGAACAAGCCTGGGGCTACGATTACGTCGGCGACACGCGCGCGGTGGACAGCGCCGTCAAACGCCTGCGGGCGAAACTTCGCGCCGTCTCCGCCGAAGCCGATTGCATCGAATCGGTGCGCGGGCTTGGCTATCGGGTCAACTGAAATGCAAACCATCCGCGCGCGCCTTTCTCTCAATTATCTGATCGTGCTGCTCCTCGGCA
Source organism: Anaerolineales bacterium (assembly GCA_034433295.1). Classification (GTDB taxonomy): domain Bacteria; phylum Chloroflexota; class Anaerolineae; order Anaerolineales; family Villigracilaceae; genus Villigracilis. The sequence goes on along the minus strand of DAOUAS010000056.1, from coordinate 35,056 downwards.
TGACTCTCGCGGGCGCGTTGGTCTGGCTGGCGGTCAGTGGACTCTACGTGGACACCCAACGCGAGAATCTTTTGGCGCAGGCGAAACTCATCGCGGCAGGCTTGCAGGATTCTCCCCTGCCGACTCAACCCGCCGAACCTTATTTCCAAACGTCGAACGTGATGCCTGGGGTTCACACGCGGTTGATTGGGGAAAGCGGAGCCGTCGTTGTGGGGTTGCCGCTGTCGGATGGGCTGATTCAACTGTCGGCTGAATCAGCCACCCCGATTCCGCCCCGTGAGTTGATTCAACGTCCCGAAGTTGAATCCGCGCTGAAAGGGATTCCCGCCACCGCCATCCGACGAATCATTGGAAATCAGAAAGTGCTTTACGCCGCCGCGCCCGTTCAAAATTCAACAGGTCAAATCACAGGCATTGTTTACATTGCCACGCCTTTACCATCAAGCGGGTTACCAACCAATTTGATTTTGCAACTGATTGGCGCTGTGACTTTTGCCTTTGTGCTTGCCTTGCTTGCAGGCGGGATACTGGCGCGGAAGATTTCGTCGCCGCTCGAAGAATTGGCAAATGCGACAACTGCTGTTTCGAAGGGCGATCTCAAACAAAGCGTTTTAGCGGATACCAATATCTCGGAACTTCAAAGTGTCAGCCAGACCTTCAATGAGATGGTCTCAAACCTGCGCCAGGCTGACGAAGTGAAAAAAGCCTTCGTTGCGGATGTCACCCACGAGTTGCGGACTCCGCTCACGGTCATCAAAGGCACAATCGAGACTCTCGAAGACGGCGCGCTGGATGACCTCGAAGGGCGCAGTTCGCTGTTGACTTCGATGATGCGCGAGACGGATCGTCTGATTCGCATGGTCAATGACTTGCTGGTCTTGACCCGCGCAGATGCGGGCGCGCTTCAATTGAATCTTCAAGAAGTGGATTTGACCGAACTGGCGCGAATGCGCTGTGACACCCTGAGTTTGCTTGCCGCCCGTCAACAAGTGGAGTTGAAGGTGGTGGGTGATTCGGCTGCCGTCTCTGCCGACCCAGACCGAATTTCCCAAGTCCTCAACAATTTGTTGGATAACGCCATCCGTCATTCGCCAGCTCAATCTGTTGTCATAGTTGAAGTCAAAGCAAAGGAAGATGGCGTCGAGTGCTCGGTCAGCGACTTGGGGACGGGCATCCCTGCGAAGAACCTGCCTTTTATCTTTGACCGCTTCTACCGCGTCGAAACTTCCCGTGACCGAATCAGCGGCGGCACAGGTCTGGGGCTTGCCATTGCCCGCGCGCTGGTCACCGCTCACGGGGGACATATTTCCGCGCAAAGCATTGAAAGTGAGGGGACAACGATTACTTTTTGGCTAACTCGAACTCCAACTTCTCCCGACGTTGGAAGTAGAGCAAAATAATCTCCAACTGCCCAAAACCTGACACAGCCCTGACACACGACGGGGATACCATGTCCGCAAGATAAACCTTGCACAACAGGAGATTCCCATGAAACTGTTTTCAACCGTCGTCAATACCGTTCTCGCCTGCACGTTGATCTTCATCCTTTTCAGCGTTGGCTTGCCGAGTTTCAACGTCCGCGCGGCAACACCCACCCCGACCGCCCAGCCACCTCAACAGTCCCAGCCCGCCGTGTGCGACTCCAGCCGTTCTGTCCAAGTCAGCGGGGTGGCGGTGGTCAATGTGACGCCTGACCGCGCCCTCATCAAATTGGGCGTGCAATCCAACGGCAGGTCGGCGAAGGAGGCGCAGACGAGGAATTCTGCCACCATCAAGCAGGTGGTCAATGCGTTGAAGTCGCAGGGCATCGAAGCGAAGGACATCGCCACCGACTGGTACACCGTCGAACCTTTGTATGAGGATTACGACTCGTTGAAAATCAAAGGTTATCGCATCCATAACATCGTCGAGGTAACGATGCGTGATGCGCCCAAATCCAATGACGCAATTGTCGCCGCTTTTCAAGCGGGCGCGAATCAGGTGGTGGACGTTCAGTTCTACACTAGCGAACTGCGGAAGTACCGAGACCAGGCGCGTGAACTGGCGATGAAGGCCGCGCGAGAGAAGGCAGATGCCCTTTCCAATGCAGCGGGCGCGGAAGTCGGCTGCATCCTGACTATCACCGAAAACACCCAATCCAATTTTTACGGCGGGGGATGGTGGTATGGCTATGGCTCGAATCAAAACCTGATGACGCAAAACGTGGTTCAGAATGTTGCGCCCGCTGGAGGCGAATCAATCGCGCTGGATGAAGGTCCGTTCAGCGCAGGGCAGATCTCCGTCCGCGCGGAAGTGACGGTTTCGTTTGGGTTGAAGTAGGGAAAAACCAAATCCCCAAAATGCGAATGCCAGGCAATATGAAAAATTGTCAGTCCTTTCCAGCGTTTTGCACAAGCCACTCCACCCATGCGTCCAACCCCTCGCCCGTGCGGCAGGAAAGCGCGAAGGTGGTGACGCCAGGATTGAGAACCTGCACACCCTGCTGGAAGTAATCCATGCGGAAGTTGACGTAGGGCAACAGGTCGATCTTGTTGATCACCAGCACATCCACGCCGCGATAGGTGCCGGGATATTTGTAGGGTTTGTCATCGCCTTCGGGGACGGATGCCACGAGGACGGTTTTATGCGTGCCGAGTTTGAAATTGGCGGGACAAACCAGGTTGCCGACATTTTCGACAATCAGCAGGTCGAACTGCGCCAAGTCGAGTTGTTCGAGCGCACCGTGCAACATTACAGCATCGAGGTGACAGTCGCCGCCTGTGTTGATCTGGATGGCGGCTCCAGCGCCGGCGGCGGCCGCGCGATCCGCGTCAATCGAGGTGGCAATATCACCGTCCACAGTAGCCACGCGCAATTTGCCTTTGAGGAGAGGCAGGGTCTGCTCGATAAGCGAAGTCTTGCCCGCGCCAGGCGAGGCAAGGATGTTGATGGAAAAGACCCCCGCCGCATCGATGCGGGCGCGGTTGGTTTGAGCCAATTTATCGTTGGCGTTGAGGATATTTTCGACTATCGGGATGTTTTGGGGCATTCGTCTCCTAATTGTCATTGCGATCGCTCCATGCGAAGCAATCTTTTATAAAGAGAGATTGCTTCGGACGCAGGGCGCATCCTTGCAATGACGTATTTATTCCACACCAATGGATTCCAGCCTGAACTCCTCGCCAGCGATGACCTTCGCGCCGACGCCGTGACACTTCGGGCAGATCAACTCCTTGTCGGTGGGATGATATTTCTCGAAACAGGTCATGCATTGCAATTCGGCCGGGATGCGTTGAAAATGAAGGGTGGCTTTTTCCGCGATGGTATCCTTGGCGATGATCTCCCAGTAGAACTGGATGGAGTCATCCACCATGCTGGAAAGTTCCCCAACGACAATGTGCAGGTCGGTGATGTGTTTGGCGCCCGCCTTTTCCGCGTATTCCAGGGCAAGTTTCAGGAGGGATTCGGTAACGGCTAGTTCATGCATGGGACATATTTTACTTGATGTGGGCGCGGACTAGGTCAAGGCGTTCCTCGCATCGAGCCACTCCCAGATCAACTCCACAGCCTGCAGGACCAGTTCCGCCGTTTCGCTGGACAGTTCGCGCGAAAAACGAAAATGGTATCCAAGCACCGAGACCAGCGCCGCGTCAGGCGCCTTGCCGTACAAAGTCTGGCAAATGGATATGAGCGACTGCGGCGTGAGGTGATGCGTGAGCGGCGAACGCTGGAAATCGCTTTCCACCTCGATCAGGCGCACCGTTTCGGGGATGTTACCTGTATGCGCGTCGAAAAAGCAAACGTACTCATAAGCGGAAATATCCTCCGCCATTTCTGGGGTTAACTGCAACTGGAATAGAAAATCAGCTTTGGTGGATTGCTGGAATTCCTCTTCGTAGGAGGCGGGAACGGGTAATCTCAATTTTGCGGCAATCGCGCATAGGATGTGCCAGGCAACGCCGTCATCCTCGCGGTCGGGATTTCCATAACCAAGAAATAGTATGCGCTTCAATCGCTCCTCCAATAAAAAAAACTCCATCGGAGATTTTATCCCCGATGGAGCAGGCTTTCCACTGAAAAATCAGTCGCGCTTCAAAGTCTGACGCAGCGAACCGTCGGGGTTGACCACATCCACCTGGATGGGCATCTGTCCGACCGCATGGGTGGAGCAAGAAAGGCAAGGGTCGTAGGCGCGGATGGCGGCTTCGACACGGTTCAACATGCCTTCGTGTACTTCGGGACCCTTGACGTAGGTCTTCGCTACGCTGTCCACAGCGTTGCTCATCGCCCAGTTGTTGTGACCGGTGGAAACGATCAGGTTGACTTTGGTCAACATGCCGTTCTCATCGGCGGTGTAATCGTGGATCAGCGTGCCGCGCGGGGCTTCGATCACGCCCACGCCGCGTCCCTTGAAGTCCCTGCGGGTGTTGAGAATGTCGGTGCTGAGGATGTCGGGGTCTTCACACAGAACCTTGATGCGTTCAGCCGCAAACAGGGTCTCGATCAGGCGGGCATAGTGATAGTACAGGGTGTTTTCCACCGGCTTGCTGTTGTTCAGGCTCTTGAACGCCTTGAGTTCCTCGTTTGCCAGTGGGGTATCTATCTTGTCGGCGATGTTCAAACGTCCCAGCGGACCAACGCGGTAAACGCCGTCGGGATACCCCATCTTCTTGTAGAAGGGGAACTTGAGGTAGGACCAGGGTTCAACATGCTCCTGGATGTAATCAAGGTAATTGGCAATCGGGAAGCGTTCCAATTCCTTGCCTTCGCGGCTGATCAGGCGGACATTGCCGTCGTACAATTCCAAACCATTTTCGGGAGTAATCAACCCGAAGTAGCCAGTTGGGAATACAGCAAACTTGTTGATGTCCTCCATGTTCTTCGCAGCCCAGTCCTTCATGATGACCAGGCCAACCTGAATGGTGGCGATTGCCTCATCCACGCCTTTGAGGATGGTATCGCGTTCCGCGCGGGTGAGAGCTTTGTTCACGCCGCCGGGGACAGCGAAGACGGGATGGATTCTGCGCCCGCCGAGGGCGCGGATGACTTCCTGTCCAAACTTGCGAAGCATGACTGCCTTCACAGTCAGATCGGGGTTGGCAGCAACCAGCCCAACGACGTTGCGGGTTTCAGGGGAGGAGTCGAAACCAAGCAGGAGATCGGGTCCAGCCAGTTCGAAGAAGTGCATTCCATGGCTTTGCACCATCTGTCCCATGTGCATCAATTCGCGCAACAGGCTGGCGGGACGGGGCGGGGTTTGCCCGGTCAGGGCGTCGCCTGCCTTTGCCGAAGCCAGGTGGTGACTCACAGGGCAAATGCCACAGATGCGCGGGGTAATCTGGGGCATTTCAAAGAAGAGGCGTCCTTCACAGAATTTTTCAAAGCCGCGAAATTCGTTGACGTGCATGTAGGCATGGTCAACTGTGCTGTCATCCTTCATGTGGATGGTCACTTTGGCGTGACCTTCGATACGGGTAACGGGTTCGATTGTGATTTTTTGTACGCTCATGGTGACCTCTAATGCCAGTGCAACAATTCATCTTTCAGTTCTGGTTTGCGTCCCTGCGCAAGTTCGGCAAGAACGTAGAAGATGACATCCGCATCAGGCGGGCAGCCGGGGACGTTGTAATCCACCGGGACGACTTCCTGTACGGCGCGTGTTTTGGTCATTGTCGCGAGTTCGGGGTCGTTGGGAATTTTGCTACCCGGCTCGTTGCTATCAGCATCCTCGTAGGCTTGCTTGAGCGCCGCTTCCACGCCGCAGAAATTCCGCATGGCGGGCACGCCGCCGAACACGGCGCAGTCTCCAAGCGCCACGAGAATCCTGGATCGCTGGCGCATCTTGTGTGCGACTTCTTCATTGGCGGTGTTGTTGATGCCGCCCTCCAGAATGCCCACATCCACGCCGCTTTCGTCAGGTTCTTTCAAGTCGGTGATGGGAGTGGCGCGGAGGTCTGCCAGTTCGAGAACCTTCAAGATACGCTCGTCCATATCGAGCAGGGACATGTGACAGCCGGCGCAGCCGCACATCCAATCAGAAGCAACTTTGGGTTTATTCATTGGATACTCTCTTTCACCAGTATTAATTCAACGCCACACTTGACTTGCGTTCCTTGACGACTGTTTGCCAATCGGCTTTCACTTTCATATTCATGCGCATGGCAACTTCGCCGAAGACCGCCATATGGTCCCGTATGCCTTCGGGGGGAGTTACAGCCTTTTCCGCTTTCTGTACGCGTCCGTCCAGGTTGATGTAGTACCCCTCCTGCTCCGACCAGATGGCAACAGGAAGAACGATATCCGCCTTTTCAGTGAGGCTGGATTCATAGGAAGCCTGCACCACAAGATAGGGAGCCTTGGAGACTCGTTCGACCAGTGATTTGGAAGCGTAGTCGTCGCCAAGGGCAACATAGACGGCTTTCTCGCCGTTCAGTTTGAAGGCTTCGTCCAATCCGAGCAGACTGGCTGTCAGGCTATTGGCTTCGCCTTTGACCGAGATCAGGCCGAAGCGTTCGTCATCCACAGCGCCGATCAACACAGCCAGGCGGTGAAGTTCTTCGACAAGTTTCTCGTCACGCTGGGCGGTCACACCTTTGCCAAACAGGATCACCGGGGTAATGGAACGCGCCAGTATCTGCGCCGACTGTGTCAGTTCTTCGAGGGAGATTCCGCTTTCGCTGACGGCTTGCTCGATCAGTTTGGCTGCATTGGCAACTTTGAGGGGGGAGCGTCCCAAGCCTTCCTTGACGATAATCGCCTGCAATCCCTTGACGAGGGCAAGGTCCGAGCCGCGTTTGGGCTTTAGCGCGATATTTGCGAGTTCATCCAACTCACTCTCTTCGGGGTCTACACTGATCAGGAGCGCGCCTTTGGTGAGGTTGCGCTTGAACAGGAAACCGGCGACCATATGGCTCTTATGCACGTTGGCGCCGATGCACATCACGGCATCGGCGTTTCGCAAAACATCGAGCTTCCCCTCGAAAGCGCCGTTCTTTTCGGCAAAGCGGGCGACAGCCGCAGTGGGAATCCCCTCTTCGGAACTGGTGACCATGCCGCTCTTGAATTGATCGGCAAAAAGTTCCTTGAACATGGTGAGGGCCTCCACAGGCAGGCGGGTGGAAGCAATGGCAGCAATGCCATCCTTCTTCTTACCGGCAAGCGGTTTCAACTTATCCGCCAGCGCGCCAAGGGCTTCATCCCAGGAAACGGGCTCGAGTTTTCCGTTCTTTCGCATTTTAGGGGAAGTGATACGACTGCGCGATTCGGTCATGGGGTGATAGCGTCCATGTTCGCAGAGCAAACCGCGATTGACTGCGCCATCCCAATCACCTTCGATGCGCACAATGCGGTTGTCGCGGATCATAAGTTTGACGGAACAACCAACCGAACAGCCGGTACAAACCGACTTGACTTCTTCCAGTTTTTCTGCAAGCCCTTGATAGGCGCTGGTTCGGTCGATCAAAGCGCCCGTCGGGCAGACTTGCACACAGGTCCCACACTTGATACAACTGCTTTCGCCAAACGGCACGGCGGTATCGGCGATGACGATGCTCGACGCCCCGCGCTCGGCGACGCCAATGGTAAAGTTCCCGACCAATTCACCGCAGGCTCGCACACAGCGCCGACAGAGGATGCAGCGGTTGTTGTCAAAGACGAAATACGGGTGCGAGGTATCCACCACGGTCTTGTTCCAGCCGGGCTGGATGGGCCAATGGGTCATTTCCTCCTTGTATGCCGCATTTTGAAGCTCACAGTCGCCGCCGCTCACCTGACAGAAGGGACAGAAATGATTGCCCCCGCTAAACAAGATCGACAGGATGAATTTGCGCGATTTCTTGATCGCTTCGGTGTCGGTTCTTACCACCATCCCCTCGCTTACCGGCAATGTGCATGACGCCATTGGGACGCGCCACTTCTCAACCTCCACTATGCACAGGCGGCACCCGCCAAAGGGAGCCAACTCCTTATGATCACACAAAGTTGGGATTTGAATCCCAGCCATTTCAGCGGCACGCAAGACCGTTGTCCCCTCGGGCACTTCAACCTGTTTTCCATCGATCGTTAATTGCACCATAGTTTCCTCTGTAATTTATCTGCCTGGTACTATTCATTTTTCCGCAAAATCAGGGATTTGAGATTGCAGCATGGTAATTATACAAAAGGTGAAGTCAAACTAACGTCACGATTCATTGTGACATTTGTAACATGCCAAACCAAGCAAACTCCCCGACTTGGGTTACGCTACAAAACAATGAAGCGCCGGCTCATAGAACCTGCTCAACGTGATCATACAACAATTATAGAGAATGCCAAAAGTAAAGACTAGTGACAATATTCACGTTTTCAGGTTTCCAAAATCCATGCTTTGATTTTGGAGTAAAGAGCCAAATTCTACCGGAAGGACGCATTAGCCCGCCCAAAAATTCCCAGTCTTTGCCTCACTCCGCCACGACATACAATAAGCCAAACCCGAACAATCATATTCTGTATTCCCGAACCTGCGAAGCTAGCTTCGATATCTGTTCAAGAAATGTCAACGAGAATTCGCGGCAAGAAATTTTGGGTCTGGAATAAACCAACCTCAAAAACTTGATTTGCGCTGTAATTATAGGACTTACGCAGTTGAAACCAATCTGCCTATATGTGGCGGTCAGATTTTCAAGAATCCGCCATATATGGTGTCGTAGCTATCCAACTGCGTAATTCCTAAATTAGTCTGTTTTGCGGATATAGACGAACCAGTAAACCCTGCCAACCATGATCGCGCCTCCGATAATATTGCCGATGGTGACAGGAATCAGGTTGTTCATGAAAAAATTTCCCCAAGTAAGATGAGGGAAGTCGGCGGCGTGATGCTGGTTGACGCGGGGAACGTCACCATAGTCTCTTACCACATGCATAATTGTGTGATCAACAGCAGAGTAAATTAATCCAGGTGGAAATCAGGCCGAAAAATCACACTCAGGGGAAAGGGTGTATCTATCAGTCATGCAGCTATGAACAACGAACCGAATTACGAGAACAACGACACTGCTTTCTGCAAGGTGATCCACACCCCAAAAGCCAGAGGTATCCCAACTGCCGTCCATGCAAACGCAATCGCCACCGGCCGACTGGCAAAGCCGATGTTCGAGACATCCGTAGCGCTGCCGATATTCTCCGCTGCAGCCCGATCATGCGCCAGACGTCTTTCTTGCGCAAGTTCTTCGTCAGTCATGAAGTGCGTGATGGCGACCGGGCGCACCAGCAAGTTGCACAAGAAACCCAGGACCAGCAAACCGGCAAGAATATACATCGTCACATCATAGACTTGTGCAGTTGGAACCCCGTGGGCGATTTGGTATTCACGGATATAGTTGACGAGGACGGGACCGAGCACGCCGGCCGTCGCCCATGCGGTCAGCAACCGGCCATGAATTGCACCGACCATCTGAGAGCCAAACATGTCGGCTAGATATGCGGGAATCGTCGCGAACCCACCACCGTACATCGACACAATGATGCAGATGGAACCAACAAACAGGGCAAGATGACCGGTCTTGCCTAGGAATGGAATAGACATATACAGGATAAAACCCAGTACAAAAAAAACAAAGTAGGTCGCTTTGCGCCCGATGTAATCCGAGAGTGACGCCCATATGAAACGGCCACAAATGTTAAAAAGCGAGAGCAAACCGGTAAATCCCGCAGCAACAGCGGCAATCTGCCCTTTTTGCTCTACACTCAGGTCGTTGAAGGCAATATTGAGGCCAATCAGTTTTCCCCCAAAAACTTCCTGCAATAGTGGTGATGCCATGCCAAGGACGCCGATACCCGCGGACACGTTCAGACAGAGGACTCCCCAGATCAACCAGAACTGTGGTGTTTTCCAAGCTTTGCTCAGATGCACATGCTTGGTGGTAATCATGGGTTTTGGGATGTGATTGGCAAGCGGCGGCGCCCAGCCCGAAGGGGGAATCCGATAACCAAAGGCGCCTGACAGCATGAACACCAAATAAATCGCCGCCAGGGTCAGGAAGGTTTCCCATACGCCGACACTGGTGGGCGTGGCATAAAACTTCATCAAGCGATCAGCCAACGGAGCGCCAACCATGGCGCCTCCACCGAAACCCATGATTGCCATGCCGGTGGCCATACCGCGCCGATCCGGGAACCACTTGATCAGTGTGGAAACCGGCGAAATGTAACCCAAACCCAGTCCAATGCCGCCAATCACCCCTGAGCCGATCCACAGCATCCAGATTTGATGGAGGTAAATACCAATGGCGGAAATCACCAACCCGCCGCACCAACATATCGCCGACACCACACCGGCTTTGCGAGGTCCTGCATGTTCGAGCCAACGACCCCAAATAGCCGCAGAGGAACCAAGGAAGACGAAGAATAATGTATACGTCCAGCCCAATGTCGAGACTTTCCAGTCGCATGTGGCCGTAAAAATCTCAGCGAAGAAACTCATTTCCTTGGGACAGGCGACGGGAGCAGTAATCCCGATCGCTTTCGATAATGGCAACCAAAATACTGAAAAACCGTAAGCCATCCCGATGCACAAATGAATGGCCAAGGCGGCAGGCGGCACCAGCCAGCGGTTAAAACCGGGACCAGCCAAGGTACGTTCTTTTGCTAAGAAACTCGTGAATGCCATATTCTTCTCCTGATTTTTCGGTCCTTCAAAAACATGAGCAGTTTATCCCAGAAATAATCACAGCGTCAACTGACAAAAAGCACCTCACCCGGGTGTCAAAATTCGAATGAAATGAAGATATTATTGGTTGGAAAGGAACCTTTCAATATTTCAACCATGCCTCGATATCGTAGGCCGCTTCAGTCGCCAATGCTGCAATTTTGGGAAAAAAGTTCGCAGACGAGCTGGAAACGGCAGCCGCGCACAGAAAACAGGACTGGTTGGGGTTTCCTTTGGCAAAGGTTTTCGCACATCGAAAGCGGCGATTGCGGCGTCAAGTGACGAGCGAACGGGAAATATTGGAACTCACTTTCAACCGCGATCATCCTTACTTCTTCGAATATGGTACCCGCCCGCTCAAAGATAATCGGCAATCAGCGTGTCGACGCTTTGGAATGGACAGAAGCCGAAAAGCAGCACGGCAAGGTTATCAAGATCAAAGGTTTTCCTGGTCATCACAAGGTGAAACTCTTTCGGGTTGTGCTTTCCACCTGCGGCGAAGCGCACGAACTATGGCGTAATCAACGACATGGCGCAAGACAACACGCAGGTCGTACAAGAGGTGTGCGGCTTTCGTTGGAAGGTCGAGCAGTTTCACCACGAAACCAAGCAGTTGACGGGCTTGGAAGGTTGCCAATGCAGAAGGGCTAGGATTGTCCGCAATCACATCGCCTGTGCAGTTTTGGTCTGGGTGCGCCTCAAACAAGTTGCCAATGAAACCAAGCAGATTGTGTACCGTCTCAAACACAGATTGTTATCTGATTACCTGCGTCAGCAACTCAGATCACCTGCCATTCAAATGACTTTTACGTAAGTCCTAATTAATTCAAAAATCAACATGGGCGAAATCGACGACAATTATTGCGCCATGATCATTTGTAACACCACAACTGATACAAACGATCACGATGACACAACGGGTTTGCTTCCAGCGAGCAAACCCGTTGTGTCTTTATGAAATCACGCTCGTTGTGCGCGAACTACTGCTCTGGTGCCGCTCAAATCGACTCCGTTTCGGATTGGGCTTCGGGTTCCATGGAACAGGCTCCGGTAGGACAGATACGCTGGTGGATATGGGCTTCCACCTCGGTGCGGAAATGCGCCAACATACCGCGGAAAGCCGTTCCGGCGGTTTGACCCAAACCGCAGTTCGAGGTCCGCTCCATTTCGCGGATCAGATCGAGGGCAACATCGAGGTCGGCGAGTTGGCCCTCTCCCTCGGTGATGCGTTTGGCGATGTCGTAAATACGCTGTGTTCCCACGCGGCAGGGGGTACATTTGCCGCAGGATTCAAAACGGAAGAACCGCAAGAGGACTTTGACAAGGTCCACAACACAGGTATTCTGGTCGCAGATCAACAGCGCGCCCGAACCGAGCGAAACGCCCGCCTTGCGGAAGGCTTCAAAGTCCATGGGGGTATCTTGCAAAACAGATGGTATGAGAGATCCGCTGCTGCCGCCTGTCTGCGCGAGTTTGAGGGTGCTGCCCGGCTTCATGCCTTTGGCATAGATATTGATGACTTCGCGCAGGGTGATACCCATCGGCACTTCGATCACGCCGCGAAAGTTGACATTGCCCATGATGGTGTAAACCTTGGTGCCAGGACTTGAGGGAGTGCCAAGCGATTTATACCAGTCCGCCCCATTACGCAGGATGGGGGGAATATTTGCCAGCGTTTCCACGTTGTTGACCAGGGTGGGCTTGTCCCATAAACCATTGGTGACCGGATATGGCGGTCTCGAACGCGGTTCGCCGCGCTTGCCTTCGATCGATTCGATCAGCGCAGTTTCTTCGCCGCAAACGTAAGCGCCCGCTCCGGCATGGACATGAATATGGAAACTGAAATTGGAACCAAAGATATTGTTCCCAAGGAAACCGTACTCCTCCGCTTGGGCGATTGCCTTTTCAAGGCGTTGATAGGCAAGCCCGTACTCGCCGCGGATGTAAATGTAGCCTTCGTCCGCGCCAACCGCGTAACCGGCAATTGCCATCGCTTCGAGGGTGAGGTGTGGATCGCCTTCGAGCACAAGGCGATCCTTGAAAGTACCCGGCTCGCTTTCATCGGCATTGCAGATAACGTACTTCTTTTCGCCTTTCGCCGAGCGCACAAAACGCCATTTGCGTCCGGTGGGGAATCCTGCGCCGCCGCGCCCCTGCAAGCCCGATTTATCGATGACATCAATAACGCCTTCAGGAGTCATGGATGTCACCGCCTTTACGAGCGCCTCATATCCATTGGAGGTAATGAACTCCTCGATGTTTTCGGGGTCGATACGCCCGGCGCGTTCGAGTACTACGCGTTGTTCGGCGGGGTTGTAACCTTTATGACCGCGCAGCCAGCCAATGGGGCCGGTCAACGCCTTGGGCGGGGCGACCAGGTCAGTAACCACGCGTCCCTTATAGAGATGTTCCTCGACCAGGTAACGCACATCCGCAAGTTTGACGGGGCCATATACGACAGTGTCCGGATAAACGATGACAAGAGGCAGAATGTTCGAATACCCCACATCGGAGATGGTGGAAATGTCCACTTCATCCTGCAGGTTATAGGTGGCAAGCGTCTCGTTCAGGCTTTTGACGATTTCATTTGCCCCAAGACGGATACTCTCAGGATCATTGGACACCAATATCATTGCGCGTTTTTTGTTCATGATGATCCTCTATTTATATTGGTTCAGAATGGAAGGAACCTGTTCCGGTGTGACATTGCCATAAATGTCATCGTCCACCAGCACTACTGGCCCTACACTGCACAGACCCAGACAGGAGGTTGTGACTAGCGTCCATTTGGCATCCGGTGTGGTTTCGCCATTATTCAAACCAAGAGTCTCCCGCAGGGTATCCCAGACGGCCCTGCCGCCAACCACGTGGCACGGGGCGTTTTCACAGAACTTGATGACATGACGGCCGCGGGGCTTGGTGGAGATCATGTCATAGAAACTTGCCAACCCGTAAAGCTGGCTTTCAGCGACATGTACCCGCCCATCGGCGGTTTTCACCTGCCTGCAAACCTCCCGAAAAGCATCGCCGGGGATGTGACCCAAAGCATAATTGATCTCGCTTAAGATTGGTATAAATGCATCATGGTTTTTTCCATGCTTTTCGATTGCCGCCTGTACCACAGCGGCAACTTCCGAATCGACTTTTACTGCGGACATCCTGCCTCCAATCAAAGAATTTGGCTTTTCTTCTCTTATTCGTAAAATCCGCCTGCAAGCCCCAAAAGGGGCTTGCAACTTCAACAAAACCGGCTTGCAGCTCACATCCCGACCTGGGCCCTTACTGCAAATTTTTATCCTTGCGGTATTGGACCCATTCCAGGTCGCAACGCAGGCAACGCTTCGCCTCTTCCTGCGCCTCGGCTTCCACATAACCTTTTTCGACCTCCTGGAACCCGCTCAAACGAATATCCAGAGGAATGAATTGTGTCTTGGGGCGGCGCGCCTCTGCATATGCCAGAACATCGACTGTTTGCGCAATCTCATAGACTGGCTGCTTGTACAAGACACGCTCGATCTTGCCTCGGGCCAGCCAGGTATGCACGGCAATGGCAACCTTGTTACCTTGCGCGATGGCGTCAATCACCGTTGCCGGACCTTGCACAGCATCGCCGGCGGCAAACACACCGGGAACGGTTGTTTCGAAGGCAAGACCAACCTTGAATGTGGAAAGCCTGTTGGTTTCGATTTGCTGTTCTTCGGTACGGATCCTGCGCTTGTGCTGAAGGATTGCGAGATGGGTCTCCGGTTGTTCGGTTTCGACCTCGTTTGTAGATTCGATCTGCCAGTCGAAATCGGTGATCTGACCGATGGCCGGAACCAGCACATCGCATTCTAGTTCGTACTCCGAGCCGGGGATGGAATGTACGCTGCGTCGCCCGCTGTTGTCCACATCACCGCGTCTCTGGCGTTGCAAACGGACGCCGGTGATTGCATCGCCGCCCAACACTTCAACCGGGTTGGACAGGAAGTGGAATTGGACGCCTTCCTCTTCGGCGGCGGTAATTTCCTCCATGTGGGCGGGCATGTCCGCTTTTTCGCGGCGATATATGATATGTACTTCGGAGGCTCCCAATCGCCAGGAGGAACGCGCCACATCAATGGCAACGTCGCCGCCGCCGACAATGGCGATGCGCTTACCCGTCAAATCAGGGGACTGTCCGAGGGCAATCTCACGCAGGATGTTGATGCCATGATAGACGCCCTCTTTTTCTTCACCCGGAACACCCAGACGCCGGCTCTTATGAGCGCCCAAGGCCATGACAATGGCTTCGTATCCCTCTTCCTTCAGACTGGCAATGGAGAAATCTTTACCCAAAGTCTGGTTACAACGAATTTCCACACCCGCACGGCGGATGTTGTCGATTTCAGTGAAAAGCGGTTCACGTGGCAGGCGGTATGAAGGAATGCCATACGTCATCATGCCGCCAGGTTGTGCCATTTTCTCGAAAACAGTCACCCCATATCCGCGCTCCGCCAGACGCAATGCCGCAGTCAGTCCGGCAGGTCCAGCGCCGACTACCGCCACACGCTTTCCATTGGACGGCGCACATTGCGGAGTCCAGGGTTCGTTGTAAAATTGGTCAGCCATGAAACGCTTCACCATGCGGATAGAGATGGCGTCATCAATCAACCCACGGCGGCAGCGATTCTCGCAGAAAGCCGGACAGACACGCCCACAAATCAGCGCAAATGGATTGGCTTTTCGATGGATTTCCAGTCCCTCGGCATAACGGCCTTGGGCAATCAGACCAAGATACGCTGGGCTATCCACATTGGCAGGACAGGTATTGATGCAGAACGCGCGCGTCAGTCCCTTGCAAACGCCAGCCGGGCAGCGTTTTTCATAAACGTGCGCCTCATACTCGGCACGGAAATGCTTCAGAGTGCTGAGTACCGGATTTGGCGCGCCCTGCCCAAGTCCGCACAAACTGTTACGAATGACCTCATGGCACAGGTCTTCGAGTTTTTCGAGATCACCGGGTTTGCCCTTGCCGTCGCAAATATCCTGAAGCATTTCAAGAATGCGGCGGGTTCCCAGACGACAGGGATTGCATTTGCCGCAGGATTCTTCCTGGGTAAATTCCATGAAGAAACGGGCAATGTCCACCATGCAGGTCTCATCATCCATGACGACCATGCCGCCGGAGCCCATCATCGCGCCTGCTGCAACCAATGATTCGTAGTCAATGGGACGGTCAAGATATTCAACCGGCAAACAACCACCCATGGGTCCGCCGATCTGCACCGCTTTATAGCCCTTGCCGTCCTTGATACCGCCAGCAACATCGTAGATCACTTCACGCAAAGTAATGCCCAGCGGCACTTCGATCAAACCTGGATGCTCCACATCGCCGGCGATGGCAAAGGTCTTGGTTCCCTTGCTTTTCTCGGTGCCCATGGAGGCAAACCAATCAGCGCCTTTCAGGATGATCTGCGGAACATTGGCGTAGGTCTCGACATTATTATTGCTGGTGGGCTTGCCCCACACGCCTTTGACTGCCGGGAATGGCGGCCTCGGGCGCGGCTCACCGCGCTTGCCTTCAATCGATGCGATCAAAGCAGTTTCTTCACCGCAAACAAAGGCGCCCGCGCCCATGCGAACTTCCATGTCGAAGTCGAATCCGCTGCCCATGATATTCTTGCCCAACAGTCCCATGTCACGAGCCTGTTGAATGGCAATCTTCAATGTTTTGACCGCCACCGGATACTCTGCGCGGCAGTAAACATAACCATAAGAGGCGCCAATGGCATAAGCCGCAATTGCCATGCCCTCGACAACCGAATGCGGATCTCCCTCGAGGACGCGACGGTTCATAAACGCGCCAGGATCACCCTCGTCTGCATTGCAGATCAGGTACTTTGGCCATTCCTGGGTGGCGCGAGCAAGCTCCCATTTGCGCCCGGCGGGAAATCCTGCGCCACCGCGACCACGTAGCCCGCTGGCACTGACTTCCTTAATGACTGTTTCCGGCGTCATTTCGGTCAGAACCTTTGCCAGAGCCTGATATCCCTCTTCAGCCAGATAATCCTCGATATTACCGGGGTCAATGACGCCGCAATTGCGCAGGACAACACGAACTTCCTTGGGTTTGGGAGCGCTCAACTCTTTATCTTCGTGTTCCTCCAGCGGTGACAAAAGACGAGGAAATACGCGTCCCTTCAGGAAATGTTCCTCCACCAACAGTGGAATGTCCTCGACTGCAATGCCGGCATAACGCACTTCGTCGGGATAAACCATGATTTCAGGACCCTGCTCACAGCCGCCAATACGGGGCGTTTCGAGTACCCGAACTTCATTATCCAAACCCGTCTTATTCAATTCTTTTTTCAACGCTTCCAGAATCTGCTGCGCGCCTTTCTCCTGGCAGATTGGATCCATGCATACAAGGACGTGTAAACGATAATTAGCCATTTTCTTATTCACCTGACAATTGATGTGGGTTTTGAACGTATTATGCAAAGGGCTTGTTGTCAAAACACCCTAGCCATGACCCGATAAATACAGAAACCTTACCGGCGGGCTGAAGGTGGATTCCCAAGCGCAGATACGCAAGTTATGACGGGACAATCCAATCGGTCAGCACCTTGCCACCGGTAACATGCTCCTGCATGATCTTGCGGGCCCGCTCCGGATTGATGCGGCCATAAACAACTTTTGTTTCGGCTCCAACCGCTACTGACACAATCGGCTCATAATCGCATTTGCCGATGCAACCCGTCTGGGTGACGATCACGCCGCTTACATTATTTTCTTCGATGTGATCGAGAATAGCCTTCATGGTATCACGCGCACCGGCGGCGATTCCGCAGGTGCCCATCGCCACTGTCACCTGGATTGCGCCTTCCGTGGTCTTGATTTTGCGTTTTTCGAGCGCTTCTTCGCGAACACGTTTCAAGTCTTCAAGGGATTTGATAGCTGGCATGGTATTCTCCTATTAAGGGATGGTAAATTAATTATTGCCGGCGTCCCGCACCCGGGCAACGCCACTCTCGATGTATTCCCTGATGAAAGCCAGAACAACCGGCTCCGTCAGAGGCATGTCACCCAGCTCAGCCATGACCGGCCGGGTGTCGAACACAAATTTTTCCTGCCGCCCCCCATTGGCGGGTATCACCAGATAATTAAATACCCAGTGGATTTTTGGGTAAGCCACGAACAGGGTCAGCATAGTGCTGGATAAATCTCCAAGGGGCATTCGGTCTATGTGACTGTGCTGGAATTCCACGTCCAGGCTGGTGCCCCTGCCAACTTCGGAGTTGATGACCAGTTTTCCATTGCAGGCTTCGGCGGCGGTTTTAAGCAATGGGATCCCCAGTCCAACTTTACGGGTCGTGCGGCTGGTCACGAAAGGATCGATCACGCTGGCCGCCATTTCGGGTGTCATCCCTTTGCCGTCGTCCATTACACTGGCTGCCAAACGATCGCCCTGCAGGTCTTCACAGACTGTCAGCGTGATGTTTTTTGCGTTCGCCGCCACGCTATTTTCTGCGATGTCGAGCAAATGCAGGGCAATCTCTCTCATATCGATCGGTTATTTAGCCACCGTTGCCAGAAGTTCCGGGAATGTATTGGACCGCACTCGGCCTTCCACTTCGTCATCAAGCACCATCACCGGAGCCTGGCTACACGCGCCAACACAGCGGCACACTTCGAGCGTCACATTTCCATCGGGAGTTGTCTCGCCAACGTCGATTCCCAGTAACTGCTTGGCCTTTTCGATCAATTGTGGAGTACCGCCCACATAACAAGCCGTCCCTAGACAGAACTTTATGGTATGCTTACCGCGCGGATGATTGGTAAAGAATGAATAAAATGTGGTAACCCCGTGAACTGCACTGACAGGCGCCCTTAATTTCTTTGCAACATAGACTTCCATCGGCTCGGTAATATACCCAATCTGGCTTTGTAACTCATTCAATGCGACCATGACAGCGCCGTCCTTGCCTTTGTTTTCAGCCAGGATTCGATCAATGACAACCCGCTTTTCGGGTTCCATCAATGGATCGGTTGAGGGGATATTCTTTTCTAATCTCGACATTTCTGCTCCATGTTTTGCCAAATGCAACAAAATTTGTGAAATTTACCACGAAAGTGTATCCCATATGAAAGATTGCGTCAAATGTCGGATGTCACATTCTTAGAAGAAAGTCATCTCAAAGAATGGATGGACAGAGTATCCCCATTTTCTTGCATGCTGTTTGTTTTCAAGCGGAAACCGAAAGTCTGCGCCCCGAAATACCCTTCAAAGCCATGCGGATTTCACTTAAGGTTGGAGACTCGGCGTGGAATTCGCAAGAGCCAAGAAATTCCTCCAAGCGGTGGACATCGCCGCTTTGGATGAGTGGATAGCCTTTGATCTGGGGAAATTGGCTTACGGCCTCCTCCGGATTTAGGTGACGGGAAATTTCCAACGCCTCGAAGCCGGGTGGAACCAGACCCAGATTGGCAATCAAGCTGAAGGCTTTTCGATTGACATGGGCCGGGATGGGGAACCCGCCCAAAGCCTGAACCTGCCCTGCAGCCTCGTCCAAGCCGATGTCGGCGGAGACAATTAAAAGGCGCTCCTCGCGTCGGAGAAAACTGCCGCTGGAGTCCACTATGAATTGTTCCCCAAAAAAGTCGGGTTTATTGGGAAGATTTGGCAGGGTTGAATCCACCGCATTCTGCCAGGTCTCGGCCTGTTCCAGGGTCTCGAACAGGCATAGAAGGTGAACTTCCTCCCGCGTCTGCAGTTCCATGCCGGGCAGAACGGTCAACCCAGTGCCGCGCGCCGCCTCCATCACTGCGCCGATGTTGCCGGTGGCATTGTGGTCAGTGATTGCAATCAGGTTGATCCCCCGCGCCAATACCTCCCCCACAATCAAGGGCGGAATCATTTCAACCTCCGCGCAGGGGGAAAGGACGGTGTGTACGTGCAGGTCGGCGCGGAACCTGTTCATCTGCTAGATACGAATGTCCATCTCCCAAAGTTTCCCATTGACCTCATAGGTGGAACTGTGAGTGGAAAGCAGAATCACACCCTGTTCGTTGGCTTTGGCAATCGTTGCCGGGTCGGGTTGGGCATTTTCGGTGACAATAATTGCGGCGACCTCGAGCAACGCGGCGACTGCGACGATGTTGAGGTGAGACTGCAGGGTAATCCAAAGGTGATTGGCTTTTGCTCCTGCCATGACACAGGACAACAAGTCTGAAGCATAGCCGCCGGAAGGCTGGATGGAGGCAAAATCACGCGGCTCGGTCAATACGGTCAGGCTGAGGTTTTCGATGATTTGTTGAAGGTTCATGGTTTCATTTATCCTTGGATTGAGTTGAATTTTGATCGGAAACATCGATCCGCATGGTTAGTTTCGTTCCCTTTCCCACCTTTGATTCGATCTCCATTTTATCCACACAGCGCTTGATGTTGATCAGTCCCATACCCGCCCCGAACCCCATTTCACGCACCTGTTCGGACGCGGTCGAGTAGCCCGCCTGTAGGACTTTTGAAATATCCGGAATTCCGGGGCCGTCGTCGGTGGTGGACATGGTGATGCGGTGAGGCTCCATTTCAAGTTTCAGGATGCCGCCGTTGTTGGTGTGGATGATAAGGTTCATTTCGGCTTCATAAACGGCAATGCCGCAACGCCGCGCAATTTGCGGGTCCGCACCAAGCCTGAGAAGCGCGCGCTTGATATTACTGGAAGCATTTCCCCCGTGCGTGAAATCATGCGCCTTGATGTTATAGCGAAGAACAAGCGTTGTGCGATCCGAGATGATATCTTCAAAAAGGTGGCTTGCCCTGTAACGCCGGACTTCCTCCTCATTGTAATCCCTCTGCAAGGCCATCAAAAAACCGCGCGTGATGTCCCCTTTGGTAATCATACCGATTAATTTGTTGTTTTCGTCAACCACCGGCAGGCGGCCAAGTCTGCTATCGGTAAATGCCTGAAGCGCCTTGACGATTGAATCATAACCGGCGATGGTGATGAGACTGCGGGTCATGTACTGACTGACCGGGGCAGAGATCTCGTTTTTCTGCATGGCCCGGACGATATCCTCGATGCTCAGAATGCCAACGAGTTCATCATCCATCACCACCGGCACGCCTGAAATGCGGTTAATTCGCAGGATGTCCAGCACTTCGGACATCAGCATTTCAGGTGTGGCCGTACGCAGGTCAGCCGTCATCACCTCGTGAACTTTCAGTTCATATGAAAGCTCCTCGATACGACTGATCTTATTGGCGTCATGATCCGTGATCAGTCGCCCGCGACGGCCGTAAACTTCCTGTTCGGTAGGGGTCCTAGCTGATGTCATTCGATTCGAAACTGGGCAAACCTGCTTTGTGAAGACGGGCGCTTAATTCGAACATCCCATATGGACTGCTAATCAACGGAATATCCTCCTGCTTGGCAAGCATCAGAGTCTCGGGCTGGGGCTTCTTCCCACGGATAAAAATAATTGCGCGAAATTCGGCCATCTGCGCCGTTCGTACCACCTGTGGGTTGGTGAGACCGGTCAGTAGGACCGAATCCGGCTGGCTGAAAGCGAGCACATCACTCATCAGGTCCGCGCCATAACCACCTCTAATTTCGACGTTTACATCGGTATCCGGAGTCAATAGCACACCATCTGCAATCTTGATAATCTTCGCTAAATTCATGAACTGGGGCATCCTTTCAAACAACGCTTACGATTTAATAAATCCTCTTGCCTGTTGATTGTTTCTTGTTTGTCGCGATCAAAGTGCTATTTTATGCCGGAAAATTCCGCGCTTCTAGTGAGAAACATCACAATTTTGAGTATAACAGCAAACTGATTTTGAGTAAAATAGCTTTTCAAATTTACGAACCGATCCACTGCGTCAGGGGAATTGTAATCCATATCGAAACTCGCTAATCGATTGGTCGCTTCGGCTTTCAGCACAGAACTGCCGGTCAAAAAGGTGTATGATATTGCGGATAAGACAAACAACCAGCGCAGGTTATTATTGCCACAGGAGACAACCAATGCTGCCAGACAATTCCACCGGTTCGGTTTTCGACCGGAGCTATACGCAAAATTTGCAACAAGCGCTCAGCCGTATCACTCATGAACTGGGTCACGCGATGGAGGCTTCAGGAAGTTATATTTATACGGTCGATGAAGAGCAGAATTTCACTCCCCTGGTAGCGGGCGGACCGATTACCGAAAAAGAACGCGCTTTGTTTTTCTCCAGGGTTATCTCCCCCGACACAGACGTATTGGCATATCGGATGCTGGCTCGTCCGGTCACCGTCGTATCCAATCAAGCACAAAATGACCAACGCATAATCCCCTCGATTTTGACAGAGATGGCCGCCTCCACATCCATGGCAATTCCCATCGTTGCCGGGAAAGTATTAACGGGGCTGTTGTTGATTGTCCGAAGCGGAGATCAGGCAAATGAGTTCAAGCAGTCCGAAATTCGCATGGCGGAGTGGTTCGCAGTCGCCATTGGTTTGGCGCTCGAAAATGCCCGTCTATATCTGCAAACACAAAACCGTCTTTCAAACAGTTACGCCCTGCATCAGGTAACTCTGGCGATTTTACAAAAACTGCAACTGGAGGAAGTTCTGCAAATCGTTTGCGACGAGGCCCAGCGCATGACCTATTCCTCCGGGAGTTCAATTGCGCTCGTTGAAGGCGACGACTGGCTGCGGATTATGTATTGCGCCGGGGAAACACCCGAAAAACTGGGGCGTGTTTCTGTCAACGATTCCCCATTGGGAAGAGCCATTCACAGAGCCGACCCACTGATTATCAATAATCTTCCCGAGGGATCGGAAAATAAAAGCCTTCAGGGTGGCTCGCACTCCCTGCTGGCAATTCCGCTGCGGGTACAGGGCAACACGATCGGCATCCTGGCGGTGGTCAAGGTTGGGGGCTTCGTCCCTGATGACATCAGCCTGATGCGCGTATTTGCGGGGCAGGCTGCTGTGGCAATCGACCATGCGCGGCTGACACGACAGGTGCATGAAATGGGCATCATGGAGGAGCGTCACCGTCTTTCGCGCGAACTTCACGATTCGGTCAATCAATTGCTATATGGTATTTCGCTTTATACCGGGGCCGCCCAGCGTCAGATCGAACAGGGCGAGATTCCAGCGGCCCAAAACCACTTGAAAAACATCGGTGAGTTGGTGCAGGAAGCCTTGAAAGAGATGCGCATGTTGATTTTCGAACTTCGTCCTTCCGTGCTGGCGCAGATGGGATTACAGGCATCGCTAAGCCAGCGCCTGAAGGCAGTGGAGGAGCATGTTGGATTACAGCCTTCTTTCAAATGGCGGGTAAGCGCCCAGTTGGAAAACCATGTCGAAGAAGCGTTGTATGGGATTACACAGGAGGCGCTTAATAACATCGTGCGCCACGCGCAGGCACATTCTGTTACCGTTCATTTGGTGCAAAGCGGTCAGACGTTGATCCTTAAAATCGAGGACGATGGTATTGGCTTTGACCCACAACAGATTACGACAGGCGGCATTGGACTCAAGACCATGCGCGAGCGGGCCGAAAGTTTGAATGCAAATCTGCATATCGACAGTCAGCCCGGCCGTGGAACCCGCATTATCGTAGAGGTGAAATTATGAGCAAGAAAATTCGCGTTTTGGTAACAGATGATCATATCGTGGTTCGAAAAGGACTGGTTGCCATGCTCGAAACCGAACCGGATATACAAATTATCGGCGAGGCGAGCAACGGAGCCGAAGCGTTGAAAATGGCGCGGGAACTTGTCCCGGATGTCGTTCTCATGGACCTGGTCATGCCGGTGCTGGATGGCATCGAAGCGACACGCCAGATCAAGCAAACGGTACCCTCGGTGAACATTCTGGTCCTGACCAGCTTTAGTACCAATGATAAAGTCCTCCCCTCGCTCAACGCCGGGGCAATAGGCTATTTGCTCAAAGATTCGACCCCGGCAGACTTGATACGAGCCATCCATCAGGTAGCACAGGGAGAAGGTTCGCTAAACCCGACAGTCACCCGCCAGGTACTGGCGCAAATGCAGTCCCCAGCCGTCCCCACCGAAGAGGAACTGACCGAGCGCGAAACCGAGGTCATTAAACTCATGGCGCGTGGCTACAGCAATGCCGAGATTGCACGGTTGATGGTGGTCAGCAATGCCACAGTGCATACCCATGTCAGTCGTATCCTGTCGAAATTGAACCTGTCCAGCCGCACCCAGGCGGCTCTTTATGCTCTCAAAAAGGGACTGGTCTCACTGGACGAAGAGTTGCCAAATTAAAAGCTGACATTTTTTGACGAAAAAGGCCGCATTTTGCGGTCTTTTTGATTTCTGGTGAAAAATCATCATTTTTATTGACTCGATTGAAACCATTCTGCCGATGTCTCTTTGTCCTTCACAACCTATACTGGAGCCACTGATTGAGAAAAAATTCACAATCGCCCGAGATCCGGATGAAAGACAGACCGACAGCATTATCGAAAACGATTAGTCAGGAATAATCACCCAAAATTCTTATCAACGAGGGAACAAAATATGTTAATTGCCAATCGCAAGATAGCCCCTCCCGACAGCGACAAACGCTGGAAAATTGTGGAAGCGGCCATGCGCAAACAGGGTTATTCGCCCACTGCGCTCATCGAGACCCTGCACACCATCCAGGAATCCTTTGGACACATCAGCGACGACGCACTGAAGTTTGCATCCGAAAGCCTGAACGTGCCGCCCAGCAAGGCGTACGGCGTTGCCACTTTCTACAACCTGTTCAACATGATCCCGTTAGGGGAACATATTTTTTCGCTTTGTACAGGAACTGCGTGTTACGTCAAAGGCGCCGGGGAAGTACTCGAATTTATGAAAACCGAATACGGGCTGGAACCCGGACAGACCACGCCAGATAACAAGTTGTCCTTTGTCGAAGCACGTTGCGTGGGTTGCTGCGGTCTCGCCCCCGTCATGCTTCTCGATGGGACTGTGATCGGCAAGTTGACACCCGGCGAGATGAAGCAACGGATCAAGGAGTGGATGAGCCATGACGAATGAAGAATTGCTCGAGATTATCGAGAAAGAAGCGGTAGAAAATTCAAAATTTCATCACTGCATAAGCGTCTGCAATGTCACTGGCTGTGCTGCTGTGCGCAGCAATGAACTGGTGGCAGAATTGCAAGCCGAGGTCAAAAAGCGCGGGATCGAAAATGAAGTCCAGATCAAACCGGTCGGCTGCATGGGATTGTGCGCCGCTGGACCGATTGTCTCTGTCCAACCCGAAAATATTTACTATCGCGAAATGACTCCCGAGGAAGCCCCGGCGGTCATCGACAGTCTGGGCAGGGAACCTCTGCGCGAGAAGTTGATCGATGTCACCAAGGAACCTTTTTTTGCCCGCCAGGAAAAACATGCCCTCGTGAACTCGGGCATCATCAACCCCGAACGCATCGAGGATTACATTGCAAGCGGCGGTTATTCCACGCTCATCAATACCATCACCGAAATGGACCCCGCCGAAGTCATCCAGGAAATCATGACCAGCGGTCTGCGTGGACGGGGCGGCGGCGGCTATCCCACCGGACAAAAGTGGAGCACGGTTGCCAAAGCGAAGGGCGAAATCAAGTATGTGGTTTGTAACGCCGATGAAGGCGACCCCGGCGCATTCATGGATCGTTCGGCGCTGGAAAGCGACCCGCACCGCGTCCTCGAAGGCATGGCAATTGCAGCCTATGCAGTGGGAGCCAGTCAGGGATATTTATACATTCGCGCCGAATACCCGACGGCGATCAAGCGCATGAAAGCCGCCATCAAACAGGCTGAAAAATTTGGTCTGCTCGGACAGGACATTTGCGGCACACCTTTCAGGCTAAAACTGGATGTGCGACTCGGCGCCGGCGCCTTTGTCTGTGGCGAGGAGACGGCCTTGATTAACTCCATCGAAGGCAATCGCGGAATGCCCAGCCTGCGTCCGCCCTACCCGGCTGAATCGGGATTGTTCGAGCAACCGACGCTGGTCAACAACGTCGAAACCTTCGCAAATATCCCCGGCATCATCAAAATGGGCGGCAAGTCGTTCGCTCAAACCGGCACTGCCAAAAGCAAGGGAACCAAGGTCTTCGCGCTCACCGGCGAAATCAAAAACACCGGTCTCATCGAAGTGCCGATGGGTATCACCCTGCGTGAAATTGTTTATGACATCGGCGGGGGTGTCCCCAACAAAGGGCGCAAGTTCAAAGCCATTCAAACCGGCGGCCCTTCGGGCGGTTGCATCCCGGCGGAACATCTTGACACCCCGGTTGATTACGAATCCCTCAAAGCGCTCGGCTCCATGATGGGATCCGGCGGCATGATCGTCATCGACGACAGTTCGAACATGATCGACATGGCGCGCTACTTCATGGAATTCAGCATGAATGAATCCTGCGGAAAATGCGCTCCCTGCCGCGTGGGAACGGTTCAACTTTACAACCTGCTGGGCAAGTTCCAACAGGGACAGGCCACCGAAGAAGACCTTGCCACGCTCGAGGAATTGTGTGACGTGGTGCGTAATACCAGCCTGTGCGGGTTGGGGCAGGCGGCTCCCAATCCCATCGTCAGCACCCTGCGTTACTTCCGCAATGAATATATGGAAAAAATCAAGCCCTCGGCGTCTCACGTCAAGGAGAAATCGCAATGAGCCCGAACAATATTAAAACTTTTACCATCGACGGAAAACCCGTCAGCGCCGCGGAAGGTGAAACCATTCTGGAAGTTGCCCGCCAGAACGGCGTCAACATACCGACTTTGTGCAACAAGACCGGACTGACTCCCACCGGGCAATGCCGCCTGTGCATGGTTGAAATCTCAGGCTCCAACCGTCTGCTGCCTTCCTGCGTCACCAAACCCGAAGAAGGCATGGAAGTCACCACCGACAGCCCACGCCTTCTCAAGTACCGCCAGATGATTTTGGAGTTGCTCTTCTCGGAACGCAACCACGTCTGTGCGGTGTGTGTGACAAACGGTCACTGCGACCTCCAAGCCATGGCCCAACGCCTGCATGTGGATCACATCCGCTACCCATACCTAAACCCGAAATTCCAGGTAGATGGTTCCCATCCCAAATTTGAAGTGGACCACAACCGCTGTATCCTCTGCGGGCGCTGCGTGCGCGTTTGCGATGAAATCGAAGGCGCCCATACCCGCGACTTGCGAAACCGCGGTATTAACACTCTGGTAATCACTGATTTTGACGGACCTTGGGGCGAGTCGAAGAGTTGCACCAGTTGCGGCAAATGTGTACATGTCTGTCCAACCGGTGCGCTGGCTGAAAAAGGCAAATCGGTTGCTGAAATGGCCAAACGCAAGCATTTCCTGCCTTATCTGGTAATGCGTCGCAAAGGAGCTATGAGATGAGCAAAACAAAGAAACTTCGCCTGGCGACCATCTGGCTGGATGGCTGCTCCGGCTGTCACATGTCCTTCCTCGATATTGACGAACGCCTGTTGGCCCTCGCCGACAAAGTGGACGTTGTTTTCAGCCCATTGGTTGACGTGAAGGAATTCCCCGACAATGTGGATATCACACTGGTGGAAGGCGCATTAGGGACTGAAGAAGACTTGCATAAACTGATGAAGATTCGCCCGCGCACCAAGACATTGGTTGCCTTTGGCGACTGCGCCATCACTGCCAATATCCCTTCAATGCGCAATCCCTTTGGCGTCGAGGAAACACTCAACCATGTTTACCTGCAAATGGGTGCGGATAATCCGCAAATCCCGGCGCAGTCTGTCCCACCGCTGTTGCCGCGCGCCCTGCCCTTGCACAACCATGTCAAGGTGGACGTATTCATCCCCGGCTGCCCGCCATCCGCTGATACCATCTTCTTTGCGGTCAGCGAACTGATCGAAGGCCGCGTTCCCGATCTTTCCACTTACACCCGCTTTGGAGCCTAGGAGTATGGCCATGACCAAAAAAATTATGATCGAACAAGTAACCCGTATCGAAGGACACGCCAGAGTCTCCATCATGCTCAATGACGACGGCGCTGTGCAGGATGCCCAGGTACATGTAACTCAGGTGCGCGGCTTCGAAAAATTTGTGCAAGGGCGTCCATTCTACGAAATGCCATCCCTGACAGCCCGCACCTGCGGCATCTGCCCGGTCAGCCACCTGATCGCTTCCTCGAAAGCCTGTGACCAGATTCTAGCCGTGCGCATTCCCCCGACTGCGATTGCCCTGCGCCGCATCATCAACCTCGGGCAGATCATTCAGTCACACGCGTTGAATTTCTTCTATCTGTCGTCGCCCGACCTGCTGTTGGGCATGGATGGCGATCCGGCAAAACGCAATGTTTTTGGGCTGATGGCCAAACATCCGCAAATCGTCCGCGACGGTATTCGCCTGCGCCAATTTGGGCAGCAGGTAATCGAACGCCTGGCAAACAAACGCATCCATCCTTCATGGATTGTCCCCGGCGGAGTCGCCTCCCCATTGGACGCGACCATCCGCGAGCAGATTCTGAGTGAAATCCCGGAAGTCCTGACAATCATCACCCGTACCCTCGACTGGTACAAAAAGAGTCTCAACAATTATCAGGAATACATTCGCACCTTTGCCAACTTCCCCAGCCTGTTTTTGGGGCTGGTGACAAAGGACGGCCGGCTGGAACATTACCACGGACATCTGCGTGTCGTCACCGCCCGCGGCAGCGTGCTTGCCGACCAACTTGCCCCCGACGAATACGAATCTTTCATTGGCGAAGTGGTTGAACCTTACACTTATCTCAAATCGCCCTACTACAAACCTCTGGGTTATGCCGAAGGTATGTACCGCGTAGGTCCGCTGGCACGCCTGAATATTGCCAACGAGTGCGGCACGCCCCAAGCCGACCAGGAATTGGCCGAATTCCACTGCCTCGATAAGGGCGCTGTGCTGAGTTCCTTCCATTATCATTATGCCCGCCTGATCGAAATTTTATATGGTATCGAACGCATTCAGCAATTGCTCAATGAGCCGGACATTCTTTCTGACAATGTGCGCGCTCATGCCGAGGTGAACAATTACGAAGGCATCGGCGTCAGCGAGGCCCCGCGCGGCACACTCTTCCATCACTACAAGGTCAATGAAGACGGCATCATCCAGTCGGCCAATCTGATCATCGCTTCAGGCAATAACAACCTTGCGATGAACAAAGGCGTTTTACAAGCCGCCCGCTATTATGTCAACCCGGAGAAATTGACCGAGGGAATGCTCAACCGGGTGGAAGCCGTCATCCGCGCCTTCGACCCATGCCTGGCCTGCTCAACCCACGCCGACGGTCACATGGCTCTGCAAGTCGAAATGCTCTCACCCGACGGACAAATTGTCGATACATTCACCCGCGATTGATCCACCTTCAACCACCCAGGAATAACTCCTGGGTGGTTGGGAATACACCGATGAAAACGTTTATTCTTGGCTACGGAAATACGCTCCG
The DNA here is from genome assembly GCA_034433295.1 of Anaerolineales bacterium. GTDB lineage: Bacteria > Chloroflexota > Anaerolineae > Anaerolineales > Villigracilaceae > Villigracilis. Next base: position 5,986 of record DAOUAS010000056.1, on the reverse strand, counting down.
CAAAGACGACGGGCTTGGTATTTACGCCGCCGAAGCGCTCGCCTCCGCTTCCCTACCCACCGGTGTGGAAGTCTTGTCCTGTCATCAACTTTCGCCCGAACTTTCCGCCAGGCTTTCCCAGGCAGAGCAAGCCATTTTTATCGATGCTACACTTGCCAATGAGGAATTACCACCCGGCAGAATAAAAACGCGCAAACTCCATCCGCGCACAACCCAACCCAGCGGAATCACCCATCATTTCGACCCCGAAACCCTGCTGGCCATGTCGGAAACTCTTTATGGGCACGCGCCACGGGCGATACTTTTTAGCGTCACCGCCAACGATTTTGACTTGGGGGAAGGACTTTCGCCAGCAGTGACTGCGGCTCTGCCTGTTTTGGTCAGCGAGATAAAAGAACGCCTGTTTTCCTCCTCATAACTACAACCCAACTCGTTGTGAATTCGAATACACATTGAAACGTTGTTTCCTCGCATAACCGATGAGCGTAATTCCATATCGCTCCGCCATTTCGACGGAAAGCGAAGATGGGGATGTGCGCGAGATCAGGATTGGCGCGTTCAAACGGGCGGCTTTTTGCAGCATTTCCGAACTGATGCGCCCGGTGGTCATCAGGATTCTGTTTCGAGACCAAATGCCATTCATCATGCATAATCCCGCAATTTTATCCAGCGTGTTGTGCCTGCCAATATCCTCTGCTGAAACCAGTAATTTGACGCCGTCACTCAAGATGGAGGTGTGGACTCCGCCCGTCTTGCGGTACAAAACCTGTGCCTGTAACAGCATATCAAAAAAGCTTTCCACTTCATCCGGACCAAATTTGATGTCGACATCATGCAATGAGACATTAGGCTTTGCCAGTAAATCCACTGCTGTCACGCCGCCCGTACAACCTGAAGTCCTCGTCCAAGAAGCGGGTTCCTCCACCGGATGATTCAGCCACACATCCACGTTGTCGCCATGTTCGCAAAGACGCACATCCGCCACTTCATCCATCTTTTGGATGATTCCTTCATTATAAAGAAATCCAACCGCCAGCGCCTCCAGATGGACAGGCGTGCACATAAACGTCAGCCAGACCCTGCCATTTACCGTTAAAGAGACGGGGGTCTCGACAATCGTCTCGGCATCCATGGACTTCCATTTCCTAAATTCGTATTGTTCATAGTGGATTGGTTTTTGAGGCACAATCATCTTGGAACTCCAATAAAAGGTATGACTTATTTACTTATGCAGTGCCGTTCTAAGCAAAGCGACGCTTGCGCTGCACTAGCGTGCAGCGAGAACCTCAAATTTCAGGTTAGAGACCCTTCGCTCCGCTCAGGGAATCACAGAAAGGCGCGTAACATCAGTTGTTTATGGCACATCGGGCGGGGTGGCATTACTTGTTTTCCACAGCGGTTCTCTGCGGGACATTGGACCCTTTATGTACCTTGTAAAAAAGTTCAGGGCCGGACAAGAACGCATTGAGGCAGGATTCTGTGCAAAAGTAAATCCTCCGACCGCGATACTGGGCACATGGAAAATATCGCGGATCCGTATTTCGGAAGACTCTCCCGCACAAGGTTGTAAATATTCGCGGGATCGGTTTCCCTGCGAGAAGGACTTCTTTATTCATTTTGCCACACGGAGATTTCCAGCCTTCCGATAATCTTCACGCAGGGGTGCAAAAACACATCCTCCACATGTGGGGCTTCGATCAATTCAGAAGACAAGTCTTGGCCGGGAAAATGCATATTTTCGTGCAAATCACCGCGCCATTTGGGGCAGTCCGTCACATCATACACGATGCCGTTGTAGGCAATGAACTTTCGCGCGCCGCGCTCGCCCGTGTTGCGGCGTAGCTCAGCAATGGTGACAATTCTTTCGGGGATGTCCATGTGGCTCACCAGTAGTTCTTCATCAACTCCGTCGCCCATTGCGGCTGCCGGACCTCGTCGCGCGGCAAAAACTCGCGCAAGACGGGTTTGATGTCCAGCACCGGCGTTCCGTCAACTGCATCCAGCCCCCGCACGGACAATCGCATCCCTTCGCGCTCGACGATTTTCACAATGCTTGCGCCCAGTTGATTGGGGCGGTTCTTTCCCCTCTGGGCAAAGATGCCAACCTTTGGCCAGTTTTCATTGTTCCGTGGATGACGCGCGCCGGTCTCGATTTTGTTTTCGTCAATTAGATGAAAGTAGAAGATAATCTCGGCGTGCGAGAATTCTTCGACACAAAGCAGGGCTTCTTCATTAAATGAAGAAGCCAACTCAATCACTGAAACAACCCCACCCCAATGATCGTCCTCGACAATCGGACGGCTATTCTTTACAACTCCAATCGGGGAAAGGGAAATGGTCACAAATTCTCCTTTGCGATTTTCACCAGTTGACGCGCGATGTTGTTGACGACCTCATCCGGCACGCCATCCATCGCCTGTGATTGGACGCGGGTATCGATCTCATCGTTGACATAATCCACAACTACAAAATCGTCAGCTAGCGCGATTTCAGTCGAAAACCAGTCCAGCTTGCAGATGGAAGCGATCCGGTGGGTAATATCCCTCAGCCTGACCAACCCAAAACGGGCTTCCTCCTCCGCCGCAACGGTTTGATAGATATGCGTATCCGTCGCCCACCAGCAGGGATAAGTCTCGCCGTGAGCGTAAAAGACGCGGAACCACGCTGTCTTCCCATGGATACACTGCGGCGTGATATAGGACTGCAACAGGTATTTCTGCTCCGGAAATTCCATTCGCGACCGCAGGACTTCATCCAGGCTGTTTGCGCCAAGAATGACGCCCTCTCCACCGCCACCGTTCGATGGCTTGATTACAAAATTTCTTCCCAGCGGAGTCAAGTCGATGGGCGGAAGGAGTGGTTGATCCAAAAAAGAAGCGATGACAATTGTGTGGGGAGTGTTTAATCCCACGTGGATGAACTCATAGTGCATGGTGGATTTATCCTCGGACCAGGCGGAAACTTCTGCCGGATTGATCCGCCGTACGCCAGGCTTCGCGTCCCGCGCCCAACGCGAGATTGGCTCGAAGGTCGGCTCGCCCTGCCCGCGATTAAGGAGAGTCTTGAAGGTCGTCACATCCTTGTAAAGCGCGGTGACGGATTCCAGCAAATTATCCGGCGTCACCTGCCAGAGGGAAATCCCCTCCTCGATACTGGCGCGCTCAACCATTCCCACAAAGACGTCATCGTATTCCCAATACCAGGGAAGGCACAAGTCATATCGCATGAAGAGGCATTATAAAGTAGGAAACGGAAATTTAGAATTGACGTCGAAAAATAGTGACTTTCGTAACTTTCTCGCTCATTCCCGGCAGGCTATACTGGATACAAGTTTTACAACCCATCCGCAACCACTTATGGAGGAAGCATGGCAACCACACTCGAAAATATGAAGAGCGCATTTGCCGGGGAAAGCCAGGCAAATCAGAAATACCGCGCGTTTGCAAAGAAAGCGGAAAAGGACGGATTCCCGAATGTCGCCCGTCTTTTCCGCACAGCGGCGGAAGCCGAACGCATCCACGCCGAGGGACATCTTGCCGCAATGGAAGGGGTCGGCTCGACCGCCGAAAACCTGCAAGCCGCCATCAACGGTGAAACCTACGAATACAAGGAAATGTATCCGCCAATGGTCGAACAAGCCAAAGCCGACGAGCACACAGCCCAAAGGATGTTTGGGTACGCGCTGGACGCAGAAGCCGTCCATGCGGAATTGTATGCCCTGGCGCTCGAAGCGGTGAGACAAGGCAAGGATATGGAAAACGTGGAGTTTTATCTCTGTCCCATCTGCGGTTACATCGAACTTGGCAGACCGACTGACAAATGCCCGGTCTGCGGCACCAAGCCCCAAAAGTTTGTGTTGGTATAAACCGCCTGAAAGCAAGCGATCAAAAGCAGTCCCTGCTTTTTGATGGGACTGCTTTTTGATTCAATTTCTGCATTATCTGCATCTTTTCGCTGGTACAATGGGCGCACTTATTTTGGAAAGGATAAAACATGAACAAAGATACAGTGCAGGATGGTCTGGTGGTTTCGATGGAATATACATTAACCGTGGATGGAGAGGAGTTGGATTCCTCCAAGGATGCGGGCCCCCTGCAATTTCTCGCGGGGTATGACAACATTGTCCCCGGCCTCGAGCGCGAGATGATCGGAATGAAAATTGGGGAAAGCAAGGATGTGGTGGTCGCCCCCGCTGACGGTTATGGCGAATTCGATGAAGAGGCCTTCGTGGAAGTGCCGCGCGGCGAATTCCCTGATGACATGGAACTTGAACTGGGAATGGAGTTGGGGGTGACCGACGAAGACGATAACCACCAAATGGCATTTGTGGAAAGCTTCGACGATGAGAGCGTGCGGCTGGATTTCAATCATCCACTGGCTGGCGCGGAGTTACATTTCAATGTGAAAGTGGTCGGATTGCGTGAACCAACCAAAGAGGAATTGGAACATGGACATGTCCATGAAGAGGGTCATCACCACCACTAATAGACTAAAAGGCTGACCAAAACTGGACAGCCTTTTTATTTTGACACGGGAAAGGCGCTATTCGATAAACGTCAGGAATTGACCGGGCTTTTCGGGGTGTGGCTTGTGGAAGACGCGGCGGTTTTGCTTTTGCATGGCATCCAGCATGGGGGTCGGCTCGAAGTCAGTGACGAGCAGGATGAAACGGTCTGGAGAGAGTGACCTCAATAGTTCGTTGACCTGTTGAAGCGGGACTTCACCCTGACGAAGCAACTCGATGCCGTTGACGATGAACTGCGGTTCGCCAGCGATCCAGTCGGGGTCGTCGGCTGATTTGGCGGGGAGAGAGATTTGGGACTCCGCGCCAGCGTCCGCTCGAAGTTCGGGTTGACCGACGGCGCGGCGCAGGGTGTTGACCAATTCGGTCGGGTCGATTTTTCCGATTTGCGCCACCTGTCCCAGAGTCGCAAGTTGACCCACTGTCCGCCGCAGGACGGGGTTCTTGAGGTTCTTGAAAGGCGGAGCAATGTCGATGATCTGCTCCTCGAGAGCAGGGTATTCTTTCAGAAGTTCCAGCAGTTTGGTGTGGCTGGTGATTTCCATGGGATTCCTTTCCGAGACTTTTGCTTGTCATTCTGAGTAAAGCGAAGAACCTCTGTTTTCAAGGGTAGAGATCCTTCGGTCACAAAGAGCGCTCCCTCAGGGTGACACGAGACAATCATTCATCATACGCCAGGAGGCGGCGCTCGCCTTCGAGACTGCGGACTTCGGTGAGGTCCTGGGTCACTTCCAGTGTTCCCATGTAGGCACCCTGCGCGTCACGCACGGCGTAGTAGCAGATGTAGATCAGCCGTCCGCCCATGTTGATCCAGAAGCGGGCGCGTTCCTGCTTGCCAGCCTTGAAGTCCTTGACGATCTGGTTGACGATATGGACGCTCTTGGGCGGGTGACAATATTGCACCTTGCGTCCGAGGATGGCGCGGGAACGGTCGAAGATGCGCTCTTTGCCGGGGCTGAAATAGCGGACGGTGTCGTCTTTATCTACGAAGGTCAGGTCGAAGGGCAGGGCGGTGAAGGTGGCAATCAACTCTTCGAGCGAGAAGTTGCCCGTTGGCATTTGAACCCGCCCACCCTTTGCGGCGGGTTTGAGGGCTTCCGCCTGGATTCCGCCTTCGGGTGTCCACTCAAATTGCGGGGCGTAGAGGCAGTAACCGTATTCGTCGCTTTGGAGATAAATCTCATACCAGTCCTGCTCGGTCAGCAGGTTGAGAGCGGTGGGGAAGAGAATCTTCTCTTCCTTGTAGATCATATCGTCCACGGCTTCGACGGCGGGCGTGACGGTGAAGAGGTTGTAGGCTTTGGCTTCGGCGGCGGTCATGGACTCGACTTCCTGCAAACCTGCAATGGTTTGTTTGAGAATATTCCGCGCTTCATCGTGCTTGCCCCACATCACCATCGGCGGACCGGGGAGGTTGTTCTTCTCGAAGAAGGGAAAGAGCAGGTACTCCTTGCGGCGGTAGTG
>DAOUAS010000055.1:0-27799 GCA_034433295.1 Anaerolineales bacterium | reverse complement strand
CGCTCCACCTTCCATCGCACAACCCCCAACATCTCTGAAGAGGAGTTCGCGCGCGATTATCTCAACCATCTGGAAGAGATCATTCTGTATGAAGGTCCCGAATCTATTGCTGGCATTCTCATGGAATCGGTGACTGGCACGAACGGCATCATCATCCCGCCGCAGGGATACATGCAGGGCGTCCGCGCTTTGTGCGATAAATATGGCATTGTGATGATCGCCGACGAGGTGATGAGCGGCTTCGGGCGCACAGGGAAGATGTTTGCCATCGAACACTGGGACGTTGTCCCCGACATCATGACCATGGCAAAGGGGCTCACGTCCGCGTATGCTCCTCTTGGTGCTGTGGCGATGAAGCCCGAGATTGCTGCGGCTTTCGATGAACACGCCTTCGAAAGTGGTTTGACCTACACTTCGCATCCCATCTCGCTGGTGGCGGCGATTGCCAACATCGAAGCCGTGAAACAGGACAAGATGGTCGAGCATTCCGCAAGCATGGGACTGGTTCTGCGCAAGATGCTGACCGACTTGGGCGAAGCGCATCCCTCGGTGGGCGAAGTCCGCAACATTGGGCTGTTCGGAATCATCGAGCTGGTGAGAGACCGCAAGACCAAAGAGCCGATGGCTCCGTGGAACGGGTCATCGCCTGAGATGGTCGCGCTGAAAAAGTATTGCGTTGACCATGGGCTGTTCCTCTACACCCACTGGCATACCGTGTTGATTATCCCGCCGTTGATTATCACGGAAGAGGAGTTGAAGGAAGGGATGGATATTTTAGATAAGGCGCTGGAGATTACGGATAAGGCGGTTAAGTAAAACAATCAGACTTCGGAAGTTTCACAGGCTTCCGAAGTCTTTTATTCCTGTCTGTGTCGAATACCCCCCTTGTTTGTTCTATTTCACCCTATCCATACTAGAATGATGATTAGGGGTTTATGTGATAGAAAACTGAAAGTTTTCTATGGGTACTTCACTTCCGCGTTGTCGAACGCCACTGTCATAGGCTTGTTGTCCCTCGCAAAGCGCCCTGCTTGCAGGGCGTATCCGCCGGCGGTGAGGCTTCCCGCTGGTTGAAGTCAAACATACAGGAAAAACGTCAAAGGGGCAAGGGCGTCATCGCTTTGGGACTTATGCGCGGGCCGGGCGCGAAAAGCAAAACGCGAACTTCGCTCATCGGGCGAAGAATTCGCATGGGGCTGTTGGCGGATTTTACAAATTCTTCACACTCCTTTCGCAATTCATCCACCCATATGGTTATGTCTTTTCATAGAATACAGCCGAACCAAACAAAGGAAAACCATATGTCAAAGCAAAACATAACCAAATTACTGCTGGACCTGGGCGCGTTCACCGCCCTTTTGATATCCAGCGCGCCCCACTTCACCGGCGATACCATCCACGAATGGCTGGGACTCGCGTTGAGCGGGGCGATTGTCGTCCACCTGCTCCTCAACTGGAGTTGGATCACCGGCGTCACCTCCCGCATCTTTTCGAAAAAATCCAAAGGGCAGCGCTTCAAATACGTCTTGAATTGGGCGCTCTTTGCCAGCGGGACGCTGATCCTGCTTTCGGGTCTGATGATTTCCAAATCCGTTGTGCCGTTCTTCGGGTTGACCCTGCCTCAGAACATGGCGTGGAAGGAACTGCATGAACTCTCGACCAACATCACCATGATCCTGATGGGGTTGCACATGGCTGTCCATTGGAACTGGATTACCGGAATGTTTAAGCGTCTGTTTGCTCCCCGCCCAATCTCACAGACGGCTGTCACGCCGGGTCTGTCCATCCAAAGAAAGGATGCCTAACCATGAAGACCATTTTCAGAATCCTCATCATTCTTACGGTCGCGGTGTTGGTCGGCGGATTATTCTACGCATTTGTCACCGCCGCTTCGTCCGGCGCAGACCAGCCAGCGAGTTTCGAGCGTCCCACTGACGGAGAGTTTGTTCCGCCAGACAGGGACGAGCCTGATGGAATCGCGTTCCCGGCCGACGCGCTCAAGAACCTGGTCATCATCACGGTCGTCGGGGCGCTTTACCTGAACATCCCCAAATGGCTGGGAGGGAAAAAGCCGAAAACAAACATGGCATCTTAGAAGTATCGAGCGAAAAAAAAAGGACGCCTCAAACGGGGCGTCCTTTTGGAGTCCGGAGTTCTGCTTCCGAATTTTTCATTTCATCCGTCATTCCATGGCTACGGCAAAGTCGCCTGACAGATTACTCGCTTTGGAACACGAATAACGCAAATGAGAGAATTTCACGAATTTTGTTTGGATGATTTGCGTCATTTGTCAATTCGCGGCATTCGCGTTGGGGTTTTTGTAATTTTTCCCCAAGCATGTCTGGAAGCGCTTATGCAGGAACCTCAATGATTTTCGCGGTGTCTCCGCGTCTCTGTGGTTGGTCCGTTACGCCGCCGGTAACTGAATGACGACCTTCAACCCGTTGCCTTTTTCGCTTTCCGCCCGGATGCTGCCACCGTGCATCTCGACGATGGATTTGGCGATGGCGAGGCCGAGTCCCGAACCGCCTTCGTCTCTTGTGCGCGAAGGGTCGGCGCGATAGAAACGGTCGAAGAGATGCGCCGCGTCTTCGGGCGATACGCCCTCGCCGCTATCTTCGATGCAGATTTCGATCTGCCCGTTGACCTGCCGGGTCGAAATCCGCACACGACCGTTTTCGGGGGTATAGCGCAGGGCGTTCTCCAGAATATTCGTGATGACTTGCGCAAAGCGGATGGGGTCGAGATTTGCCCGTACGCCCTGAGCCGTGTCGAAGGGCGTAAATTCGAGCGTGATTTGTTTTTGGTCGAACAGAGCCAGGTAATGGGATTGAATCTCGCCCAGCAGTTTGTTCGCATCCACAGGCTGGAAGTCCGCCGAAAGTTCGCCCGCATCCGCCAGCGACAGGGTCCGCAGGTCGTTGACCAGTTTCTCCAATCTTTCGGCTTCCTCGCGGATGATCTCGAAGTTTTCCTTCGAGGCGGGCAGTACGCCGTCGTGGACGCCTTCCGCATGGCCGATGATCAGGCTGAGGGGAGTCCGCAACTCGTGGGCGATATCCGCAGTCATTTGCTTGCGCAGGTTGAAGGAACGAGCCAGGTCATCGTTCATCTTGTTGAAGGATGCGGCCAGTTCGCCGATCTCATCGCGTGAGCGCACGGGAACCTGCTGACCGAAATTCCCACCCGCCATTTCGCGCGTGGCCTTGGTCAACTCGCGGATGGGGTTGGAAATGGTGCGCGAAAGAATCGTCCCCAATATAAACGCGAGCAGAAGTGCGCCGACGGCGCTGAGCGTAATCGATTGACCGAGGCGGCGGATGAATTCATCTTCGAGCGGATTCCGATCCGGCAGCCGGTTGAACAGGAGAATGCCAATCGCCCTGTCCCCGATCTGGATTTGGGTCCCCGTTTTGAGTTCATCCGCGCGGACGATTTCTCCGGGGCGGCGATCCGCGCCCGCGACGACGATCCTTCCGTCCGTATCCGCAATCGAAAAGAACGGCGGATGTCTGTCATTGCCCCGGTTGAATAATTTATCCACTCCCTCCCAGGTTTGGTTCCCTTCGTAATAGCCCGCGAGCTGTTCTACGAGATCGGCTTCGTATTTGTTGTTGACGAACCTGTCGAATTCGCGGTTGGTGGCAAGGCGGGTGAATACGACGATAATGCCCGTGCTGAACAGGCTGACCAGTAAAAAGGCGAGGATCAATTTGGTAGTGAGTTTCATGCTTTTCTCAAACGATAACCAACGCCGTACACTGTCTCGATGTGACGCGGCTGGCGCGGGTCGTCTTCCAGTTTGGCGCGCAGGTTCTTGACGTGAGTGTCGATGGTGCGCTCGTAGCCCTCGTAGCGCGCGCCTTGAATCACGTCCAGCAGGTCGAGGCGCGAAAAGACCCGTCCCGGCGAAGTCATCAGCGCCGCGAGCAAGTCGAACTCGGATGGGGTCAGGTCGATGATGCTGCGTTCAGCGACCAGCACCTCGCGGCTGTCGCGGTCGAGGACGATGTCCGCCACTTTGAGCGTCTTCCCTGTGGGGATGGTCTTGCCCGCGCGCCGCAGGACGTTCCGCACCCGCGCCATCAGTTCACGCGGCTTGAACGGCTTGACCACGTAATCATCCGCGCCGAGTTCCAATCCGATGATCTTGTCGTCGTCTTCCACTTTGGCGGTCAACATGATGATGGGTGTGTCGTGCTGTCCGCGATGGATGCGCATGAAATCATAGCCGTTCATTTCGGGCATCATGATGTCGAGGATGATCAGGTCGGGCTTTTCCCTGTCCGCGACCGTGAGCGCCTCCCTGCCGTTGTAGGCGGTGACAACGCGATAACCCTCTTGCGCGAGGTAACTTTCCACGAGGGAAACGAGGCGCTTTTCGTCATCGACGATGAGAATGGTCTGAGGCATGAGATATTTTCCTTCTTCCTGAATTATGCCATAACGCGGCATCCAACCGCAACACGGCTTTACTCTTCCGATGTTTCGTCAGCCCGTCAGTGCGGCATGATAATATTTCGCTCAGGGCGCGTTTTGCCTGCAAATATTGAACCTGGATACTGGAGTCGTCGATCACCGCCAGCACATCTCCCGACTTGACCTTATCCCCGACCTCGACGTTAATCCGTTTCACCTGCCCGCTGGACTGTTCTTGCGGGTGATTGTGGTTTGCAGAGTCTCGTTTTTGGCGGTTTGAGTTTCACTTGCTTTTATCTGGAAATATGTGATACCGCCGCCGATTGCCAGGATCAAAACGAGCGCAATTCCCAGCCAGGTCTTTTTTCCAAACTTCTTGAACAACCTTGTCTTTTCAAGCCTCCCTGCAACTGACCGGGTAAAAAAGGTGTCGATTTTCGATGCCATGATCCTTATGAGTCTTTCCTTTGCGCAATTCATTCTGCGGCGATTGCAGTGTAAGGAACGGATGTAAAGATAAAGTCGTGAAATTATGGAGACATTGTGTGGATAAAATCAAACGTCCACCTTTTTCAAAGCGGACGCCTGATTCTGCTCAATTGGCTTCGTCTACGCTGATTCTTTTTTCTCCTCCACCTCCATGCCGGGAGTTTCATCTACAACAGGGGTGGGCGCCGCTTTGGAGAGTGAGAGTCTCCAGCCGCTCTTCTTGATGAGTTTATAACCGACCCAGACCACCAGCGCCAGGACTGCAAGTTGGATCAACCCGAAGAAGGGGAAGCGGAATCCGCCGCTTCGGGGATCAAATCCGCGAAAATCCCCGGGCATCTGCCTTTGGAAATTGCCCTGCATGCCCTGGAACTTGTCGCCGCGGAAGTCGCCTTGCATTTGCTGGGGCGTCCGTCCAGGATCGTCATGCGCAAAGGGACGCGCGCCAATCGCCGCGCGCGCAAGCGGCAGATTTTGCATCATCCCGGCGCGGAAACCCGCTCCCGCCACGGCGGCCAGCGCAATCAGGGCGATTAAAACGCCGAGGGTGTAATTCAGCCATTTTTTGTTTTTCATGTTTTTTCTCCGATAAAAGATTTGGGCTTCGTCTTCATCGAGGAAGCGCGAAGTTTTGTTGATGCTATTTTCCCATCGGAGAATTACAAGGCGGTGGAGGAATTGTGTGAAACTTGTGGGTTGCTCCGGGTATTTGATTCGTGAAGTTTTCACTTGAAGCAAGTAAAATTACCAGAATGTCACAGATTGCTGTTGTGTTGCTTTTCCTTCTGGCCGCTTCTCTTCTTCTCTTGTGGAATGTTCTTCGTGCCGATATCGTTGCATTGATGTTAATGCTGGCGTTGGGATTGAGCGGTATTCTCTCGCCTCAGGAAGCGTTTGCGGGATTCAGCCGCTCGGCAGTTATTATCATGCTTTCCGCCTTCATTCTTGCGGAGGGATTGCGTCGTGCAGGGCTGACGGAGCGGATGGGCGGGTTTATCATCCGCCTGTTTGGAACAGGCGAGGCGAACCTGATTTTTGGCGTGATGACAGCATCGGCCGCCCTCTCTCTTTTTATGAACAATATTGCCGCCGCCTCCCTGCTTTTTCCCTCGCTTTCAGGCGTGGCGTGTCGCTCAAAAGTATCTCCGTCGAAATTGCTCATGCCGTTGGCGTTTGGAACCATTCTAGGCGGCATGGCAACGTTGTTGACAACGACCAATATTATTGTCAGCGGATTGCTGCGCGATGCGAAACTTCCGGGCTTTGCGCTGATAGATTTTGCGCCCATTGGACTGCCGCTGGTATTTATTGGCATTCTTTTTATGGTTTTTTGGGGGCGAAAGTTGTTGCCGAGTCAATCTCCCGCCCAGCGCCATGAAGAGACCGAAGAGTCGGACGACCTGCTCAATACTTATCAACTTGCCGATAGATTGGTCAGGGCAAAGGTTCGGAAAAACGGACGACTTGACGGTATCACGCTTGAAAAAAGTGAGCTGCGAGAAAAATTTCATCTCAATGTAATTGCCATCCAGAGAGGAAGATCGGCGTTATCGATTGAAGCGGGAATGATATTAAGAGGTGGGGATGTTCTTTTGATTATGGCCCGCCCCGAGGACAGCCTTCCAGCTTCGTTAATGGAGATTCTGGAAATCCTCCCTTCCGGTAGATGGCAGCAGGATTACTTTGCCACGCCCGACCTGAAGATGTACGAAGCCGCCATCGCGCCGCGCTCCCACCTTGCCGGACAAACTTTGAAGGAGATTCGTTTTGGCCAAAAGTTCGGAGCAAAAGTGCTAGCCGTCTGGCGGCACGGACGTTCCATTCGTACCCGTCTTGCAGATCTGCCGCTGGAGTTTGGAGATGGGCTTTTATTGCAAGGGACCGAAAAAAGCCTGAGCTTGCTGCGGACGGAATCAGGTTTGATCCTTCTGGCAGAATCCGCGCCCGCCATCCGGATTACCCTGCGCGGGTGGTTTACCGCGTTGATCATGGCACTCACGCTGATGCTGGCTGTTATCTTCCCCGACCTGATTGCCGAAATTATGTTGAGCGGCGCGGTCTTGATGGTCTTGACACGTATCATGAGTATGGATCAGGCTTATCGCGCAGTCGAATGGCGTAGTTTGTTTCTGGTGGCAGGCATGTTGCCTGTTGGCATCGCGCTGAACAAGACAGGAGCATCGAGCCTGTTTGCTGATGTTTTGGTTTCCTCTTTGGGCGGCGCAGGGCATATGGTTCTGCTTGCGGGTTTTGTCCTGTTAACTGTCGCCCTGACCCAGGTTATCAATGGCGCCGCGGCGGTGACGGTCATTGCTCCAATTGCGATCGCCGCTGCCCGGCATGTTGGGATGGATCCAAGAAGTATGGCAATGGCAGTGGCGCTCTCCTCTTCGATGGCATTCATCTCTCCACTGGGGCACTCTGTAAATGTGATGGTCATGGGCGCGGGTGGATATACTTTCAAGGACTATGCTCGTGTTGGGTTTCCCCTGACTATTCTGCTGGTCATTATCTTGCTGATCATTCTTCCGCTTATCATGCCAATCAGGTAGGTGGTAATCAGACCTCTAGGCTTTCTTGTAAAGTGTTGGGGGCCTTTGCCTTTATCGGGATGGACTTCCAAAAACCTTTTATTTCTTCCAAATGTATAGACCAGGAAAATCTTCGCCTGAAATATTGAAAACTACATGCCTGTTGATATATAATTTAATTCGAAGTTTCTCCATAACAGCAGAATAATTATTGAAACGAAAGGCAAATTATGATAAAAAATTCACAGAGCCTTATGTTGGATGATTTGGACAAAGCCCTCCTGAGAGCTTTGCAAACGGATGGACGTCTGAGCAACGTGGAACTGGCGCGCAAGATCAGCCTTTCGCCACCTGCCACACATACCCGCCTCAAAAGGCTGGAAAAGGACGGTTATATCCGCCAGTACACAGCCATCGTTGATCGTGAAAAGGCGGGCTACGACCTGTTGTGTTTTATTCACATAAGCCTGCAAATGCACCAGGTGGAGCAGGTTGAAAAGTTTCGAGAGGCAACCCGCAGGATGCCCGAAGTGCTCGAGTGTCACCACATCACTGGTGAGTTCGATTACTTATTGAAAGTGGCGTTGAAAAACCGCAAGGATTTGGAGAGGTTCGTTGTGGACAAGATTACTCCCATCGGCGTCGCTCGTGTCCATACCAGTTTGGTTTTTACCGAGGTTAAATCAACAACGGCGTTGCCGTTGGATTAACCATATCGTTGCGAGAAGCCACAAGACGGCGACGAAGCAACCTCCTCGTAACTGGGGATTGCCTCGTCAGGGAGACCGCTCTCCTCGCAATGACATAATCAAATTTTAAAAGGAGAACATTTCATGACCAGCCCCACCCCAAAAACCATGGGACAACAATTTGGACGCCGCTCTTGGGCGGAACCCTGGAAGATCAAGATGGTCGAGCCGCTGAATGTGATCTCACATGAGGAACGTGAGAAGGCGTTGATTGAAGCGGGCTACAACACCTTTTTGCTCAGGTCTGAGGACGTTTACATCGACCTGCTGACCGACAGTGGGACCAGCGCCATGAGCGACCGTCAATGGGCGGGCATGATGATGGGCGACGAAGCCTATGCGGGCAGTCGTAACTTCTATCATCTTGAAGCCGCCATCCAAAATGTGTACGGCTACAAATACATTGTCCCGACCCATCAGGGGCGTGGCGCGGAACATCTCATCAGTCAGGCGGTCATCAAGAAGGGACAGATCGTCCCCGGCAACATGTACTTCACCACCACACGTCTGCATCAGGAATTGGCGGGCGGCACCTTCTACGATGTCATCATCAACGAAGCGCATGACCCCGCAAATATGCGCCCGTTCAAGGGCAACATCGATTTGGATAAAGTTCAGACATTGATCGACAAGCACGGCGCGGAAAACATCGCCTACATCAGTGTGGCGGGTACGGTCAACATGGCGGGCGGACAACCCGTCAGTATGGCGAATATCAAAGCTCTGCGTGCCTTGTGTGACAAGTACGGAATTAAGATTTACCTCGACGCAACGCGCATGATGGAAAACGCCTACTTCATTCAAGACCGTGAAGAAGGATACGCTAGCAAATCCATCGCGGAAATTCTCAAGGAATTTTGCAGTTATACCGACGCGGCATGGATGAGCGCCAAGAAGGACAACCTTGTCAACATCGGCGGTTGGTTGGCTGTCAATGACTGGGAACTGTTCGAGGAGCTGCGCAACCTCGTTGTTGTATATGAAGGTTTGCACACCTACGGCGGACTTGCGGGGCGCGACCTCGAGGCGCTTGCCATCGGCATCGAAGAATCTGTCAAGGACGAACACATCCGCTCGCGCATTGGTCAGGTCTTGTATCTCGGCGAGCTGCTCACTGATTGGGGCATCCCGATCGTGCAGCCTGTAGGTGGACACGCGATCTTCCTCGATGCGAAGGCATTTTATCCGCGCCTGAAGCAGATTGAATTCCCAGCCCAGACCCTCGCAGCGGAGCTCTACCTCGACTCTGGAATCCGCTCGATGGAGCGCGGCATCGCCTCGGCGGGGCGCGACCCCAAGACGGGCGACCACTACTATCCCAAGCTTGAGTTGACCCGTCTGACCATTCCACGCCGCGTGTACACCCAGGCGCACATGGATGTGGTTGCAGAATCGGTCAAAGCGGTGTACGATGCGCGTGAATCCACCCGTGGACTAAAGATGGTATATGAGCCGAAATACCTGCGCTTTTTCCAGGCAAGATTTGAGAGGTTGTAATCTCGCAGGTCACGCTTATGCGTGACCTGCTTTATTTCCATCCAAAAATTGGAGGCTTCCATGACTGAACCAAGAAAGAAGATGACGTTACCTGCCTTGTATAAGAAAGTGGAGGAAGGCAAGCCCATCACCTGGCTGACTTGCTACGACTATCCCACCGCCTACATGCAGGATCAGGCGGGTGTGGATATGATCCTTGTCGGGGACAGCCTCGGCATGACCATGCTTGGCTATGACTCGACCCTGCCTGTCACCATGGACGACATGATCCGACACGCGGCGGCGGTCCGTCGCGGCGCGCCCAATGTCTGGCTCGTGGGTGACATGCCCTACATGACCTATCAACCCTCGGTTGAATCTGCCATTCGCAACGCGGGACGTTTCATGGCGGAGGCGGGCTGCGACTGCATCAAGCTCGAAGGCGGCGCGGCAATGGCTGACCGTATTAAGGGCATCGTAGACGCGGGCATCCCTGCCATCGGTCATCTGGGACTCACACCGCAGAGTGTGGCATCGCTGGGCGGATTCAAATTGCAGGGCAAGTCCGCTTCGATGGCGAAGAAGATCGTGGATGACGCTAAAGATCTCGAAGAAGCTGGCGCATTCATGATTCTGCTCGAGTTGGTCCCAGACCGCCTGTGCAAACTCATCACCGAGCGCGCGAAGAATTGCATCATCATGTCGCTTGGGTCGGGACTCGATGCGCACGGTCAACTGTTGATCTATCACGACGCCTTCGCGCTGTATCCCAAGTTCAAGCCGAAGATGGCGAAAGTTTTCGCCGACGCAGGCGCGGTCATCCGCGAGGGACTGGCTGGCTACGTCAAGGAAGTCAGCGAGAAGACCTTCCCTGCCAAGGAAAACTGGTTCGGCATGCCCGATGAAGAATACGATGAGTTGGTAAAGATGCTGAAGTAGCCCGTCACTGCGAGCGCTTTTTGCGAAGCAGTCTCCTAATGTATGAGATTGCTTCGGGCGTAAAAGCATCGCCCTCGCAATGACGTGAGATGACAAGGAGAAAAAATGAACGAGACTCAAAAACTGCTCAAGATTTCACCCGATAAACTAAAGGCATTCAACTCCGTTTTGCTCGATCCCAACTCGCAGGTGATGAAGGATTTCTTCGCGGTGGTCGCCAAATATGGTACGCCGAAGGAGATTAACCGCAAGCACAAGCAAGCCCGTAAAATGGAGAACCTCTTCAAGATCGTGCAGGAACGCCAGCCCGAAGCGGTTAAGGATTTGAACTGGCTGATTCAACAACGGGATAAAGGCGCGTTCATTTCGGTCAAGGACTATCGCCGCAAGGTATTGGGTGCCGCCGCGGACAAGATGAAATTCAAAGACAAATACGCGGTCACACTCGAAGTCTCCGCCCTGCAATATTTCCCTTGGGTACGCGCCATGGCGGAGCAAGCCATCGCGGACAAGACCCTCGTCCCTGGGCGCTTCATTGCGGTCCGCAAGATGAAGGAATCCGAAGCGGACGGCGACCTGCCCGCCATCGTCGCCGCGCTGGACATCATCGGCGCTTCCTTCGTCGAGACGCTGGACACCAAAGGCACCGACGGCTCGAATCCGCACCTCGGCGGACCCGCCACCATCACGGGTTACTTCGGCGGCATCGGTCAGCCCAACGAACATGCCCTGCAATGGCTGGACGAGTTCCTGTATTACTACACCAATTATGGCGTTCAGCACGTGTTGAACTTCAACGCGGGGACGATCCTGCTCGGCTTCCTGCTCTACCGCATTGGCGTGGACATCCAGTTCAAGATCTCGGTCTTCTTCGGCTCGGACAACCCTTATCACGCACTGTGGATTCTGACCATGGCGAAGCTGCTCAGTCGTGACGATGGAACCAGCCCGTTGATCGGCTTCAACTGGTCGAACTCGGTCAATAACCAGACGTTGGAACTGACCGCCGACTTCCGCAAGGCGCTCGACTTCGAAAAGGTGGTGCGCTTCGAACATCACATCACCGAACCGCAGAAGAGCATCGTCATCCAGCCGTACAACCGCCGCGCCGAACTGGTGGAACTGGCGGACCACGTGGCGAACATTGCCGCCAAGCACGAGGGCGGTGACCCCGAAGTGGACGTGACCCGCGCCCATCTTTCTGACATCCTCGATTATTTCCGCGCAAAGGATGAAGTCATTGCCAGCGGCGACTGGGATAACCTGCGAATCAACTACCTCGACAAAGTGGACGCCTGTAACCGCTCCGCCTGGGCGCTGACCGAGAAAGGCTTGAGCTTTATCGCGGCGAGGAATTTGCATAGGTGAGATGCGTAGAGAATATTTGAATAGTAGAGACCTCCGAGATGTTTTCGTGCAAATCTTGGAGGTCTTTTGGCTTCAATTTTATTCGGCTGAGCAGGATAGACGATGGAGGCTCACACCCCAAACGCTGCTTCCAAAGCCCAAAGCAAAACCATCCCCACGAGGATGGTCAGCATCACATTGCGGGTTCTCCATGCCACAAGCGCTCCGCCCAGCCCGGCCAGCAGGCGAAAATTTCCGGTTGAAATGTCAAGATGTCCCGCGGGGTGGGTCAGTGCGGGAAAGACCAATGCCGCTAAAGCAGCCGCCGGCACAAAACGCAATGCGCGGCGCAGCCATTCGGGCATTTCGATTTTTCCAAACAGATAAATGAATATGAAACGCTGGAGGAAGGTCCCCAGTCCGACCACAAGAAAAAGCGACCACAGGCTTGACTGACTCATTGGGCAGCCCTCCGGTTTTGCAGGCTTTCCGCCAGATATCCGCTCGCAATGCCGAGAAAGGTTGCGAGGACTAATCCAGTATTGTAGGGGAGTCCTTTGGCGAGCACGGCAATGAGTCCGCCCGCCAGTGCCGCGATCACGGTTGGACGGTCACGCAATGCGCCGAACATCAAGGCCATGAAACTGAGTGGAAAGGCAAAGTCGAATCCCCAACTGGCGGGGACGAGTGCTCCCAGCAACGCGCCGATGGCGGCGCTGATTTGCCACGCCACCCAGATGGTCAATGCCGCGCCGAAATAATACCAGCGGTGATTGACCTCTTCATTGGTCGCCATAAAATGACTCAAGCTGACGCCGAATGCCTGGTCCGAAAGCATGTAAGCCAGCAGGGCTTTGCGCCATGTCGAAAGCTTTTGCAGGTAGGGTGCAAGGGTGGCGCTATACATCGTGAAACGCAGGTTGATTACCCAGGCAGTCAACACCATGATGATCCATGGGCTGCCTATGCTTATCAGTTGATAGACTGCCAATTGCGAGGCTCCCGCAAATACGATGGTTGACATTCCCATGGTCTCGAAAAACGTCATGCCGACGCTGACGGCCGCCACACCGGAGATCATGGCGAACGGAATGACTCCGATCAGGATGGGCAGGGAACGGCGCGCCCCGGCAAAGAAATCATTGTGTACTCTCATTATTCTTTGTGCAAAGAAAAGGCGTGGAATGTCGATGACGTCCATTGCCACGCCGTTTGCTCCTTCTGTCGTTTTGGATGGGGATTATAACCTCCCGGCGCGTCCGGTTTCAGATTTGTTTATTTTGTGTTATTCTTGCCGCCTGTTGGAGGCCTTGCTTAGAGTTTGATGACAGGAGAGTGACATGGAAACCTTCATGCGTGAAGCCCAATCGGTGGATGTGGCAACAAGTCTGCGCGAACTCCGTGAGGCGCGTGGAATTTCGATGCGGGCGCTCGCGACAAAGAGCGGACTCTCTGCAAATGCCTTGAGCATGATTGAGCGCGGCAAGACATCCCCGTCTGTCAGCACATTATATAAACTGGCGGATGCGCTGGGGGTCTCGATCACCGCTTTCTTCGGTGAGGGAAGTCTCCAAAAACAGGTTATCTTCCTGAGGTCGGATGAACGCTCCCGCATGCCATTTACGCGCGGTATTTTCGAGGGGCTGGGCGGGGAGAATTTTAGCGGTCACATTAAGCCGTTTGTAGTGACGCTGGAGTCTGGCGCGTCGAGTGGTCCGCGCAATATTGTTCACACTGGGCATGAGTTCGTATTTTGCCTGCGGGGCAAATTGGAATATTTCGTGGATAAACAGGTTTACACCCTTGACCCCGGGGATAGTTTGTTGTTTGCGTCGAAACTGAAACATCGCTGGAAGAATCCGGGCGGCACGGTGACCACGGCGCTGATCGTCATTTCCTGCTTCGGTGAAGGCGACCAGCCTCACGCCGCGCATTGGAAAAGCGGTGAGGACGAAACTTAAGTCCTCGGACGCCATCTTCTGTCCGATATAAAAAGACACCGATCCAAACGGATTGGCGTCCTGTTTTACTGCCCGGCAATTCAACCGGCAGGCGTTTCACTGCCTACGAGTACATCCCCCAATCCAACGCGGACGGGTCCTCCATCATCGAAAAGTCCCATACGTCCAATCCCATCTCGATG
The DNA here is from genome assembly GCA_034433295.1 of Anaerolineales bacterium. Lineage (GTDB taxonomy): Bacteria > Chloroflexota > Anaerolineae > Anaerolineales > Villigracilaceae > Villigracilis. The sequence continues at coordinate 13,706 of DAOUAS010000055.1, read as the reverse complement.
TTGACGGGCATGTTCAATCCCTCCGTCGCCTTGGCCTTGGTCATCTCAATCAACGCCGGTCCATAGGGGCAGAAAGGGGTGGTTAGGATCATTTTGACGTGCCCAATTCCATTTTCGATTTCAACGTTGCGGATCAACCCCAATTGGATGATGTTCATTCCAATTTCAGGATCGACCACCTCTGAAAGTTTCGCGCGGACTTCCTGCACAATTTCAGGATGGGTTTGGTGAATACTCCACTGGATTTCCTTTGTTTCCGACTCACTCATTTCTGCTCCTTGACGGATTGTTTTTGTTTTTCAACAGGCTGGATTACGTAAGTGCAATGCGCCGCGCCGCTAAGGATGCACTGCACCTTGTTTGCGGGAACAGCCAGCATTTTCGAGATCAGGGTTTGGTCCACCGAGCAGACTTCGGGGTGGGTCGCGCCAACCTGGTAGTAGGGACAGGAAATTTCATGGATTTCGTAATGTCCGCCCTTTTTCTCCCATTGAACGTTGAAACCTTCCTGCGCCAGAATTTGTTTGACGAAGTCAAGTCGCTCTTCCATGCTCAGGTTTTGTACATCGCTGGCGTACTGACTGGCAAGGTCTTCGGCAATTTGGCTGAACAAATTTGCAACCACGGGGCCGGGCAGCGAACCCTTCATTTGTGACAGCAGCCGGGTGGTTAGTTTCATGTAACGGGTGGGAAATCGTTCCATACCTTCGTCGGTGAGGACGTACACCAGGCGAGGGCGTCCAACACCGTGCCGTTCTTCCTGTCCTTCCACCAAACCCTCCATCTGGAGGTTGGTCAGATGATGACGCACCGAGATGGGATTGATTCCCACTGCTTCAGCCAGCGCATTGATGGTGGAACGGGGGTTTTCCAACAGGGTTTGCAGGATTTTGTCTCGTGTTGATTTCATGGACAAAAGTATACCTGTCTCATCCGAGTTTGTCAATATACTAGAAAATTATCATAAATATTTGACAATTTCGCGTGACCCTGCTATAATGCCGCCGACTTGGTAAGAATGTTAGTTAATGAAAACAAAGTGCCGCGCAAGTGGTAAATCTCCAGGAGTCAAAAGTATGTCGCAACTCGAAATAAAAAACCTGCATGTCAGCATCGGAGACCGGGAAATTCTCAAAGGATTGTCCCTCACCATAAAACAGGGTGAGGTGCACGCCATTATGGGGCCGAATGGAACGGGGAAATCCACCCTTGCGTACACCTTGATGGGGCATCCCAATTACACCGTTACGGATGGGGAGGTGATTTTCAAAGGTAGAAATGTTTTGGAACTCGAACCCGACGAACGTTCCCGTGAGGGGATTTTCCTTGCGTTTCAGTATCCGGTCGCCATCCCCGGTGTGACGGTGGCTAATTTTCTGCGCTCGGCGTTAAACGCCCGCCGCCGTGCCGTCAACCCCGACGACAAGGGCATGCCCATTCCCGAGTTCCGCAAGATGCTCAAGGAGAAGATGGATATGCTCAAGATGGACCACGGTTTTGCCGGGCGTTATCTCAATGATGGCTTTTCGGGCGGCGAGAAGAAACGCGCCGAAATTCTTCAGATGGCGACCCTCAAGCCTGAGATCGCCATTTTGGATGAAACCGACTCAGGATTGGACATTGACGCTCTGCGCATCGTCTCGGAAGGCGTCAACGCCCTTTCGGGACCCGAACTGGGTGTGCTGGTCATCACACATTACCAGCGCCTGCTGAATTACATCAAGCCGCATTTCGTCCATGTGATGTTGGACGGGCGCATCGTCGAGTCAGGCGGTCCCGACCTGGCTTTACACCTCGAAGAGCACGGCTATGACTGGGTGCGCGAAAAATACGAAGCCGTCGCTGAGGGGTAAACTTGCGTGTTGACTTTAGAGTTGAATTACGGAGAATCCTATGGCTGAAGACACCAAATTAAACGAGGATACGAAGATCCTCGAAGAGATTGGCGAGTACAAATACGGCTTTCATGAGCGTGACGATAACTACGCGTTCAAATCCCAAAAGGGATTGAGCCGTGAAATTGTCGAGCAAATTTCCCGCATGAAGGAGGAGCCGCATTGGATGCTGGAATTCCGCCTGAAAGCTCTCGATCATTTTCTTTCCCGTCCGATGCCCAATTGGGGTCCTGAACTTAAATCCCTCGATCTGGACGACATCTACTATTACGTCAAGCCGACCGAGAAGCAGGAAAAATCCTGGGACGACGTGCCCGACGACATCAAGCGCACCTTCGACAAGCTCGGCGTCCCCGAAGCGGAACGCAAGTTCCTTGCTGGCTTGGGCGCGCAGTATGAATCGGAGATGGTGTACCACTCCATTCAGGACCATCTCGAAAAGCAGGGTGTGATCTTCCTCTCCATCGAAGACGGGTTGAAGAAACATCCAGACCTGTTCCGCGAATATTTCGGGACGGTTGTTCCCATCGAAGATAATAAGTTCGCCGCGTTGAATAGCGCGGTCTGGTCGGGCGGATCGTTCGTTTACGTGCCAAAAGGCGTGAAAGTGGACCTTCCGCTTCAGGCATACTTCCGCCTCAACACTGCCAACGTCGGTCAGTTCGAGAGGACTTTGATCATCGTCGATGAAGGCGCGCAGGTGCACTATGTCGAGGGCTGCACCGCACCTCAATACACCACCGACTCTTTCCATAGCGGCGTGATCGAGATCATCGTCAAGAAGGGCGCGCGTTCGCGCTATTCGACCATCCAGAACTGGAGTCACAACGTTTACAACCTTGTGACCCAGCGGGCGAAGGTCTACGAAAATGGGACGCATGAATGGGTGGATGCCAACATGGGCTCGAAGATCACCATGAAGTATCCCTCCTGCTATCTGATGGAACCCGGCGCGCACGGTGAAATGCTTTCGATGGCGTTTGCGGGCGCGGGTCAGATTCAGGATGCGGGGTCGAAGATGGTCCACTTTGCGCCGAACACCACCAGTAAGATCACCTCGAAGTCCATCTCCAAGAACGGTGGACGGGCATCTTATCGCGGTTTGTTGAAGGTCTACAAAGGCTCGAAGGGAGTCAAATCCAATGTGGTCTGTGACGCGCTGCTGCTGGACCCCAAGTCCCGCTCGGATACCTATCCCTACATCGAAATCGACGAAGACGATGTCACCATCGGACATGAAGCCTCGGTCAGCAAGGTGGGTGAGGAGCAGTTGTTCTACCTCATGTCACGCGGGCTGAGCGAAGAGGAAGCCACCACCATGGTCGTCTCCGGTTTCATCGAACCGCTGGTCAAGGAACTGCCGATGGAATACGCGGTGGAAATGAACCGCCTGATCCAGTTGCAGATGGAAGGCTCAATTGGTTAAACGTTACACGTTTAATGTTCAACGAGAATAGCTATGCAAGAGAAACCCAAAGTATCAGTTACCAGAACCAGGCGCGATGCCGCCGCGAAGGAATTTTCCTTTAGCGCAGATTCCGTCCCTGCCGGTGAATTGAGCGATATCCGCGCCCAGGCTTGGGATGCGTTTACGAAATTCTCCATGCCGGTCAACACCGACGAAGCCTGGCGGCGCACCGACTTGCGTATGCTGCCCGCGCCCGATTTTGGAATTCCTCGGAAGGGCGCTTTTGAGGATCTTCCTGTTGTTCCGGAATACCTGCTCCAGCCGTTAACCGGCGAACAGCATGGCGGACAGATCACCCTTTTGCCCGGTGGGTCGTCTGTGAACCTTGACCCTGCTTTGATTGGGAAAGGCGTCATCTTTACCGACCTCCGCACTGCCGAACGCGACCATCCCGACCTGCTCAAAAAGTTGGTTGGTAAAATTGTCAAACCCGAGGATGGGAAGTTTGCGGCGCTGGCTTCCGCACTGGCGGGCAACGGCGTTTTGCTGCATGTCCCGCGCAACGTGCATGTGGAAACTCCGCTTCATTCTGTGCTGTGGGGACCGGGATCCGACCTGGCGCATTTCTCTCACCTGATCATCAACCTGGGCGACGGCGCTTCGGTTACATATGTCCATGAATCTGCATCGCCTGATGAGCCTGGTCACGCGATGCATGCCGGGGTGGTGGAAATCCACGTTGGGCAAAACGCCAACTTGCGCTTTGTGGAGTTGCAGTCATGGGGACGCCATGTATGGAACTTTTCTCATGAGCGCGCCCGCATTGAACGCGGTGGCAATATCGACTGGATTTTCGGTGCGGTTGGTTCGCGGCTGACCAAGAATTTCTCTGATCTCGACCTGGCTGGCGAAGGCGCGCAGGGGCGCATGTCGGGCTTTTACTTCACCGACGGGTCACAGCACCTGGATCACGACACCCAGCAGAACCACCTTGCGCCGCACACGACCAGCGACTTATTGTTCAAGGGCGCGTTGAAAGGAAAGAGTCGTTCCGTGTGGCAGGGCATGATTTATGTTGCTCCGGGCGCACAAAAGACGGATGGCTATCAGGCAAACCGCAACCTCGTGCTGGACGATCAGTCCCGGGCGGATTCTATCCCGGGATTGGAAATCCTTGCAGACGATGTCCGCTGTACGCATGGCGCGACGGTCGGGAAACTTGAGCAGGAGCCGCTTTTTTATCTTAAAAGTCGCGGCATCCCGCAAACGGACGCCGAGCGTTTGGTTGTGGAAGGTTTCTTCGACCCGATTATGCAGCGCATCCCCTTCGAAGGCGTTCGAGAGCGTTTCCAACACGCCATTCAAGATAAATTATCAAGGTAAAATAATAGGCCGTCTTGCAAAAATCCGCAGGACGGCCGAAACCATCATTGTAAATCATACCAGCGGACGGGCATCAATCGTCGATAAATTAAAGAGGCGGAGGGCGTCTCTAAAATCCAAAACAGGATGTGAGTTATGGCAGTAAAAACGAAGACCAAAACCAGGGTGGCGTCCAAATCCAAGATAGTCAAGAAACTAAAGTCCAGGATAAATAAGTTAAAACCTGCGCGGAAGTTAATGGAAAGATCGGCGGGCAAAACAAAGCCGATTGGAGCGACTGCCGAGGTGGCAACTTCGGCGAAGCCTGTGACCAAACCGGCGGCTCCGCAGCCACAGGCGGTGGTGAAACGTGTGATCAACCCATCGGCGGCGCGGCGTCCAGTAGTCAGCCGCGCGCAACGTTCGAGCCAATTTTCTTACATGAAGGCTCCGGGACTCGGACACGAATTTCAGGTGGGGGATACGGTGGAGGTATTTTGCGACCACGAAAAGAGCCGCGAACGCATTCGCGGTTGGGTGAAAGGAATCGTGGTGCAGGTGGATTACAAGATGGTGGCGGTGCAGTTTCGTTCCAATGTTTACCTCACCGATGGTTGGATGGTACCGGACAGAATCCTGTGGTATCCGCTGAACTCGGAACATATTCGACCCGTTCTCAGCAAGAAGGCCGCCAAGGAAAAAGAAAAGAAAGATTTTATACCGGATTATTAGCCCGAAGGCATATTCTATGAATCTTGACGTAGCCAAAGTCCGAAAAGATTTTCCCATCCTTGATTGCGAAGTGCGACCGGGCGTGCGCGTGACCTACCTGGATTCCACAGCCACGTCGCAAAAGCCAGTGCAGGTGATTCAGGCGATGGACGATTTCTATCGCAAGTCGAACTCGAACATCCATCGCGGGGTGCACACACTCGCCGAGGAATCCACCGCAATGTACGAAAGCGCGCGCGAGCGGATTGCGAAATTCATCAACGCTGAGTCTGCGCGTCAGGTGATTTACACGCGCAACACCACCGAGTCGATTAATCTCGTGGCATATACTTGGGCGCGCGCCAACTTGAAACAGGGTGACCTTGTCATCCTGACCGAGATGGAACATCACAGCAATTTCGTCCCGTGGCACATGCTTCAAGCGGAACGCGGCATCGAACTGGACTTCATCCCCGTGACCGGAGATGGGCTGCTCGACCTGGAAGTTTACAAGTCCCTGCTAAAACGCCACCCGAAGCTGGTCTCGTTCACACACATGTCCAATGTCCTCGGGACGGTTAATCCAGCCGCCGAAATCATCCGCCTTGCCCATGAGGCAGGCGCGGTGACGCTGGTGGACGGCGCGCAGTCCGTTCCGCATTTGCAGGTGGATGTGCAGGCACTTGATGCAGATTTCTATGCCTTCTCCGCTCACAAGATGTGCGGACCAACCGGCATCGGTGTGTTGTACGGCAAAGTCGATTTGCTCGAAGCCATGCCTCCCTTCCTCGGTGGTGGCGATATGATTCGGGAGGTCAAGCTGCGTTCCTTCCGACCGAATTCCCTGCCACACAAATTCGAGGCTGGGACTCCCGCCATCGCGGAAGCGGTCGGCTTCGGCGCGGCGGTGGATTATCTTTCCGCCATCGGCATGGAGGAGATCGCTGCGCACGAGCACGTGATCACCGAGTATGCCCTCGAACGTCTGGAGGAAATCCCCGGCGTGAAGGTATTCGGCCCTTCGGCGGATAAAAAAGGCGGCGTTGCGGCGTTCACGCTCGAAGGTGTCCACCCGCATGATGTGGCGCAGATTTTGGACCAGGACGGAATCGCTGTCCGCGCGGGACATCACTGTGCCCAGCCCCTGCACGAGAAATTTGGAATCCCCGCCACCAGCCGCGCTTCCTTCTACTTGTACAGCGCAAAGGAAGAAGTGGATTTGCTGGTGAATGGAATATACAAAGTCAAGAAGATGTTTGGATAAAAGCACCTCAATGTTTCAGTGATCCAGTGTCATGTCACTTGTGATACTGGATCACCTGACACTGGAACACTTGACACGGAACTACTTATGGACGACCTCTATCGCGAAGTCATCATCGAGCATTACAAAAATCCCGCCTACCGCGGAAAACTCGACCCGCACGATATTTCATTTGCGGATAACAACCCGCTTTGTGGCGACCACATCCAGATAGACCTGCGGGTGAACGAGAATGGTGTTGTCACCGACGCCCGCTTCGACGGCCACGGTTGCGCCATTTCGCAAGCCTCCGCCGATCTGCTGATCGAATCCATTATTGGCAAGCCGCTGGAGGAAGTGAAAAAACTCAACAAGGATTCTGTCCTCGAACTTCTTGGCATCGACCTCGGACCTGTCCGCTTGAAATGCGCCCTGCTCTCGTTGAAGGTCTTGAAGGCGGGGGTCTACGGGATGAAGGAAGCCAGCGACTCACTGGTGGAGTAGCATGTTCAATTACACTTCCCTTGACAGATCCAAAACTGAATTTGTGGAAATTGCTCCCGCTTCCGAGCTCCCCAACGGTGAGCGGTTATTTGTCGAAATCGGCGACAAACCAATTGTGATCTTCAACATCGCGGGGCAACTCTTCGCCATTGGCGATGTCTGCACCCATGACGACGGTCCGCTGGGGGATGGGGATTTGGAAGGACATCACGTCGTCTGCCCCCGTCACGGCGCGGAATTCGACGTACGGACAGGCAAAGCCATGTCCATGCCTGCGGTGGTGGACATCCCCGCGTATCCCGTCCAGGTCAGGGATGGGAATATTTTCGTGGGAATACCGAAGGAGTAACAAAAACTGGAGGCGATGACCCTTCGGTTTTTTTGTCGTCCGGATCCTCTATTTGTACTCGCTCGTGTAAACTGTAAGAGTCCCTGCCCAGGCGGAAAGAGTTCCATAGTTGCAAGAACTATCATCGTTATTCGGCACGCCTTCCGGACTTAATGTCAGCTTGTGCTTGCCCTCTTTCAATGGGCCCAGTTCTATTAGCCCAGTTGCATACTGCTCGCTGACGGGACCCAGGTTCTTACTGGTGAAGACTTCTTTTCCATCCACAAGAATATGCAGGAAAATGTCCGAACAAGCTGAGCTACTTGCCCTAAATTCTATTTGAAGCACGCTGACGGTTTTTACGTTGATGGTAAAGTCAAGTTGCTTTGACCTTTGTGTTCCGGGTGTGCCGCCCTCCTTGAAAATATCATAGCTTTTTGTCACCATGACCGGCGTCGAAGTTGCGGTAGGTGTAAAGGTTTTGATCGGTATCAAGGTCGCAGTTGTAGTGATTGTGGGAGTAACCGAAGGGATTGGCGAGGCTGTTGATATCGCACTCACTGTTGGGCTGTCAGGGATGATTTCTGTGGGAAGGGTATTTCGTGGAATTAAACTAAACCCGACCCATGCCATGATGGCTAGTATAGCCAGTCCAACCGCCCCGCCGCATCCGTAACCGAGGTATTTTCTACAACCGGATGTATTTCCTTTCAATGGGGCAATGATCCCATTGAGGGTGTTGATATTGTGTTGAGTGATGGCTGCTCCGGCTTTGTCGCCAATCGTCTGGCGAATATTCAATGCCTGTGACAAAAACGTTTTAGCCTCGCTGGCATATCCCAAATACAGGGCACGGCTTCCCAGTTGATGCAATGCCCAGGCGGCTGCCTTGCTGTCATTTAATGCTCTGGCAGCGCCGAGGATTAAATTCAAAATATCAGACCAGGTCTGCCAGCGCTTGTAATAGACCAGGAACTTTTCCAGCAGACGCCCCAGTTGGATCACCTCGCGCCACTTTTTTCTTTCACCCGCGCTTTTGATGGTGTGGACTAACAGTCCGGTCGATTCTTCGACCAATGCCGAAGCCGGCTGTTGACTCAGCCAGTTGATGGCGTAGTTGAGTAATATATCCTGCCAGGAAGTGACATTCCATGCAGCGGCAATCGAAGATGCAAGAGTGCTCGTGATGCTGAATTTCGGACTATGTGACTGGACAAGCCCAAGGTTGACCAATCTTTGAATGTCGTTTTGGCTGACATTCCCTTTGAAAATCCCATTGATATGTTCCAACGAAATAATGTTGCCGCCTGCTGCAGCAAGAAGGGCAAGCGCCTGTTTTTCCGGCTCGGTCAGGTTGGACATGCCCATGTAAACCATGGATTTGTTCCCCGCTTTTTCATCTGTCAGCTCGCGTAAAATGCCTTCCAGCGGCCTTCCACTGTCCCTGGCGAGCGATGCCGCTTGTAAAATCTGGAGGGGATGTCCATGAAGGGCGGAGCAGATATTTATCGCAATTTGTTTTCCCGCGTCATTTAGAGGATGGGAAAATTCCTTTTCGAAAAGTTTGAGAGACTCGTTTTCTGGCAGTCCATCCAGCCGGATGACTTCACCTTCTCCCCACAAACTACGTTCGGCGGATGAAAGCAGGAAAAGGGAATTGGGAACAGCATCCAGGATGCGTGCGACTTCGTCCCGGCTGATTTGTAAATCGTCAAGGAATATCAGTGCTTTTATATCTTGTAGGGCGTGACGGATTTCAATTGTGGTTGGCTTGTAGGATGCTTCGCTATCGAAAAAAGAATCGAACAGTGCTTGAAGCAGATCTTCGCGCCCAAGTCCAGCGGCATTGAGGTAGACCGTGCCGCTTGTGAAATTCCCTGAATCCAGGGTGTGGGTCAAATAGCGAAAGAAAGACGTTTTTCCGATTCCTGCTTGTCCCCACACAGAGATTGGAGTTGAAAGCTGTGCCGCTTTTTTGATCGCCTCGAATTCGTTTTCACGATCCAAGAGGAAGGGGAAGGAGCGGGGCTTTATTATCACCGGGACCGAACGCGCCAAATATTTAGGCTTGTCCGACGGCTTGACAATATTGACCACGCCGCCGTTTACATCCCCGATTTTGACAACGTAGTTGTTATTTCCAAATACCATTACACTGTCTGTCACATCGCCGCTAATGGATACGTTTGCCATGGGACCTCTTGCTATTGCAGATCAACAGATTATTCCAACAAGGGATCTTTGCGCTGAGCATAGCGCAGCAAAGTCGAAGCGCATGATTCTTGCCAATCACGTCTCGATTGCGGCTTTCGACAAACACGAAAACCTCCGCCCGACGCGAAAGTATTGTCGGATTAATTTAGAAAATTGCTAAAGCTGGCTTTGCTTATAAGGTTTGTGAGTATGCTTGTTGATTGTGTTTCATTATAATATAGTTTTAGGATAAAATTTGTCAAAAATGCCAAATAAAAAAACTGGAGGTTCTTTGCCTCCAGTTTTTAGGTCTGTCTTTTTACCAATCTCCCGCATACTCAATTTTGTACGGCCGGGAAATGCTTTCGACGTGGCGACGTTTTATCTCCACCAGTTGGCGGATGTGCAGGTTATCATGTGCTGCCCACGAAGCGAGGATGTCGCCTGCGGAGATGATTCTAAACGGCGTCGTGCATGTGGCATCCCAATCCGCATGGGAAAGGTCGATCAACCAGTCGAGAGACTTTTTCCGTTCTTCAAGGAACTTTGCCTGCATTTCGACAAAATTCTGCACGTTGTACTTTCGAGAGATTACCCAGCCTTGAGGATCGATTGTCTGCCATGTCTCCTTGTTCTGTCGATGCAGAATAAGGTCCAGATGATCGCGGAAATCCTCGCGTTCCTCGTCGCATAGGTGACAGACCACCTCCAGCATGGACCACGTCTCAGGCGTCGGCTTGGACTGGGCTTCCTCTTGCGAGACGTTCGCAGTCAGGGAGCGGATGACCTCCGTGCTGTTGACGAGTTCCTGATAGATTTCGGTGAATTTCATTTGTCGAACCTTCCAACGATTCTCAAAATGTCGAATCCCTCCGCAAAGGGGAGTTCCGCCACCGCGCCGTGGCGCACCATGATCGAGCGGGTCAACTCGCTGTTGAAGTAATACTTGTCGCGATAGGTTTCGTACTGCGAAAGCGCCTCGATTTTCTTGTTGACGTCCTCCTCGTTGACTTCCACCAAAAAGTGAGGGAAGAATCCGTATGAGGAGCGGACCACGTCAAAGCCGAGGACGGTGATGCCGCGATAGGCTCGCAGGGCTTCGTCGGTCATCGTGAGATGATCCTGGTGGACGTCCTGTTTCGAGTGGACGAAGATCAGGTCGGGCTGGAAGGTCTTGCGCAAATCCAGAAAGTATTCGAGGATTTCCTGCCGCGCATCGGGGAAGACGCGCGTGGTGAAGGGTCCCAACATCAGCTTTTCGTCAGGCACTCCCAGCACTTTCATTGACTGGATATGTTCGTCCTTTACGTTTTTGAGATCGGGATTTTTCTGGTTGTCCGAAAGCGTGACGCACAAAATATCCGTCTGCTTGACGATGTGGTGAATCAAAGCCCCGCAGCCGATCTCGATGTCGTCGGGGTGTGCGCCGAGAAAGAGGACTTTTTTGCCGAAGAAGTTCATGTTGGGTAAATGGTAATTGGTGATCGGTAATTACCATTTACCGATCACCAATTACTTATTTGGTGGCGAGAATCCCGCCGACAACCTTGGTCATGACCAGCTTGCCGTCGCGATTAAGCCAGCGTGTAGCCACATCGGCGATCTTGCCGATCAGTGCTTCGTACTCATCCTTGCCATTGAACATGGACGTCCACAGCTTGCGGTCTTCGCTCAATGAAGCGCGGACGTAGTCGATGAACGGCGCGACTGCGGGGAAGGTGAGGTGGTTCTCGAACTTTTGCAATTCGGTCTTGGCAAAGATTTTGCTGATGGTGTTGAAGATGTCGCCCTTGAAGCGGGAGGAACCCGGCATGGGCGGAATCGGTTTGCTGGTGGCTTCCTTTATGATGTCGTAGAACATCTGCTTGTTTTCGGGCAGCGGACCCGAGACGAAGAGCCGTCCGCCAGGCTTGAGGACGCGATGCGCCTCGCGGAAGGTGAAGTCCAAATCCGAGGCATAGTAGATGGCGAAAGCGGAGGTACACAGGTCGAAGGTGTTGTCGGCAAACTTGAACTTTTCGTTGAAGTCCAAAAACTGGAAGTCGATGTCCGCGCCGACGGCTTTGTTCTTTTCACGAGCCTTGTCGAGTAATTCCTCGGAGAAATCTCCGCCGATGATTTTCGCGCCGCCTTTGACGTAATCGTTGAACAGGAAACACAATTTTCCCGCACCGCAGCCAACGTCGAGGATATTCATGCCCGCCTGCGGTTTGAGCAGATCGTTCGTCCAGACGTCGATGTTGGCGGAGCCGTATTTCTCGTGGATGTCAATGCGCATGAGCAGGTCTTTGCTGGGTTCCGAATAGTTGATTTTCATTGTTTTCTCCTTTTTAACGGTTGGGGCGACCCGCCGTTTTTGACCAAACTGCGAATTACATCCTGACAGGTCGCCCGTACAAATTTATGTGATTATACCAAAATGAAATCAAAATTCAATCGATGAATTTTGTGCCTGCTTCCGAACTCATGATAAAATCCGCGCACTGGAGTCATGATGGCGAACAAGATACAAGCAGTAAAAGGCACGCGAGAATTCTATCCCGAGCAGATGGCGCTTCGGAACTTCATCTACAAAAAGATGAGCGAAGCGGCAACCTCGTTTGGTTATCAGGAATGGGACGCGCCGTTCATCGAGCCGATCGACCTGTATGCGGCGAAGTCAGGCGAGGAACTAGTCAAGAAACAGTCCTTCACTTTCACCGACCGCGGCGGCGATTTTGTCACCCTGCGCCCCGAACTCACGCCGAGTTTGGCGCGTATGATTGCTGCAAAACAAGGCGAATTGACCTTCCCCGTCCGCTGGTGGTCGTTCGGTCCGTTCTGGCGTTATGAGCAACCGCAGAAAGGTCGCACCCGTGAGTTCTTCCAGTGGAATGTGGACATGCTTGGAGTCGACACTCCCGAAGCGGACGCAGAAGTCATCGCCATTGGTGTGACGTTCATGAAGTCGGCTGGACTTACTCCGCAGCAGGCGACGGTTTACGTCAATAATCGCAAGTTGATGAATGCAGAATTTGAATCTTTGGACATTCCGCAGGAGAAGCGGGTGGATGCCCTGAATTTGGTGGACCGCCGCTCCAAGATGACGCCCGCCAACTGGGATGCCTACGCCCTGGAGATTGGTCTGTCTCAAGCCCAGATTGACGGCTTGCGGGCCGTCCTCGATGACTTCGAGCTGTGGAAAAAAGACGAAGAACTGACGCGCCTCTTTGCGGCTCTCGAAGCGCTGGGCGTGAAGGAATACGTCAAGTTCGACCCCAGCATCACGCGCGGACTTTTGTATTACACGGGTACGGTCTTCGAAGCCTTCGAAACCAGTGGTTCGTTGAAACGCGCCATCCTCGGCGGTGGACGTTACGATAACTTGCTTGCCGACGTAGGCGGGCAGTCGCTCCCGGCCACGGGCTTTGCGATGGGCGACGTGGTCATCGGAATCGTCTTGCAGGAGTTGGGACTCGTCCCCGAATTTGTCCCCAGCCCCGCGCCTGTTCTTGTCACGGTATTCGACAAAAGTCTGCTGGGCGAATCTTTCTCTCTGGCGGCTGAACTGCGAAACGCCGGCTTGAAGGTGATGTGTTATCCCGACGCCATCAAACTGCAGAAACAATTCAAATTTGCTGACAAGATGAAGGCGCGGATCGTCGTCACCGTAGGACCAGACGAAGCAGCAAATCGCCGGGTGGCCATCAAGAATCTTGTCAGCGGCGAGCAGGTCGTGGTTAAACGCGAGAGTGCCGCCGAAACCATCGAAAATATCCTTGCGGGCGCCGCACCCTGATGGTACAATAGCGCCCGTTTCCAGTACGGAGCCTGTAGCTCAACGGCAGAGCGCCACACTGTGGATGTGGATGTTGTGGGTTCGAAACCCATCAGGCTCCCAGAAATCGAGTCTCCCAAGTGGAGGCTCTTTTTGTTAGAATGTAAGGTGATGGTTAAGACATAAGTGATGCGCTTGCGAGCGCCGAAGGCTTTTTAACGCGAATGGCGCAAATTGGGCGAATTTCACGAATGTCTTTTGGGCTTTTTCGCGTTATTCGCAACATTCGAGAAATTCGCGTTAAG
>DAOUAS010000054.1:0-37930 GCA_034433295.1 Anaerolineales bacterium | reverse complement strand
TCAGAACCGTCATTTCGTTATAGGATCATTTTTCAAACCCAACACTCCAAACCCTTGACATTGCTATTTATCGGTGGCTGGCTTTTTTGTGCCAGACTCATTGCCTGAAAAATGGAACCACCGCAAACCCGCCGAAATTACATCCCGACTCTTTTCTGTAAAGATTGCCAATTATTTAGAAATTGACTCAAATCTCGAATCGGGTCTTTGAAAACATCATTTGCAATCGCTTCTTTTTCTGCGTTTCGTAAATCACGAGTTTCCCAACATTTACCAGTTTCAGTAACCCAAACATAACTTTGGATTGTGCCAGAAGTTTTACCTAAATTTTTATAACGCTCAAGCAATTTGTTCGGCTCAATAATCACGAAGTCATAATCTCGATGGCTGAAACGATACAAAACTAAAACCCATAAATCTGCTTGGGATTTCTCAATCTTGTCATACTTGAATGTCCACCAGCCGCCCGCCTTAATTTTAGAACTGACACCTTTGTTGCCCAAAAAGTCTTTTGAAAACTTTACTTGTAAAGAAACCGCACGAACTGAATTTTGGGAACTTGCCTTTGGATTGGTAACGAGTAAATCAATGCCTGTATCGCTTGAAGGCAACCAAATTTGCAGACCTTTGAATTTTTCTTCAAGGTAAGATGCTACAAGATATTCGCCTGCATGTATCGTGAAAATCGGTTTCATTGATTTACCATTTACTTTGATTGTTGCTCTTAAGCCAGCCAACTATGACTTAACCCAGACGGAATTTTTTATAAGTACCTCTGTGCGGATTATAAGCCCCTTCAATTTGCGGGGCAATAAAAGCGCCCACGTGAAAATTCACTTGGGCGCAATTTGTGAGATTGCTTCGCCCTATCGGGCTCGCAATGACGAAACCTGCGATATCAGCCAGCCCTGTACATGACCTGCGCGGTGATGTTCTTCGTGACGTTGGAAGTCCCATCCGAAACCTGGATGACGATTTCGTAAATATTGTCCAGGTTGGTGTCGGTGGGAGTCTCGAAGTCGGGTGCGGTCACGAAGGTCAGTTCACCTGTGGCGCTGACGATGGAAAATTTCGCCGCGTCCGCGCCGCCGATGATGGAGTAGGTGAGAGGCTGAGTAGGGCGGTCAGCGTCAGTGGCAGTGAGCGTTGCAATGGTAGTTGTGTTTTCGGGGATCGAGAACTTATCCGGCGAAGTGATGACAGGCATATTGTCGTTGAGCGGGAGAACGGTCACTGCGAGTTCCTGGGTGGCGGTGAATGCACCATCGGATACCTGAATTGTGACGTTGTAGATGTTGTCACCGCCTGCGTCGTTGGGCGCTTCGTAATCGCGCGCTGTGACGAAGTCCAGTGCGCTGGTGGACGAATTGACGGTAAACAGCGCCGAGTCGACGCCGCCGATAATGGAGTAAGTGAGAGGCTGGGTGGGCAGGTCTGCGTCCGTGGCAGTTAGGATGGTCACAGCCGTTGAGTTTTCGGGAATCGAGAAACTCGCAGGTGACGCGATAACCGGCATGTTGTCATTGACCGGGGTCACGGTCACAGCCATATCCTGGGTGATCGCAAAAGTCCCGTCCGATGCCTGGATAGTGACATTGTAGACATTGTCCATGCCGGCGTCTTTTTGCATCTCGAAATCAGGCGCGGCGGTGAAGGTCAACTCTCCCGTGGATGGGTTGACCGCGAAGAGGGTTGAATCCGCGCCGCCGGCGATGGAATAGGTCAACGGTTGAGGTGGCAGGTCGGCATCCGTGGCGGTGACGGTGGTCACGACTGCGTTGTTCTCTGTAACCGAGATGCCAGCAATCGAGGTGATCACGGGCGCGTTGTCATTGATGGGGATGAGCGTGACCGCGACATCCTGAGTGCCGACCAATTCCCCATCCGAGGCTTGAACGGTGACGTTGTAAAGGTTGTCAGCGCCGGCATCGGCTGGGAGGTCAAAGTCAGGCGCAGTGACGAAGGTCAACTCTCCGGTAGAGGAATTGATGGCAAAACGAGCCGCATCTGGGCCGCCGATGATGGCATAAGTCAGCGGCTGTGATGGAATGTCCGCATCAGTGGCGGTGATGGTCGTCACAGTCGGGATGTTTTCAGAAACCGAAATGGCGTTGCCCGACGTGACAACCGGGTTGCTGTCGTTGACAGAGGTAATCGTGACGGCAAAATCCTGCGTTACCACGGTCACTCCATCGGATACCTGCAACGTGAGGTTGTAGGTGTTATCCAGCCCGCTGTCGGCGGGGATTTCGTAATTGGGCGCGGCGCCGAAGACCAACTCTCCGGTGGATGGGTTAAGGCTGAAGAGCGCCGAGTCCGGCCCGCCGATGATCGAGTAGGTGAGAGGCTGGGCGGGGATGTCCGCATCGGTGGCGGTGACAACCATCAGCGCCAGGGTATTTTCCGAAACCGAAATCGAATTGGGCGATGTAAAGACCGGGCTGTTGGCATCGACGCTCAAAGCGGCAAAACTTGCCTGTGCCATCATCATTGTGTTGGGTTGATAGCGATAGATAAGCCCGTAGTTTTCCGAGCCGCCATAGGCCGTCATGCCGTACAACGCGCCGTTGACAAGCAACGGCGTCCGCATGGGAGTCGCTCCGTCGTCGCCGCCTTTGAACTCGTGGAGTTGGGTGAAGCCCGTCCCATCGATGTTCATCCGGTAGAGGATGCCGCGTTCCGTGCCGCCCCAGGCGTCATCGCCGTGGGTGGTTCCGTAGAGCCTCATCCCGTCCGGTGAAAGGACCACGCTTCCGTTGGGTTTGCCGCTGTCGTTTGCTCCGCCCACAAACCTGTGCAGGACGGAATAAGCCTTGCTGGTAATGTCATATTTGAAGACCACGCCGAGATCGGAGAGGTTGACGCCGTATTCTCCAAGCGTCGTCCCGTAGAGCGTGTGGTTGTTGTCGAAGACGAGCGTGTCGTAGGGATACTTGCCTTGTGTCCCGCCTGAGAAATGGTACAAGGTCTCGAATGCCGATCCGTCCGTTCGGATGCGGAACAGCGTGCCCATGTTGTTCCTGCCGCCGAGCCAGGTCAACCCATAGAGGTAGCCGTCGTTGGCCATGGTCAAGGTTCCAAGCGGGGCATTGCCGTCACTGCTGTTCGCGGCGAAACGATACAACTGTTTGTAAACCTCGGTGGTCGTATTGTAACTATAGATTGTTCCCGTGCCGTTGCCGCCCCAGCGGGTCAGACCGAACAGCATGTTCTCCACCCGGGTCGGTGAAGTGGATCCGCCGAAACCGTCGCCGGGTTCGCCAAAGGCATGCAGGATGCGGAATCCGTTGCCGTTGACGTCCATCTCATAAAGCACGCCGCCGCTTTCGCCGCGCGGCCCGCCGTAGACGGTACTGCCGTAGATCATGTCGCCCGAAATGGCGAGGCCGCTCCAGGGCTTCCATCCGTCGCTGGCACCGCCCATGAACTCATGCAGGACTGTGAAGCCTGAGCCGTCCAGGTTCATCTTGAATACATTGCCCTTGTTGGCGGGGTTTGTCGGTGGCACATTGTAGGGCGGGCCTCCGTAGGTCGTTGTGCCGTAGAAGACGCCGTTGTATAGCGTGAGCGAACCGTAGGGAACTCGTCCATTGTCGGGCTGGCTGCCGAACTGGTGCAGGGCGGTGAATCCCGCCGCCGGGTTGGGATTGTTGGGGTTGATAATGCTGATGACAAGTTCCAGCGAAGTTCCCTGCTCTCCATCGTTGATCTCGAACTTGATGTTGTAAATATGATCCAGCCCCGAATCGTTTGGAGCGTTGTAGACGGGTGGGGTCAGGAAAGACAGTTTCCCGGTCGCCGGGTCAATGGTAAACAGGAAATCATCCGCCCCGCCGGCAAATACGTATTCAATCGTCTGGGGCGGCAGGTCGGCATCGGTCACGGTGATGGTGGTCACGTCAACCGTATTTTCGGGCACGCTGATGGTTATCACCGGCCCGCTTCCATGAGGCGTAACAGCCACCGGCGCAAACTCATTGACCGGCTTCACGGTTACTGCAATATCCCGTGTTGAAGTCAGACTTCCGTCGGAGGCTCGAACTGTCACATGATAGCTCGTGCCGGAGGGAATGGCTTCATAATCAGGCGCAGTGAGGAAGGTCAGGATGCCTGTGGTGGGATTGAAAGAGAACTTACTTGCATCCACGCCTGAAAGCGAAAGTATGACCGGTTGTCCATCGGGGTCCAGGGCGGTGACGCGGGTGACAGTGGTTGAGTTTTCGAGAATGCTCACAGAAAGCGACGCGCCGCCGTAGATGACGGGCGCTTGATTGGCCGTCCCGCCGCCCGTGGAATAAGTGAGGACCAACTGGGGCACGTCCGTCGCGGAATTACCGGAGAAGAATTTGGCGTAATCCGCGCTCAGGTTGTCATTATCGTCCCTGCTGAAGGACAGGCGGAACTGCGTCATCCCGGATTTGTTGATTAATCCGAGATTGATATTGCTCAGGCTGGCGGCGTACCAGCCGTCGCCGGCCGCCGAGAATGTGTCCTGTGTGGAGCCGACGTTAGCCATGGCGGAAAAATCCTCCAGGGTCAGCGCCGCGTCGTTGTTGAATGTCCCGTTGCGGATTTCCAACAACAGACTGCCGTGCGTGTTGAATGGGTCGGCGCCGACAACTCCCTGCTTTTTGATTCTGACCTGCGCGGAGGTGATGGTCACATTGTCGGGTATGGAGTTGGTGTCGAAGGAAAGGAGGCTGCGGTATTGGCGATCCTTGTCATCGTCACCCACAAAAAAGAGATTGGAGACTTTGTCGAGGGAGCCTCCCTTGTTGGTGAACTCCCCTGATTCCAGAATCCAACCGTCGTGCGAAGCAACCGAGTTGAAGTTAAGTGAAGTCGTTGAGCCGGAAGTCCCGGTGTTGTAACGCGCCAGAATTGCGTTCTCTCCGCTGGTTCCGCTGACGATGACCCTGCCGTCCGGCTGTTGAACGATTCCAGAGACGACGTCGTTGGCGTTCCCAAGGTCGGTGATCACTTTGCCGTTTGCGCCGAAGGAGGTATCCAGCGAACCGTCAGAGTTATAGCGGACGAGGAGGAAGTCTTTCGCGCCCGCGCTGGAAGTTGTTCCCGCGACGATGATCTTGCCGCTCGCCTGAACGACCAAACCGGCAGCTGACTCTTCCGCGCCGAAGTCTGTGACCACGATCCCCGTCCCGCCGAAGGCGGTGTCCAGTGAGCCATCGGTATTGAAACGCGCCATGGCCATGTTTTGTGGGGTTTTCCAATCCGGGCCGAGGACGTATCCCGCCAGGACGATTTTGCCGTCTGGTTGTAGGGCAAGCGCGCCGTTGCCGTGCTGGAAGCGATTGAGCCGGGCTGTTGCAACTCCCTTTCCAGAGCCGAAGGTGGATCTGTCGAGGCGAAAATCCGGGTCGAGGCGCGCAAGCGAGATGTACTGATAGGTATCGCAACAGCTTATCATGTCACCTGACACGACGATTTTGTTGTCTGGCTGGAGGACAACCGCCTTGCCATAGTTATATTGGCTGCCGAAAGCCCCCCAATCCATTGATTCGATTGCGTCCCGTGTGCCATCGCTGTTGAGACGAACAACCTCGATCTCGATGTGGTTTCCAATGCCATAACTCCCAGCCAGCGCTATTTTTCCGTCCGGTTGGATTGTCACATCTTCGACGTAAAAGGAAATGTCGGTGCTGAGATTAGCGGGACTAAGGGCTGCCAATCCACTTGCCCCAAAGGAGGTGTCCAACGAGCCGTTGCTGTTATAGCGGACAGCGGCAAAACCTCTCTGCCACCCCGCCACGACCAACTTCCCATCCGGTTGGAGCGCGAGCGCTTTTATAAAAAATGAAGGGAAGTCAATGGAGGCGATGCCGTTCGCGCCGAAGGATGTGTCCAGCGCGCCGTTCGAGTTGTAACGGGCGATCATTTTCGTCGATTGCATGTTGCCGAGGACGACGATTTTTCCGTCGGGCTGCAAAACGATGTCGCGTATGGAACTGGGCAATCCATTGAATTTTGCGGTCACCACACCGTTCGAACCGAAGGTTGAGTCGAGCGGCGAAACCGGCTGCGGGTTGGGAAGGAGAATGCTGATGACGATCTCCTGCGAATCGGTCAGTGTTCCGTCGGATACTTGCACCGTGACGTTATAGACGTGATCCAGTCCTGCATCGTTCGGAGCGTTGTAACTGGGCGCGGTCACGAAGGTGAGTGTTCCATCTGACGGGTTGATGCTGAACAAAGCCGCATCCGCTCCGCCGCTAATCGAGTAGGTGAGGGATTGTCCGTCCGGGTCGGTTGCGGTGACAGTGGTCACGGCGGTTGTATTTTCGGGCAGACTGATATTCGCCGTTACTTCGCCGCCATTGGAAGTGATCACAGGCGGTTGATTGGTTGCCCCGCCGCCGCCTCCGTAGGTGACGATCAACTGTGGCAGGTCGCCGGCGGCGTTGCCGGAGAGGAACTTGATGTAGTCCGCTCCCAGATCGTCGTTGTCGTCCCTGCTGAACAGAAGGCGGAATTGCGTGATGCCGTACTTGTTGATCAAGCCGAGGTTGGTATTGCTCAGGCTGGCGGCATACCAATTGCCATCTGCCGCCGTGAATTTGTCCTGTGTGGAACCGACGTTGGCAATTGCCGCGAAGTCGTTCAAGGTCAGGGCGATGTTGTTGCTGAAGGTCCCGTTGCGGATCTCCAGTAATAAATTCCCGTGTGTGGTGAATGGGTCGGTTCCCACAACACCCAGCTTTTTGATTTTGACCTGCGCGGAGGTGACGGTCACATTGTCGGGAATGGAATTCGTGTTGAAGGAAAGAATACCGCGATATTGGCGGTCTTTGGAGTCGTCGCCAACATAAATAAGTTGGGAGTTTTTATCGAGGGAACCGCCCTTGTTGCTGAATTCCCCCGATTCGAGGATCCAGCCATCGTGCGCGTTGACTGACTCGAAGTTAAGAGTGGTCGCAGAGGCGCCGGTTCCGGTCTCGTACCTGGCCAGGATCGCATTATCTCCGCTTGCTCCACTGACAATGACCTTGCCATCCGGCTGTTGCACAATTCCCATCGCGGTATCGGCAGTGTTGCCGAAGTCTGTGTTTACCTTCCCATTCGCGCCAAAGGAGGTATCCAGCGAACCGTCGCTATTGTAGCGGGCGAGGAGAAAATCGTGGGAATCGACGCCGGATATCTTTCCCTCCACGAGGATTTTTCCATCCGCCTGTAGAACCAGATCGTCGAGGGTCTCGTTTGCGCCCAGGTCGGTCTTGACGATTCCTGTCCCGCCGAAGGAGGCATCCAGCGTTCCGTTGGCGTTGTAACGTACCAGGGTCACGTTCGGGTTTGTATATTGATTGTTGCTGCTGGTGGTTCCGCCGACGATGATCTTTCCATCCGGCTGGAGGATCAGCGCGCCGCTTTCGGTTTGGAAATCGGGTGGGATCAAGGTGGAGACTGTGCCTGTATTGCTTGTGCCGAATCCGGATTTGTCGAGAGAGCCATCAGGGTTGACCCGCGCCAGCGAAAGGTTGGCCCTGCCGTCGTTGTCCATCATATTTCCCGATATGACGATTTTATTATCCGGTTGAATCACCACCGCCTTGCCATAGTTGTAGCGGTTGTTTGGGAAGTTATCCAGGATAAGCCAGCCATTTGCGACGAAGGATGGGTCGGGCGCGCCGTTACTGTCGAAGCGGGCGATGAAGAAATCCGTGTAATTTGCCTGCCCGGTTGTTTCATCCCCGACCAGCACGATTTTTCCGTCGGATTGAATCGCGAGGTCGGCAGGCGACATATTGAATTCCCCGGAGACTGCGAGTATCCCTTTCCCATTGACGCCGAAGGAAGTATCCAGCGCGCCGTTGCCAAGATAACGGACAACGGCCAACTCGCCGCCATACCCGCCGTCCAATCCGCCGAGGATGATTTTTCCGTTGGATTGGAGCGCCATTTTCATTGCGACGAACCCGGCAACATCGACATTTACAATTCCGCTGCTGCCGAAGGAAGTATCCAGCGCGCCGTTGGAATTGTAGCGGGCTATGACTTTTGCCGATTGCTCGTCGCCTAATTTAACATTCCCTAGAATGAGGATTTTCCCGTCCGACTGGAGGGCAACGTCCCTTGCCGAACTTGGCTTGCTGTTGAATTGGGTTGTCACTACGCCGTTCGAGCCGAAGGTTGGGTCCAAAGTTCCGCCTGCGGCAAGGGCGCTGTTTGCGGATAGCAATACCGCGATCAGCCCGGCGGCCGGTAGAAAACGGAGCATTTTCTTAAAGAACAAGTTTGCGGTCATGGCTTTTTCCTTGCAAAGAAATGAAAACTTTGCATATATATTGTAGGTACTTGGCGCGGTTTATACAAGTTGCGTTTTCATGACGATTTTTTGCCGCCCGCGAGTAGGACAAATGTGGGATGTTAAACTCCCCGCCATGCAAAGGAAATGAAAGGTTTATTGCTCCTGATCGCTTGCTTTCCGAAACGGGGGTGTTTATATTTATTTTATCAATCAGCCCCGCTTTGATGAAAGGAGAACAAAATGAACTATCGTTTGATGTTTATCATTAATTCCGTTGTCCTCGCCATATTCGGAGTTTTGTTTATGGTCATGCCTGAATTTGTCCTCACCCAGTTCAAGTCCGAGGTGTATGTCGCAACCTTGTATGTGGCTCGGTTCATGGGTGGCGCCTTCTTGATGGGCGGATTATTGCTCTGGTTCCTGCTGGATATGCCTGCAAAGAAGCAACGGATCATAACGATACTTTTGCTTGCCTATTCCGTGGCAGGATTTGTCATGACCGTTCTCGGCATGACCACCGTTGGCGTATTGCGCGCCAATGGATGGGCGCTGCTGGTGATTTTCGGGCTCTTTGTTCTGATCTATGCTTACATGCTGTTCCTCCAGCCCAAGTCTGCCGAGGCTAAACCCCGCGCTCCGCGCAAGCCGAAGGCGACTCCCCCCGTCAACAACAATCTGCCCTGATAGATTTGATTTCTCCGAACAAAAGGGCGGGATTTTACATCCCGCCTTTTTGTTTTAACCGGCGGGGTGAATCATGTAGTAACATAGGCGCCTGTAGGAAACATGCAATCGAAATCCGCCAGCCTTTTTTTTCTTCTTGGGATCATGGTTTTGACGGCTCTGGCTTGCGGGGTGGGAAGTTCACCGCCCACTGAGCCGACTGTCAACGCGCCTGCCGGGGAGTGGATTCCCACGCCATCCGTAATTCCGCGCCAGCCGCGCACGCCGACCTCGTCACCGGCGTCGCCGATGCCAACCCCCGTGGCGGTTGCAACGTTCCCCGTCTGGGTTGCGGATTTTTCAGACCCCATCCTGGAAGCGGTGGAAGATCAACCGCCTGCGCTCGAAGATGACTTCCCTGCGATTTGCATCGATGAGCGCCAGAAATGGAAAGTGTGTTCGACGCCGGAACAGCGTACCTATTACCAATCCAACGAGGGCGATGAATTGTCCATCACTGAACTGGCGCTTGCCACCGCCCGCCCGACATTGGATCTTCAACCCGACCTGCAAAATGGTTATACCCTGTTGAACAAGGGTTGGTTTTATGTCCTTGCCGACAACCCTCGAAAACCGCTCTATGCAAAAATAGATAATGGATCCTTGATTTTAAGCCTGCCCACGGAAAACGAAAAAAGGGATTTTTGGGTTTACAACCCAAAAATCCTGCAGAGGAATTTCGTCCTCCAATTCGATCTCGAATTCCGCCAAACCCAGCCGGGAGATGGTTTCCGGTTTCAGTTCGAGCAGGGAAATCGGCAGCGTTTTGCCCTAGAACTGTCGAAAGACGGGGCATGGACCTTTTCCTGGGGAGCTGGCGATTCCCTGCAATTCCACGCAGGCATTTATGGAGGTTTAACTTTTCTCCCGGTCAGAATACTAGTCATGGCATACGGCAGTGGGTGCGCGGTATATTTCGACAACGTCCCTTTGGATTACGTTGAATATTGCCGCGCCGACGCCGGTATCAAACCTTCCCCGCAATCTGCCAGATTCCATATCTTTGCCAAGCCAGGAAATGTTTCCACCATCGCCATGGACAACATCAAAGTCTGGGATTTGGACGAACTTGACATTTCTCCCTGATAGGAAACGTCAAGTTGGCTTTCTCTTTTTCATGTATCGTTGATAATTTACTGGAGACCTCATGCCCCTACGCTTTCTCACCGCAGGAGAATCCCACGGACCATCTTTGACTACCATTCTCGATGGCGTCCCCGCTGGACTTCCCCTCACACCCGATATCATCAACAAGGAACTTGCGCGCCGCCAGCAGGGATACGGTTCAGGCGGACGCATGAAAATCGAAAAGGATACCGTACAAATTCTCGGCGGGGTGATGGGTGGCGAAACTACTGGCGCGCCGCTTGCCTTGCTCGTCCAGAACGATGACCACATCAAATGGAAAGGCAAAGCCGTCGAGCCGATGACCGCCCCGCGTCCAGGTCACGCCGATTTGACGGGCGTGGTCAAGTACGGATACAAAGACCTGCGTCCCGCGTTGGAACGCGCTTCTGCCCGCGAAACCACCATGCGTGTTGCCGCTGGCGCGGTATGTAGGCATTTCCTTATGCAGTTCGGGATTATTGTCGGCGGATACGTATTCTCCATCGGTGAAGTCCAGACGGATTTTGGCGATATGCCATATGCAGAACGTTTTATCCGCGCCGAAGAATCCGATGTGCGCTGCCCCGTCGAATTGTCCGCGCAGAAAATGCGGGATGAAATCGAAAAGACCATTCGCGGTAAAAATACCCTCGGCGGTGTGGTCGAGATTGTCGCACTGAATGTTCCCGTCGGACTGGGAGGTTTTGTCCAATGGGACCGTCGTCTCGAAGGCAAACTTGCACATGCTGTCATGTCTGTCCAAGCTATCAAAGGCGTGGAAATCGGCGACGCGTTTGAAAATACCAAACTCCCAGGTACACAAGCCCACGACGCGTTGACTCTGGATAGTCAAATGTCAAAAGTCGAACGTCTGACAAATCGCGCAGGAGGAATTGAGGGCGGGATTAGCAATGGGCAGCCCATTGTGATTCGCGCCGCGATGAAGCCGATTGCCACGACCCTAACGCCCCAACAAACCGTTGACCTCGCTTCAGGTGAAAACGCTCCCACCAAATACGAACGCTCCGATTTTTGTCCCGTGCCTCGCGCCGTGCCAATTCTTGAGTCAATGATTGCCTTTGTCCTTGCTGATGCCCTGCTCGAAAAACTCGGTGGCGACTCACTGGTTGAGATGAAACCACGCTTTGAGGCTCTCCGCAAAGCCACTCTCGTAGACTTGGCGATGGACAATTTTCCACATGTATTTTGGGAATAATCATGTCATTGCGAGGAGCGCTCCTGTTCTTTGCGACGAAGCAATCCCTAACTTAATGAGGAGATTGCTTCGGGCGGGAGAGCACCGCCCTCGCAATGACATAATAGGAATTTTATGAACCACATCTTCCTCTGCGGTCCCCCAGGGACAGGCAAATCTACAGTTGGCAGGCAAATTGCAGGCAATCTCAAATTGCCCTTCGTTGACCTCGACCGCGTGATCGAAACCGACGCGGGTATGTCCATTCCAAAAATCATGGAAACGCAGGGCGAGCTTGCTTTTCGTGATTTGGAAACCGCTGCGATTAAAGCCATTGTTGAAAAACATCCATCAGTGGTTGCTCTCGGTGGCGGCGCACTCCTGCGGGATGAGAACCGTGCCCTTGCCGAATCCAGCGGACAAGTTCTCCTGCTGATGGCGCAACTGCCGACACTGATCGAACGCTTGCAAAATGAACCAGGCAAACGTCCCTTGTTGACTGGCGACCTGGGCACAAAACTTTCGTCGTTGCTTGCGAAACGCGAGGCGCATTACAACTCCTTCTCGCTGAAAATTCATGTGGATAATAAAAGCGCCGAGCAAAACGCGCATCAGGTACAGGTAATGTTGGGACGTCACCATCTTTCCGCAATGGGGGAGTACGATGTCGTTGTAGGTCAGGTTTCCAACCTGGCGAACTTCCCCATGCAGAATCCCATCATCATTACCGACGAAAACGTGGCGAAGTTTCACCTCAAGAAATTGCAAACCATGATGAACGCAAAGGCGGTGGTCATCCCTGCTGGTGAGGAACACAAGACTCTCGAAACCATTTCTCTTTTGTGGAAGTCTTTCCTCGAAAACGGGTTGGATCGCAAAAGCACGGTCATTGCCCTCGGCGGCGGCGTGGTCAGTGACATGGCTGGTTTTGCGGCGGCGACCTACATGCGCGGGGTGAATTGGATTGGTGTCCCCACGACCTTGCTTTCGATGGTGGATGCGTCAATCGGTGGCAAGACAGGCTTTGACCTGCCCGAAGGGAAGAATCTCATCGGGGCGTTTTACCCGCCGAAGCTGGTTCTGGCTGACCCAAGCCTTTTGCTCACTTTGAGCGAACGCGAACTGCGCTCTGGAATGGCGGAGGTGGTCAAGCACGGAATCATCTCCGACCCCGATTTGTTTGCGATGTGCAATCGCGGCATGGATTGGGTGAAGGACAATCTCCATGAAGTAGTCAAACGTGCGATTGCGGTGAAAATCAAAGTCATCGAAGAAGACCCATACGAAAAGGGCTTCCGCGCGGCGTTGAACCTGGGACACACGGTTGGTCATGCGGTGGAACTTGTCAGCAGGTTTGAGTTGCGGCATGGAGAGGCGGTTGCCATCGGGATGGCTGTCGAGGCGGCGTATGCGGCTCGGGTCGGGTTGTCAACTACGGGCGTAGTCAATGCGGTACAGGATTCGCTGTCAGCGTTGAATCTGCCTATCGCCATTCCCAAAGAAATGCCGCGTGACGAAATCATCCGCGCCATGCGGGTGGACAAAAAGAAGAATGCTAAAACCATTCGCTTTGCGCTGCCTGTGGAGATTGGCAAAGTTGAGTTGGTTGATGTTGACGATTTGGAAGAAGTTTTGGGATGATGTCATTGCGAGGAGCGGTAGCGACGAAGCAATGACATGAAAGAGGAACTATGAAAATCTTACTTTTGCACGGTCCGAACTTGAATTTGCTTGGAACCCGCGAGCCAGAGGTCTACGGCTCGATGACGTTGGATGATATTAATACGAAGATGGCTTCGCTGGGCGCGGAGTTGGGCGCGGAGGTGACTTGCCTGCAATCGAACCACGAAGGCGCGCTGATCGATGCCCTGCACGATGCGCGGACTTGGGCGGCGGGTGTGGTGCTCAACCCTGGCGGATACACTCACACGTCAGTGGCGCTGCGCGACGCGATTTCGGCGATTGTGATTCCCGTAATTGAGGTGCATTTGTCGAACGTGTATGCCCGCGAGGAGTTTCGGCGCGTCTCGCTGGTGTCGGCGGTGTGCAAGGGCAAGGTTACTGGCTTCGGCTGGCGGTCTTACGAGTTGGGATTGCGCGGTCTCATTGATATAATTGGGGCGTGACAACCCAGACCATTCCTACAACTGAACCTTTTTTTCTTCCTGGCGGGCGGACTGGCGTTTTGCTGATTCACGGCTTTACTGGCACGCCCAAGGAAATGCGCTGGATGGGGGAGTATCTTAATCGGGAACTTGGCTTGACCTGCCTCGGCGCGCGTCTGTCGGGACATGCCACCCGCCCCAAAGACATGGTGCGTTCACGCTGGACAGACTGGACCGCCTCGGTTGAGGACGGCTACAACCTGTTGCGCGGCGCGGCAGATGAAATTTACTTCGTGGGACTTTCAATGGGTGGGGCGCTGTCGCTGCTGATGTCCACTCGCTTGACGGTGAAGGGCATTGTCACCATGTCTGCGCCGTATGAATTGCCGAGTGAACACCCCGCCTGGCAGATTCGGCTGGCGAGCTATTTCAGAACCTATCTGCCCAAGAGCAAGGGTAAGCCAGATGCAGGTTGGTTTGACAAGGAAGCCTTCAAGAGTCAAATCTCGTATCCGCTGAACCCCATCCGTTCGGCGGTGGAACTGGATGTTCTGCTGTCTAAAATGCGTGCCGCCTTGTCGAAGGTGAATGTGCCTGTCTGCCTGATTCATTCCAAAGATGACGATTATGTCTTGCCCGTGAACATGGAAAATATTTATGCGGGCTTGGCGAATGTGGCGGATAAATCTAAAAACTATGTGTCGGGTTCGGGTCATGTGGTCACACGCGATGCGGCGCGGGGTCAGGTGTTCGAGATCACGCGGGAGTTTATACAGCGAATGGAATCTCAGTAGGGGCGACTCTCCAAGCGGACGTGAGTTAAGCCATATATTATGGAAGAGTCGCCCCTACTTATACGAGGAAAACTTGAATCGAAATCTTTTGTTCATTGCTGTTGCCCTGTTCATGTGGGGCATGGGTGAGGGGATGTTTTATAACTTCATACCAATCCATCTTGAGAACGAATTCCTGTTGAGCAAACAGCAGGTGGGCTTTGCCCTCGGCGCGTTTGGATTTTTCATGGCGATTACCCACATCCCAGGCGGACATCTTGCAGATCGGTTTGGCAGGCGTCCGCTGTTGATCACCGCCTGGTTGCTGGGAGTGGTCTCCACGCTGATGATGGGGATTGCCAAAAGCCTGCCGTTTTATCTGTTGGGGCTGGCATTGTACGGCGTGACCGCCTTCGTGGCTTCGCCGCTCAGCAGTTATGTCACCGCTGCGCGCGGCAAATGGGAGGTTGGCACCGCGCTCTCGCTGACAACGGCAACCTACAGCTTCGGCATGGCGCTGGGTCCCGTCTCAGGCGGATGGATTGCCGAAAACTACGGGATGAAAACAAGTTACCTGGTTGCCTTTGGAATTTTTGTGGTGTCCTCACTTTTCATTGTTTTGATCGAACCGCAACCGCTGGACAAACACGATCCTGCCGCCCCGCCGACCGGCTTGTGGAACAACGCGCGCTTCATCAGTTTTGTGATGGTCTATGCGTTTGCCATCTTTGCCATGTATCTTTCACAGCCGCTGACCCCGAACTTCCTCAAAGGCGTGCGAAATCTGTCGCTGACGGAAACGGGCTGGATATTTTCCGCTGGCGCGTTGGGAAATTCATTGATTGCATTGTTTCTTAGTCGTTCGAAGCCGCGTAACGGATTTTTGGCGGCGCAGTTTTTGGTTGCCCTGTTTGCTGTTTTGACTTGGCGAGGAGCGGGGGCGCCCGTCTTCATGCTTGGCTACTTCCTCCTCGGCGGATTCCGCGCCGCGCGCCCGATGGCGATGGCGCAGGCTCGCGGACTTGTCCACACTTCACAGATGGGTCTGGCTTATGGCACGATGGAAACTGTCAGCTCGGCGATCTTCATCGTCGCGCCGCCGATTGCTGGCTTCATCTTCGAGCGTGACCCGTTCTTCATCTACCCGCTGGCGGCGGGATTGATTGGCGTTTCGATCTTGATCAGCTACATCTTTTCACCACAACCTCAAAAATCGTAAATCCAAAATCGTAAATCGGAAATCGAACCATGCTTGAAATCCTCACCTTCACCCTCGGACCTGTCTCGACCAACGCCTATCTCGTGGCCGACCCTGAAACGAAGGAAGCCGCTGTCGTCGACCCCGCCTGGGATGGACATATCATCCTTAAAGCGGCGCGCGAGCGTGGCTGGCGAATTGGTCATCTCTGGTACACGCACGCCCACTTCGACCACATCGGCGGAGCCGCCGCTATTGCTGATTCGTTGAATCCGTTGCCTCTGGTTGCCCTCCATCCCGATGACCACCTCCTCTGGCGGGCGGGTGGCGGTGGCGCAGTCTTCGGCTTCGACATCGACCCCGGTCCCGAACCGACGATTGACTTCCAGCAGGGCATGAAACTCAAGCTCGGCTCGAACGAGTTTGAAGTCCGCCATACGCCAGGACACACCAGGGGACATTGTGTATTTGTTCTTGTTGAGCGCAGTCGAAGCGTTTGTTTCTGCGGCGACCTGATTTTCAATGGGAGCGTCGGTCGCGCCGACCTGCCAGGCGGCGATTGGGACACACTGGTAGACAGCATCCGCACACAAATATTCACTTTGCCCGATGAGATGCGACTCTTGTCAGGGCATGGCAAGGAAACAACCGTGGGCGTGGAAAAGATGTACAATCCATTTGTAGGCGAAGAAAGTTTGTAAGCGCCAAAAAGAGGAAAGATGAAACGCGCAGTCAGCATCAGCCTTGGTAGTTCAAAACGTGATAAGGGCGTAAAAGTCAATCTCAATGGGCAGGAAATTCTGGTTGAGCGCATCGGCACAGATGGCGATATAGCCAGGGCGCGTCAGATGTATCTCGACCTCGACGGCAAAGTGGATGCTTTCGGCGTGGGCGGCGTGGATTTGTATCTGCGTCTCGACGACAGGGAATACCCGCTTCGCGCCGCCCTGAAACTGGTTGTTGGCGTCACGCAGACCCCGCTCTGCGACGGTCGCGGACTCAAACACACCCTCGAACGGCGCGTATTTCAACTGGCAAAGCCCCAGCTTGGGGATGTGCATTTCAAGCAGGCGTTTGTCCCCGTCGCAGTGGACAGGCTTGGACTGGCAGAGGCAGTCGCGGAGGTTGCAGACCAAACCGTCTTCGGCGACTTGATGGTTGCATTGGGCCTCCCGCTTCCCATTTATGGCATCCCCAACTTCAAGCGGGTTGCAAGAGTCATGCTGCCCATTGTCAGTTACTTCCCCATGAGCATGATCTTCTACGGCAGCGACGGCGCGGAACACAAATCGAAGTACGACGAATATTTTGAAGGGTCGGACTTGATCGCGGGCGACTATCTCTTCATGCGGAAATACATGCCCCCCAGTTTGCAGGGAAAAACCATTGTCACCAATACCACCACTGAAGAAAATATTGCCCTGTTCAAAGAGCGCGGCGCAAAAATGGTTATCACCACCACCCCGCGCTACGAGGGCCGCACCTTCGGAACCAATATGACCGAAGCCATGCTCACTGCTTATGCGGGCAAGGGGAAAAGATTGACAGATGACGAGTTGAATGGGTTGATCGACGAACTGGGAATAAAGCCGACAGTGATGATTTTTTAGGGGAAGTGTCGCTGCTCATAATGACGCTGATCTGCGGTTGCTTCTCGCGCGCCGCAGGTCAGCTTGTTTTATCTGCAAGGCGCTTTATTTTTTGCGATATCGCGCCGTCAAGTCTCGCAATTGAGAGAAAGAGATGGGCTTTACCAGTACCAAATCGGCTTTCTTCTCGTAATATTCACCCAACAGCGCATCGGCAGTTGCGATGATGACACGGATCTTTGCGAGGCGTTCATCGGCGCGGATCTGGGTGAGAAGCTGCCCCCCATCTATATTCGGCAGATGCATGTCAAGAATGACGATTTCAGGGGTTGCTTCCTTGAGGCGTTGCTGGGCAACTTTACCGTCGCGGATTGTTTCCACCTGGTAGCCTGCCGCTATCAGGGCTTCTGTGAAGATATTGGAGAGGTCCTGATCATCTTCGATTACAAAGGCGATATTTTCCATGGTATGTTCCTCTTATAGATTCTACTGAAACGGAAGTTTGATGGTGAAGGTGCTGCCTCTTCCCAACTCGCTGTTGACGGTAATCTCACCTTTCATCAATTCAACAACTTGTTTTACGATGGCCAAACCAAGCCCGAACCCTCCGTGTTTGCGGATGGTGGGGTTTTCAACCTGCCGGAATGTCTCGAAGATATATGGGATTTCCTCCCTGGCAATGCCGGAGCCCGTATCAGTTACCTGGATCATCCAATGATCCGAGCCATCACGCAAAATACCGATGTGAATCCCGCCTTTTTCAGTAAACTTGGCGGAGTTGTTCACCAGATTGATGATAACCTGTTGCAGACGCCGCGCGTCCCCCGTGATCTTATCAGGCATGTTGGGATCGATCTCTTCCGTGAGGTACAAACCCTTGTCTGCCGTGATCTTGTCCATGGTGGAGTGTACAGCATCCAACAGTGATGCGGTCTTGAAGATTTGT
Organism: Anaerolineales bacterium; assembly: GCA_034433295.1. Taxonomy (GTDB): domain Bacteria; phylum Chloroflexota; class Anaerolineae; order Anaerolineales; family Villigracilaceae; genus Villigracilis. The sequence goes on along the minus strand of DAOUAS010000054.1, from coordinate 20,031 downwards.
TTTGTCAGCGAAAGTTTCCCGGCCTTGATTTGCGCCTCGTCCAGCAGATCGCCCACCATGGAGAGCAGGCGTTGCGTGTTGACCATGATGCGCCCGGTAATGGAGGCCTGTTTATCGTTGATATCGCCATAAACCGCTTCTTTCAGCATTTCCGAATAACCCATAATGGCATTGAGCGGGGTGCGCAACTCATGTGAAACGATGGCCACGAAGGTGTCCTTCATTTTTTCCAATTCCGCTTCGCGCGTAATATCGCGAATGACCGCCACTGCCCCGATGGTTTGATTGGTTTCCAGATTTTGCACGCGAGCAGCGTTTACTGAGAGGGTTTTCTTTCCCCATTCTACCTGAATGCTTGTTTCGAATTTTTCGGGATTTTCGATGATTCCCAGCACCCCTCCCTGGCTTGCGGGAGACAATTCTTCAGTATTTACAAAGTCGACGAGGTTTATTCCCCTCAAATTTTCCATCGGTGTTTCGATAATTTTGCACAAAGCCGGATTTGCCAAAATGGAAACGTGGTTGGCATCAAACACGATTACACCGTCTGCAATCGAATTAAGAATGGCCTGGTTGCGCCCTGACAATTCGACTTCGCGCGCCAGCGTCGTTGCCAGTTCCGCGGTCTTTTCTTCCACGAGTTTGTCGAGATTGAGATTGATGACGCGGAGATTGCTCAAGGCCTGTTGCAGACTGCGCGCCGAAAGCCACGATACGAGAGCAAGCATGAAAAAGCCGGTGATCGTGGGAACATTCACCGCCACATCGCCCTGTTTTGCCAGCCAGGCTATGATGACAGTGTTTCCGATTGCGAATAAGAAACTGCTCGATGGCGCTAGTAACAGACTTGAAATCGCGATGGGAATAAAAAATACAAAGGACGAACGCCCGTTTGAAAGTTCCGCCGGGGTATCGCTAAATGTAAATACCACAGTAAGCAGGGTCAGGAAAAAGAAGGAAGCATATTTTACAGAATACTGATTGATAAATAGAAGAACCGGACCGCTTATAGCACCTATCCCAAAAATCAAAACCAATAATGAATTTCCGGGCTTTTGCCAGGCGGAATTGGCGGTAAGGATTATGGAAATGACAATTATGGAAAGCAGGCTTAGTATTGCGGATCCCGCCAAGAGGATATTTAGCAATCTTCCTCGACGGGCATCATCAGGGTCTATTTTTGAGAAACTGTTAAGCTTCGCCCATATGGTTTGCGTTTTGTTTATCATCTTGCCTTCTTTCTCAGTACCGATGTCGGAAAATGATTTACTCCCTCACACCGGACTTTGAATACCAAATGCCGCCTCGCATTTCGCCAACTCCAAAGGCAACTTCACTGTTGACTTTGTAGAAATGGCGCATGGCTTCGAAATCCTCCTCCGGCATGGTGAAGTAATCGGGGTCCTGGACCGGGCGGAGGTAAATGTAATCGTAGAGAATCTTCCTCAGCAAGGACTTGTTCAGATAGAACGACGGAGCGGCCATGTAGTACAGGCTTTCCTCCCCCCAGCCAAGCATGGGGTAATCGAAGACGTTGAATTTCTCGTACCCGATGAAAATGTCCGCTTTCTCGATGTATTCGCCGTAGTACATTTCGATCAACTGTCGGCGGGACGGGGTGGCGCCGTGTTCCTTATAATACCCCACAGCGAGTTCCCCAATCGTTTCAGTTGCATCATCGCCGCAGACGCCATAGAACAACCTGCGGCTCTTGTGATGGGCTGTCTGGCGGGTGGCTTCATCGAAGATGTCGCAGACATGCGCGTAGGGAGTACTTTCCAGTTGCTTGCGGTAGTCCCCGTAAAAATGGAGGCGGATGTCATATTCCTTGTAAAAGTCGAGGAAGACGGGATGTGTGGCAATCATGGTCATGGCTGCGCCAATCTCGCGCATGTACTCCTCGCCGCGGTTCATGATCTCGCCGCCGAACACAGGCATGATAAAGGTGTCGATGCCGTGGTCGAAGATCAACTTGCAGGCGCGAATGGTCGCCTCGATGGTCACTTCCACGTAACGCTGCGCCGCATCCTCTTTGAAATCCCGCCCATATTCCAGCAAAAACCAGCGGCGTGTGCCATTGAAGGGCAGGACGCAAACCTTTGGTTTACCGGTGCGTACAATCTTTGCCACTTCCTCGGTGGGAAGGGAAAGAAATTTTTCGCGGTCAAAGTGCTCCATGTTATTTTCTCCAAAGACGGGGCAAAAAACGCGGGGTGCGTTTTAGGTAGTCCGCATAACCTGGCACGCTTTCGCTTAATACTTTATCTTCCTCTCGCGCCGAGGTAGTGAATGCCCAAAAAGTATAAGTAACGATGAGTAGCGTTGTAATTGCGGGATTAATCAGGAATACTCCTGCTGCCAGTAAAAAAAACGAGGTAAAGATGGGGTGCCGCATTAAGGCATACGGTCCCGTGTCAATTACCCTGTGATCTGGCTGTACCTCCACACGTTCCGTGTAAAAGTGTTGAAGATGTTGGCGCGACCAAATGTGCAAGCCAAGTCCTAATAGTACGCCAACCCCTCCGAGCGATTGAACAATTATTCCCCATATATTCTTCACATGAAGACCAATAGCCGGCAAAATAACCGGTTGCAGGACGAGGAATAGACCCATTCCCAGGAGGAATAATGTGTAATCCCATGACCAGCCTTTCCCGCCTTCTTTTCGGTTGCGGTCATGTTGCGATAAAAAATAGAAATCGGTTGCCATAAAAACGACCACAATGACAACCAGGAGGATCGAGAGAGGGAAACCTTTTATCATTTTGGCTGTCCTTCTTGTTGGATTGCTGATACGAGTACATCCAATGTTTGCAAATATTCCAGCCAGCCTGGATACATGGCAAAATCGTCGAGGTTGAAAGCCTCCTCAGGGTAGATTGTCTTTACCCTGAGGAAGTTGTACAACGCCCGCTGTTCCCGCGTGCAGATTTCGACATTCGCCAGGGACTGGGACTGCTGGAAGTGGCGTCCGCCAGCCGTGACCTGCTCCGCCATGTTTTGAATACGTTCGGCTGAGAAGTTCTTAACGCCGCATTGTTCGTCCAGGAATTGGCAAAGACGCACGGATTCCTGCTCGGGCTTCTCGATTAACTGGTCGTAGGCGATGAAGATTTTTCGTTTGCTGTTTTGCGTGAACCGAAGCAGGTTCAACATGCAAAACTGCCAGTAGGCGAATCCAGCCGAGAGCGGAACCTGATCCGGTTCCAACCCTTCCATCTTTGCCCCTGAATGAATCGTCTCGATGGGATGGCGGATGGGGATCACGTAGATGACGTCGCCCCACACATCCGCCCAAAAGGGGAGAGCCAGCGGCAGGCGCGGGTCCTTCCAGACCCAGGCAATGGCTTCATTTTGTTCCGCTTCGCGATCCATCCCGTCCAATATTTTCAAAGCGCGTTCCCGTAGGACTGGATTCTGCGCCTTTTCCAGCAATTCATCGACGGGGGTTGGGATGCGGCTGTTTTCGTTCAGCAATTCGTCGTTCAGCTTTTGGAGGGCGAGATGTTCGAGGTAGCCATATTCGTCTTGAAAAATATCCTCCTTCCGCCCGGCATACGCGCCCCAACGGCGGACAAGTTCCGTGTTAAGGGATGTCCCGCTGCGATAGATACCTGCGATAATGATGCGCTCTGGCATTGGATGAGTCTCCTGGTCAAGGTTGTTGCATAACTCGTGAACCTGATGCTTCAAAAAAGGCGCTGCATCATAAAATTGACAAGTGGATTGGCGGACATGAACATTACGTTATCGTTCATGTCCAATTCAAATCCCAACCGGCGCTTGGTTTCGTAAGCCCCGCTTCCCCAACGCAGGGCGGTCAGTTTTTTTTCGAAGGCCTCCTCGATGGCTTCATAAAGCAACATAAAATATGCGAACTGCACATCCTCAGCCAGTCCGGGCAGGACGGCGATTTGGACACCGTTATCCACCAGCAGCAACAGACACCCTGCAAGTTGTCTGCCAATATGCGCTTCCAGCCAGGTATGTTCCACCATGTCCATGTTATTGATCATGCTGCATACCCACGGATTCGGCGGGGAGGCGTGACGCCGTTCCATGTTGCGGATCAGGGCCAACGCGGCATCGAAATCGCCCACGGAGTCATGCCTCGTAATCCGTATCCCTAAATCTGCGGCAGAGTGGCTGCTGCGTTTGTAGTGCTGGCGTATGCGCCATTTGTTTTTAGCCAGATACTCTTCGAAAGATTCCCATTGGAGGGTCAGTACGGTGTTGGGGGCGGCGAGATTCATGGAAACAGATTGCCGCGGCCATCCAGGCCAATTGACCTGTTCATTTTCAAGGTAATCAAAGATCAGCAGGGAACCGTGATGCCGGCGGGTCTCCTTAATTGCGGCTTGACTTAGCATTTCCAGGGCCTTGTCTCGCATTGGCGGGGCGGGCAAGATGATGCCATGTAGGTTGGAAAACGGCGAACGACAGGTCAATAAGGGCCGGCGGCGCAGAATCGCCTGCAATGTGTCACGCCACCTGCCTACATTTTTGGGAAGCGGCTCGTTATGGACCACCCATAGAGCGGCGCGTCCAATCAGCCGCTTGCCCTGATATGCCAGGAGATAAACCGGCTGGCAATCGTCCATGACGCGTTCGCCAAACCGGTACCAGCGATGGCTTTGAAATGGTAGATTCCCGCTCAATCCATCCCACTCATTTTCGTCGATGTCCGCAATATGTCGAGCGACCTGGATTTCAACCTGCAAATCGTTGGGAATCATACATGATATTTTACCGAATCCCCCCACCGTGGAAGCGGGAAAATTGTTTGCAAATTTGCAAACCCCGGTGAAATCCCCCGCGCAGGAATTGCATATAATTATTTTTTTTCAATAGACGTCGACTTCATTGAGGATGAATATGTTCAACATCACAGTACACGCACAATATGACAGCGTTTCACCTGCAGGGCATGAAGTACCGGCTGGTATCAGACAACAGCTTTTGGATCGGCGGAATGCGCTCAAATCAAACCTCGAAACCTTGACCGCTATCGATGCAGAATTAACTGTCGAAGAACGCCGATGGCTTGCGCGTTCCTACCCCGTATTGGAAATTGTCGCACCAGTCATGTCGACTCATGAGGAGAAGATCGAATTCCCCGGCGACCCGATGTGTCTATACGGCGCACTCAGCGTTGCCGTGGACCAGGCTGTGCAGGCGCGTAAATCCGGATTTGATGAAGACTCTCCCTATAACGACCTTTGCCCACGCTGGGGTGAATATCCGTCCTTGCAATATCGACGGACTGTGAGTGAAAGCGGGATCAGAAACTATGATGGACGGTTCTTGAATACCGACCAGACGGTTTTCGATCCGCGCGTGTGGAACGACAAAATCAGGGAATATTTCGTCAACTCGGTTTTGATGAAGATCGAGCCGAAAGTCATTTTGATTAGCGCCGTATCGCCCGCCCACCGTTACGCGCTCGATATGATTCGCGCCATCCGCCGCGTTTTGCCAGACTGTATCATCGTGCTGGGAGGACGCCATGCCGACGAAACCATCCACTACGACGCCCAAACCGGGCAGGTCGCTTTTGCGCCGACCAGTACCTTTCGCAAGATTTATGAGGGTGATGTCGAGTCAATGGTTGACTTTGCCATTGCCGGACAGGGATACTATGCGCTGGATCTGTTGATGAAAGCCATTTCCCTTGCCATGGATATCGAGACGAAATCGGTGCGTGTGGGTGACGTCATCAAAGCCCTGTCGGACTTTGCGCCTGTGCTTGGTCAGCCGCCAGGCTATGCGCTGATTGTTGCAATGGATAAAGGTCAGGTTGATGTCTGGGCGCTGACTGGGACAAAAATCAAATTACATGAACTTCCCTCCCCGTATCGCGCATTTGCCATTCGCGCGAGTTTCCCGATTTTCGAGAGGGACGGGCAAATTTTACGAACAGCGCATTTCATGGTAACCAATGCCTGCCCCTATCATTGTTTTTTTTGTTCCGAAGGTTCGACGGTTGTCGGCGCGTTCATTTCATTTGGCGGTCAGGGAATCAGGAACGCGGTCGAACGCATGGTCGAGTACATTGAATATGGAGCCGAGTCGATCTTCTTCGACGATTCCGTTTTTTGGGGCGGCAATGTGGGAGACATTGTCAACTTCTGCCGCGCGTGGATGAAAGTCCGCGAGGCGGCTGAGGGGGCGGAGACGCCGCAGGTTGTTTTGTCTGGCAGGACGGTTGACCGCGAAAAGGTCATCAACCTGCAGTGGGGCGCGCAATTCACAGTGGATATTCTTGCTTCGCGCCACAACCCTGATGAGGCGGGTTTCGTATTGGATACCATGAGGGCGGCGGGATGCACTTATATTTATATCGGCATCGAAAGCATGGCGGAGGATGTGATTGCCAACGTGCATAAGAATATGAATAAAAAGGAACCCTGGGAGGCGCGTGTGCGTCGCGCCTTGGGTTTGGCCCGCCAGGCGGGAATTCGGGTGGGGTCTTCGGTGTTATTCGGGCTGGAAGGGGAGACTTCTGAAACCATTGTCGAAACCATCTCGAAAGTCGAGGAGTTGCTTGCCGAGGATTTGCTGCATATTGCCAGCCCCAATATCCTGACCTATCATCCGAATACCGAGATCACCCGCCTGCATCAGATGGAGGAGAAACTCGATTATCACTCAGCCAATCTCGACAACCGTCCCCCATATAGTTATTTCGAAGAAGCCTTCCCCGCGGTTGTTTCGAAGAATCTGACAGAGGAAACCATCTGGAATATTCACAGACAAACACAGGAACTTTGGGGTAAGAAACGCAACCTGACCCCTATGCCGCCTACTGACCTTGCTGCTGAATAGCGGATTTCATTCAAAATCCCCGAAATCCCTTCGCGCTTCCTGCGGCAACAATGGTTTTCACAAATCTTTCCGCATCACGCCCGCGAATTGCAGAATGAAATCCGCCCCGTAGACTCGGCTTGGAGTCTGGAAACCAGCTTTGAGGTCGCCTCCCAAAATCCGCTTGACGATTTCAAGAGACGTCAGCGCGGTCAAATAGTACGCTTCGGGAGTCCGCAACTTAGCGCGGAAAACATTTTTGCCATCGGTCACTTCAGCGATGAGCAAACTGAATCCGTTCTTATTTTGTTCGGGCGTGGGACCAGGCGCGAAGAATTTTCCAATGAACCATTTGATGAAGTCCCTTGCGGCGCGGGTGTACAGCAGCGGACCCATCACGCGGGTCAAACGCATGAAGCCGAACATCACGGAAGGGAAACTCATGTACACCGTCACGTTGGGGATGCCCGTGCTGTGATACGCCGTGCTGACGTCGCCCCAACCCATCGAAACCAGCCGTGTGGCTCCGCGCCCAAAGTCCACATCTTTGACGCCCCACAAATGCGGCACGCTGATAATTTTTCCGTCGCGGCGGACGCGTCCTTCGCGATGGCTGTTTTCGATGCCCGAACGGGCCGTGCCACGCGAGACTCCGCTGCCAATGCTTTTTATGTAAAGTTCGAGATGCGTCGCGCTCGGAAGTTTGCCCGCCACATACGCGCTCAAACAATCCGACGGAACCACGTCGAAGCCGCCGCCTGGCAGCAACATCACGCCCGCGCGTTTTGCCTCGCCGTCCATCGCCGCCAGCGCCTCGAAGCCTTCAATCTCGCCGCTGATGTCCACATAATGCCGCCCCGTGCGAATGCAGCCCTCCGCCATCTGCCGAAAGGTCAGCACGAACGGACCCGCGCAATGCAGAACCGCATCCACTTCGAGCAAAGCCGCATCGAGCGCGGCGGTGTCTTCGACCGAAAAGGCGCGATATTCCAAACCAAATTTTTCGGCTTGCGCGCACAGTTGCTTTTCATCACGCCCCGCGAGCAATGGCTTCAACCCCTGCTTCACTGCCTGCTCGACGATCAACTTTCCCGTGTACCCGTACGAGCCATAGACCAGAAATTTCTTCATGACTTCTCCGTCCACGATGGATGCGCGTATTTCTTTTCGACAAGTTCCGCCGCTCTTTTTTCTTCGGATGAGGAGAGGACTCCGCTCTCGAAGCTGATTCCCAACTGGACTTCAAACCCGCGGACGAAAGCCTGGGCTGCTGTTTCCCAATCCTTTTTCTCCCCGATCACGGACTGAACCGTCGTGGCGCGTGCCAGCAGACGTTGTGCCGCGACTTCCCTTGCGGCTTCGTCTTTGAAGACAAGCGCCTGACAAATTTGAGTCAAGTCACCAACCAGCGGAAGCGAGCCATGTTGCAGAACGCCTTCCTTCTTCCGCGCCTGCGCCGAGCCGATGATCTTCTTCCCGTTGACCGTGATTTCATACGTGGCTGGCACTTCAAAGCAGACGGGGTTTTGATTCTTCGTCGCAGGCTGGTCTGCATATTCCTTCATCTCGACAGGCAGTCCCAACTCGCGGACGGCATACATCAACGCCTGCGCGATGCGGTTGTAGGATTCCAGAATGCCGCCGACGAGCACGGGGTCATCCTCCCGCCCTGTGACGGAGTAGGTGAGTTCGTCGGTGTGCAGGATCGCCCGTCCACCCGTTGCGCGGCGGACCAAGTCCCAGCCGTGAGATTTCAGCCGCTCCATATCCACGTCCGCAAAAGGCTGTGCGTGTCCCAAAGAAAGACAGGGTGGATTCCAGGAATACAGACGAAGCGTAGGCAGTGATTCCCCGCGATAGATATGCTCAAGGATGGATTCGTCCACAGCCATGTTCCATGCGCCAGTGGCTGCGGGAGTGTGTAAAAGTCGCCATGTAGTCATGAGAGTATTTTACCTGAGATGTTTGGCGGACAATGAAGCATGAATTCCACCGTTTTAAAACATTAAAAACGTTGCCGCTGAGGAAGAACTCAGCGGCAACTTTCGCCAAAGGAGGAGACAGGAGGAGGTGTCTGTTTGTCTCCACCCTCATAATAAACGAGTTCCATGAATTTAACCACCGCTAAATGTCACCAAATAGTTGTGATGACCTTCACAATCGTTGCCCAACCTTGAGAAAAATCCGAGCCCGCGAAATTGCCTCTTCCACACTGCTGTAAGCCCGGATGCACAACGCCTGATTTGGGTTTCCGGTGAGCATTTTCGAGACTTTGCGATCCTGCCGGTAAAGGCATAACACGGGTTTACCAAGATTGAGCGCGTACCCGATTTCATATCCCACGCCGTGGGACGGCACACTGACTTCCGCGATGAGCGCGTCGCAGTTTTTGATCCAGTCTGTATCGCGTTCGTAAACTTCCTGCGGGGCGAGCATTTGTTCGTTTTGAATCACATCGGATTGCGCCAGATGAAATGTGAGAATCTCATATCCATCCATTGTAAGCGCGGCGACAATCTCCTGATAAACGGGCTCGAATTCCCTCCCGCCGGTAATGGAGCAAGCGAAATAGACGTTCATTTATCCTTACCCGGCAGCCGCGAAAGGATGGAATTGGTTCTGCGGTTTTGACGCGGCGCGGGAGCAGAACCGCCACCGCCCCTCATGCTTTCCAGTTCGGCGCTGAATTTCATCCAATCATCGACCAGGATCACGAAATGCGGACTCTTGTCCTTGAAAAAAAGCGGTGACAGGAACATTCGCAAGGAGGATGGAGACATGGGGTGACTGTTTAGTTCGATGACGATTGCGGTCATCCTTGCCATCGGTTCGATGATCTCCGCCCGCCAGCTCGAGACGGCATTTCGTGGAAACAGGGCGCCCATGTTTGCCGAGTAGGCGCGTCGTATTCTGCGATATGAAACGCTCAGGCGCAGGAAAGGCGTCGCCAGCCGCAGGTGATCGCTGAACGGCTGAACGTATGCGCTTTTGCGAAGGATCAATAGCAGGATTCCGAGGAATATACTAAGGATGCCAATGCTGGAAGAAACAAGCCAGCGCCAGTCTTCAAACCCCCAACTGCGCAGCGCCCAAGCCAGAGCCAGCAGGGCGAGACCCAGCGTTAAGATTGCCGGCCACCAACGATCCATCATGCGGGTGTAGACGACAAGCGGATAACGACGCCCGCCCTTTGCCATGCGATTACCCCTTTCCTTCCTGACCGTTGGCCGGGTCGCTGTTCAACTGGGCGCTCAGGCGGCTGATGGCTTGGGTGAGGTGCTCGCCGCGCAGACTGAAGGTGATGTCGCCGCGTGTCTTTTCGATGATGCCGCGCGCCAGGTCGGTCTGACGGCGCAGTCCGTTGGTGATGGCGTCGGGATAGTCCATGGTGACCATGATGGAATAGATTTCATCCATGATGCCAAGCAGGCGTTCCACTTCTGGTGAATACCCGTGGCGGAGGATGTCCAGGCTGCGGCGGCGCAACTCCCCGACGACCTCCGCCAACCCGTTGAGATAGGTCGCGGGTTCAACGACCAACTCTTCGGGAGTCTGAAGCGGCTCGTTGCGGATCAAGGCGCAGGTGACGTTCGCTTCCACATATTCCTTGAGCGCATCCTGTGTGTATCCCGTATAGAACAGGTCGGGATGGGATGCAAGAGAGTCGCGCAGCGTGTCCGCCATTTGCCGCGCTTCCAGCAGATGGGCATTCATGGTATCAACCTCGTCGCGGTGGACGGCGCGAATGGCGAGTGAGCAGGCACGGGTCAACTGCCGAGCAAGCGCAAGCGCATGGTCACGGGCGGCCGTGCGGGCGTCGAAGGATTTTCTAATGCGGTCTGTGATTTGTTCGAGTTTGTGCATGGCAGTTCAAGGTTCTTTGGTTGGTTCAGGCGGCTGTTGAAAAGGGCGGAAGAGATTATCGGCAAGCGAGTTGTTGGTGGGTAGGTTGATCTCTCCAAAGGACGCTTCGTAGCGGGCAAGGTTTTCGGTGAGGGCTTTTACTAACAACTTTGCGCTGAGCGGCGTCATGACCACGCGCGCCCGGATTTTGGCCCTTGCCTCGCCGGGCAGAAGGTGTGCAAAGTCCAGCACGATGTCGGCAGGGGAATGGGCAATGCGCGCCAGGTTTGCATATATGGTATCGAGGTCTGCCGGGAGTTCTAGAATTGGGCCCGCATTTTTGGGAGGAATTTGGGGATTGGTCATCAGGTTGTCCATTAATTAGGGCTTCGGAAGTTTTGAAAAATTTCCGAAGCCCAGGTTTTTTACAAGGTTAGAAGGGAATATCGTCTTCGGGAGGAAGTTCGGCCATTTCCATACCGCCGCCGCCCGCTACCGGTCCGCTGTCGCCGTCTCCACGTGAGGAAAGGAAGCGCACTGTGGCGGCGGTAACTTCAAACGAGGCGCCAGCCGTCCCATCCTGCTTGGTCCAAATGCGTGGACCGCCCGTGGCTTTATCCGGGGTAAGTCTTCCCTCTACAAGCACTTTGGACCCCTTCTTAACGTATTGGTTGCACACCTCTGCAGTTTTTCCCCATGTTGAAACGCGGAACCAGATGGTCTCCTTGACTTGTTCGCCATTGTTCCCGGTATATTGCCGGTTGGTGGCGACAGAGAATGAAGTGACAGCCTGACCGGATGGGGTATAACGCATCTCGGGATCCTTGCCTACATTGCCAACAATTATGATGGTGTGGTACATGGGGTTTCTCCTTGGAGTTAAGGTACCCGTCGCATCACGACGGGGGAAATAAGATAATTTGTATTGTACCCGCACTTCCCTTATTTGTTAACTTTTATCCGGCATTTGCCAGCGTGTCTTGTGAATTCTGTTTTGGGACTCGATAAAAATTGACCGAATCCAATCCATTGAGGTATAATTCCGCGCCACAATTTGAAAGCTAGATCCCTGTCCAGCGGGACTTGCAATTATCTTTTACAAAGGAAGTGTTTTCGAATGACCAAAAGAACATATCAGCCCAAGATCCGCCGCCGTGTGCGTGTGCACGGTTTTAGAAGCCGCATGTCCACGGCCGACGGACGCAACGTGTTGAAACGGCGTCGCTTGCGCGGCCGTCATCAATTGACAGTCAGGTCCAACGAGCACGTCAAGAAAGTACGTTGGTAGGTCGATCCCTGCGGATTTGGTGAGCAGGGATAAACATCGAGGTGCGGGTGCAGCGCAAATTTCGCCTGACCCGATCTGAAGATTTCAAGCGGGTGCGGCGAATCGGCAAGTCTTATGCCCACCCGCTTGTTGTGTTGGTGGTCCAGGCTTGTGACATGTGTGAGCATGTGCGTGTGGGTGTGACTGCGGGAAAAACAACGGGAACCGCAGTCCATCGCAACCGGGCCAAGCGACTGTTACGCGAGGCGATGCGTCCCTACCTGAGCACCTTCGCTCCAGGCTTGGATTTGATCCTGATCGCCCGTCCGCCGCTTGTGACCGCCACCTTGCAGGACACCCGCGCCGCGTTGGATAACCTCTTCCGCCGCGCCAAAATTCTCCCCTCGGATGAATCCTGAAAAAGAGTTCCATTTGCATGATTATTCCAGCGAGCCGCGACTGCGGGACATGCCGCGCACACTGGTCAATTGGCCGCGCATTGCTGTGTTGGCCTTGATTCGTTTATACCAGATGATAATTTCGCCGGGATTGCCCGCCAACACCTGTCGCTTCTATCCCTCCTGCTCCCATTATGGCTATCAGGCGGTTTACAAGCACGGCGTATTGAAAGGTTCGTTGATGGCGGTCTGGCGCGTACTGCGTTGCAACCCCTTCAACCCCGGCGGATATGATCCCGTCCCCTAGCAACTTTCACATGACGGCTTTTCGCGTCATGACTTACGAGGAGAAGTAACTAACTTGAACACAAAACGATTGATCCTGATTTCGTTGATTGCGCTTGGATCACTTGTCCTGAGCGCCTGTTCGGGACAGACATTGTCCAACAACTGGCACGGGCTTGCCGCGGACGCGGAGCGCGCCTATGTTTCCGGCGGCTCCTTTGTTTATGCGGTGAACCTGCAAACAGGCAAGGAGGTTTGGCGTTATCCCGCTGAAGCCGATAACAAACTGCTGTTTTACGCGACACCCGTGCTTACCCCCAATGGGCAACTCCTGATCGGCAGCGCAGGTTCGACCCATTCCTTCACCAGTATCGACCCCGCAACCGGCAGGGAAAATTGGGGCGAAGTTCTGGGCAAAGGCACATGGCTGGCTTCGCCGCTTGTGTTAAATGAAACCATCTATGCGCCCAACACAGACGGTTTTCTGTATGTCCTTGATATGAATGGAAAGCAAGTTGCGGATCCAATCGAATTGGGCGGCGCGCTATGGTCGGCTCCTGCCACCGACGGCGCTTTGCTTTATGTGACCTCGCTCGATCATCATCTTCACATTATCGATCCCGTGCGCGGTGCTGTTTTGGAAACTGTTAATTTGGGTGGAGCCGTTCCGGGCAGTCCAGCCGTTGGCGCCGACGGCGTTTATGCGGGTTCATTTGCTTCCAACGTGGAATTTGTCAAACCGGATGGAAGTCATGAAGTTGTCGCCAAGGCCGGGAATTGGGTTTGGGGTTCGCCCGTGGTGGATGGTGAAACACTCTACTACGCCGATCTGGATGGAAAAGTCTATTCGCTTGACCTTGCCAGCGGCAGTCAGAATTGGGACAGCGTCCAACCCGACGGCCCGATTGTGGCAAGCCTGCTTCTGGCGGGCGACCATATTTACGTCGCAACCGAATCGGGAAGCTTCTTCGCCCTGGACCGTGACGGAAAGATTGTCTGGGAAAAGACCCTTGACCAGGCCATCTACACCCCGCCCGTTGCCACGGGTGAATTGATTCTCGCCGCCCCCTATAAGGCCGAAATTGCCCTCGCCGCCTACGATGTTCAAGGCAAACAAGTCTGGACGTTTACACCCGCCAAATAAGGAAACTGACCCATGTGGGATACCATTATCATCAACCCCATGACCAATCTTTTATTGTGGATCTATGACGCGCTCGGTCATGGTCCACACATGTTTGGTCTGGCGATCATTTTGTTCACCATCCTGATTCGAGCCATCACTTGGCCGCTGAATGCCTCTCAGGTCAAAGGCGCCCAGGCCATGCAGGAATTACAGAACGACAAGGATTGGCAGGATATTCAAAAGAAGTACGCGAAGGACAAGGAAAAACTCGCTCAGGAACAAATGCGGGTTTATAAGGAAAAAGGCATTAATCCTTTCGCATCCTGCCTGCCGACCTTGATTCAATTCCCCATCATCATCGGCTTGTATCAAAGCATTACGCACGCGCTTTCTGCCACGCCTTTCGACATGCTCAAGCTTGCGCGCGCGATATACCCCTTCCAAAATGTTGAGGGCATCATCCCGCTCAACAGCAAATTTTTATGGATGGATCTTGGCAGTCCCGAGTCCATTCAAGTCTTTGGCTTTGCCCTGCCAACCCTTGCGATCATTGTGGCGTTGACCACCTACGTCCAGTCCAAACTGACCATGCCGGCATCGAGCAACCCCAACGATCAGAGCGCCCAGATGTCCAACATGATGAGCATTTACATGCCGCTCCTGCTTGGCTGGTTTGCGCTGACCTTTGCTTCGGGTATTTCAGTCTACTTCATTACAAGCAACCTGCTGGGTATCGTTCAATATGCCGCCACGGGACGCGCCAACTGGAGCAGCCTGATCCCCGGCGGAAACAAAAACAAAAAGCATGTTGCCAAAAAATAGGGAGAAACCATGAGCGATAGAACCACACTGGAAATCATTGCACCAACGGTCGAAGAAGCCCTTGCACAAGGTCTGGCTCAGTTGGGTCTCACGGCGGATGCGGTTTCAGTGGAAGTGCTGGATTCTGGCAGCAAAGGTTTATTTGGATTTGGCGGACGTCAGGTGCGCGTACGGTTGACCGTCAACCCGCCTCTGATGGAAGCGGCTCCCGCTATTGCGCCCAAGCCCGGTCCTGAACCCGCTAAAAGGTCCGAATCCACGCCCATGGCGAAGGAAGTCAAGCCAGAGTCAAAAGCTGAACCAAAGCCTGAGTTGAAGAACCAGCAGAAGGCGGAGTCCAAAGCTGAGTCCAAGCCACGCCGCCCTGAAAAGAAAGTCGAACAGCGAAAGCCGGCGCCTGTCCCCGCTCCGAAAGTGGAAAGTCATGCCGCCGACCCGGTTTTGGATGCGACTGAATCCATCGTCTCCAGGTTGATCTACCACCTTGACATGACGGCTCAAGTCTCGGCGCATTACGATGAGACCAGCACCGATGACCGCCGCGTGATTCAGGTGGATGTTCACGGAGACAACTTGAGTGCATTGATTGGGCGTCACGCCGAAACATTGACCGCCCTCCAACATGTCGCCTCGCTGATGGTTGGCAAGCAGACCCAGCAGTGGGTGCAGTTGGTGGTGGATGTTGAAGGTTACCGTGAGCGCCGCGAAAAACAAGTCCGCCAGATTGCCCTGCGCATGGTGGACCAGGTCATAAAAACCGGACGCAAGGCCACGCTCGAACCCATGACTGCCAGCGAACGCCGCACCATCCACATTGAACTGCGTGGGCATCCCGCGGTGACTACCGAAAGCACCGGCGAAGAACCGCATCGCAAAGTGGTGATTTTGCCGAAAAAACAGTAATCAGTCGTCTGTAAAAAAGGACCGCCGCGAGGCGGTCTTTTTTTCGTCCTTCATCCTTCAGCCTTCATCCTTTATAATCTACCCATGTTTGAACTCGTTTCCCTCCAACCTGTGGATTATCTGCTTGTGGGTCATGTGGCGGCAGATGTCACGCCGACAGGTTTTCAACTGGGCGGGACGGTTGCCTATGCCGGGTTGACTGCGCGGGCGTTGGGTTTGCGTGTGGGAATTGTTACTTCATCGGGAGCGGATGCGCCGCTGGGGGAGTTGGCGGGCATTTCAATCGTGAGTGTCCCATCGGAACATAGTACAACTTTCGAAAATATAAAAACTCCAGACGGACGCAGGCAGGTATTGCATCACCGCGCCGCGCCGCTGACGTTGGAACACATCCCGCAGGTTTGGCGCAGCGCGCCGATCATTCACCTTGCGCCGATTGCGGATGAAGTGGATTCCTCGCTTGCCGAAAAACTGTCAGGCTCGTTGCTTGGCGTCACTCCGCAAGGCTGGATGCGCGGCTGGGATGAAAAAGGCCAGGTGTTTGCAAAGCCCTGGGACGCGAATGCGAGCGAGCAGGTTCTTCGTCACGCGGGGGCGGTAGTGTTGAGCGTGGAAGATGTCAACCGCGATCTGGAACTTGTCGAAGAGATGTCACACCACACCCGCATCCTGTGTCTGACCGAAGGGGAGGCGGGTTCGGTCTTGCATTGGAACGGCGACCGCCGTCGGTTCCGCCCGCAGGCAGTGCAGGAGCTGGATGGGACGGGCGCGGGCGATGTTTTTGCGGCGGCGTTTCTTGTCCGCATGGTTCACACGCGCGACCCGTGGGAGGCGGCGCGGTTTGCCACCCAACTTGCGGCGCGCTCTGTGACCCGAATCGGCTTGAAGGGAATCCCAACTTTGCGGGAAGTCGAAGAATGTTTAATGGAGGTGTTGACGTGACGCGTATTTATACACTGGTGAATCAAAAGGGCGGCGTGGGAAAGACTACGACCACCATTAATCTTGCCGCTTATCTGGCGCAGCTGGGTCAGCGCGTGTTGGTTGTGGATTTGGACCCGCAAGCCAATGCCACCTCCTGTCTCGGCGTGGATAAACTTGGCGTGGAAGGCGGAACCTACGAGGCTCTGCTGGGCGATGTCAATGTTGCTTCCTATGTTTTGCTGAACGAACGATTGAGACTGTCGTTGCTTCCTTCATCACCCTCGTTGGCCGGGGCGGAAGTGGAACTGGTGGACGAACTTGCGCGTGAATCCCGATTGCGGAAGGCGCTGGAACCGCTTGCGAATAAATACGATTACATTTTTGTGGATTGTCCGCCTTCGCTGGGGTTGTTGACTGTCAACGGGTTGATGGCGGCCAGGAATGGCGTCATTGTGCCGGTGCAATGCGAATATCTCGCGCTGGAAGGCTTGGGACAGTTGACCCAGACCATCGAGCGGGTGCGTTCCCTGCTCTTCCCTGAATTGGCCGTGCGCGGCGTGGTGCTGACCATGTTCGATAACCGCACCAACCTTTCGTCCGATGTTGTGACCGAGGTGAACAGGCACTTTCCCGATCAGGTTTTCAGGAGCATTATCCCGCGCAGTGTCCGCCTTGCCGAAGCGCCTTCGTATGGATTGCCGATCTCGGCGTATGCCCCCACCTCTGTGGGCGCGGTGGCGTATGAGGCGCTGGCGAAGGAATTGCTGATGGGAGATAAAAGGCACTAACCACGGAGACCATCGGGAGCACAGAGCCTCGATTATTCTCTGTGCACTCCGTGACCTCTGTGGTAAAGAGTGATAGAAAAGGAATCACAAATGGCTCAACGAACAGGTCTCGGCAAAGGATTGGATGCGCTCATTCCCGCGGGAGGGAAGGTTCCTTCTGCTGTTTCCACCGGCTCCGGAGGCGGCGTACAGCAGGTATCGGTGGATGCGATTCAACGCAACCCGCGCCAGCCGCGCATCCACTTTCATGAAGAGGAATTGGCCGAGTTGGCGGCATCCATCCGTGAGCATGGCGTCATCCAGCCGCTGATTGTCATTCCCAAAACCGACGGGAAGTTTGTCCTCATCGCGGGCGAACGCCGCTGGCAGGCCGCGCAGCGTGCCGGCTTGCGGACTGTCCCTGTCATCACGCGGCAGGCGAACAATCAGGAAATGCTCGAAGTGGCTTTGATCGAAAACGTCCAGCGGGCTGACTTGAACGCGCTGGAAGAGGCCGAGGCCTACCGTCAACTGGTGGAGGAGTTTGGACTTTCGCACGAGGCAGTGGCGAAACGTGTGGGAAAGAGCCGCGTGACTGTCACCAACACCCTGCGTCTGTTGGGATTGGCTGATGTAGTCAAACAGGCCTTGGTTGATGAAAAAATCACGGAGGGACACGCCCGCGCATTGCTGGGTTTGTCCACGCAAAAGGCGCAGGCATCCGCTTTGCAGATTATCCTGAACCTTTCGATGAGCGTGCGCCAGGCCGAAGAACTGGTGCGAAAGCTGATGGGTCAGAAACCGGTCAAGGCGAAGAAGCCGGTCAGGAACGCCGATGTGCACGATGTCGAAAAAAGACTCCAGCGCAGTCTCGGTACGAAGGTCGCGTTGAAGCACGGAAAAAAGGGCGGCACGGTTACCATCTATTATTATTCCGATGAAGAACTGGATGCGTTGTTGGAAAAATTAACTTGATTTAACCCTTGCGGGTCGTTGTATCCCGGTTAGAAAAAGCCGGGATACTTGAATGAGTCTTGAAATCGCAATATGCTTAAACCCGAGAAAATCATGTCGCAAAACATCTCAAAATTGACTCCCGAAATGTTGATCCCCCGCATGGGCGAATATATCGTCCAGAAGGGAATGCTCACAGAAGAGCAATTGCGCACGGCGCTGGCATATCAACAGGAACAGACTGCCCTGCGCGGGCATTATCTGCTGGGTCAGGCATTGATCGACCTCAACCTGTTGGACCGCGCCGCACTCGATCAGGTGGTCACCGAGCAGATTATTCAACTGCGCTCGGCGCTGCAGGCGGCGAATCGCAATCTCGAACAGCGCGTAAAGGAACGCACCGCCGAATTGAATGAAGCGCTGCAAAGGCTTTCGGAATTGAATCAAATGAAGGCGAATTTCGTGGCGAACATTTCGCACGAGCTTCGCACGCCGCTGACCCACGTAAAGGGATACCTCGAATTGATGGTGACGGAATCGCTGGGAAGTATTTCCGATGAGCAGCGCCACGCGTTGCAAGTGTCCCAGCGGGCAGCCGTCAAACTCGAAAGTATCATCGAAGACCTGATCATGTTCTCGCTTGCCTCACACGGCGAGATGAGCATGAAACTGGACAAGGTAAATATCCGCCGCCTGACAGCCCTGGCGGCCAAGTCTGCATCCACCAAGGCGGAGGAACGCGGGGTGCAGGTTCTGGTCTCCGCGCGGGATAATATTCCGCCGGTGCAGGCAGATTCCGAAAAGATTTCCTGGGTTCTTGGGCAGCTTTTGGATAATGGGATCAAATTCACACCGTCAGGCGGAAGTGTCGTGGTCGCCCTCAAGGAGGAGGGAAATAACCTTATCTTGGTTTCCATAACGGATACGGGGATTGGAATTCCCGGCTCCCGCTTGAAGGAAATCTTCGAGCCGTTTCATCAACTCGACGGCTCGTCCACGCGGCATTTTGGCGGCACCGGTTTGGGGCTTTCCCTTGTTCGCCAGATTATCGAGGCGCACGGCTCTCTGCTGGATGTGCAATCCGTGGAAGGAAAAGGTTCCACATTTAAATTCCCCCTTTTGGCTGTGCGCGAGTAAACATGGACCTGCTAACCCTTTCAGCCCTGCATGATATTTTTCAGGAAGTGCAGAAGAAGAACGATTGGAGGTCCGCTCTGGATGTGCTGTTCGTATCCATGCGGGACTCGTTCGTATTCGATAATGCGGCCATCTATCTTGAAGACCCGCGCGCCAAAGGCGTGGAGGTTGTGTATGCGCGGGCGGTTGGCCGCGGCAAGACAGCCGAAGCCGACGCCGCCTGGGGGGAAAGCGTCGCAACCGAGGTGATCACAAAAGGACAAATCGTGTTAAAGGAACCCCAGCGGGTGACTGGAAAAACGGGACGCCTGGGGTTGGCTTATTTGCTTGGAGTGCCGTTATATATTGGCGCGAAATTGAGCGGCGCGCTGGTCTTCATCCGCTTCGGGGGGCCTGAATATTTGGAGTCCCAAATTCAAATCGCATCCTTGCAGGGGTTTTGGACCGCCGCATTGATCGAACGCCGGGGTTTGCAGGAGGCGCGCGCCGAGTTGGATTCGGTGCAAAGACAGATGCGCCTGCAGGATGATTTTGTTTCCACGATTTCTCATGAATTACGGACACCCCTGGGGTTCATCAAAGGATACAGCACCAGCCTCCTGCGCGAAGATACGGTATGGGATGAAGCCACACGGCGCGAGTTCCTCAACATCATCGACGAAGAGGCGGACCGTCTTACACGGTTGATCGAGGACATGTTGGAGTCGGCGCGCCTGCAAAGCAAGACGCTGCATTTCAAGTTCTCCCCCCTGAGGATCGACGCGCTCGTGCGCGACGCGGCAACCCGTATCAACGTCCACC